>NYZC01000185.1 GCA_002686995.1 Phycisphaeraceae bacterium | reverse complement strand
GTCCTGGGGCTCGTCGACGACCGGCGCAGCCTCGGGCCGCGGATCAAGCTGCTGACCCAGTTCACGGTGGCCGCGATCCTCGCCGGTCCGCTCGACATCCGCATCTTCGAGCTACTCGAGACGTACGGCGCGCCGGGCATCGCCGCCAGCATCGCGATCTCGTGCCTGTGGATGGTTGCCATCACCAACGCCGTCAACATGCTCGACAACATGGACGGGCTCGCCGCAGGCGTCAGCGCCGTGATCGCGGCGACGTACCTCGCGGCGACGCTGATCGGCCAGCAATGGTTCGTCGCCTCGCTGTGCGCGCTGCTCCTGGGCGCCCTGGTCGGATTCCTTGCGTTCAACTATCCCCGCGCGCGCCTTTACATGGGGGACGGCGGCTCGCTCGTCGTCGGGATGCTGCTCGCGGTGATCAGCATCCGCACGACGTACTTCAATCCGGACACCCGGATCGCCACGGACACCCACTGGTACGTGGTGCTCATGCCGCTCGTGGTGATGGCGGTCCCCCTCTACGACCTGATCAGCGTCTGCGTGGTGCGCCTGCGCGCGGGTCGCAGCCCCTTCGTCGGCGACCAGAACCACTTCTCGCATCGCCTCGTCCGCCGGGGCATGAGCCGCCCCGCCGCAGTCGCGCTGATCTGGCTGATCACGCTCGCCACGAGCCTCGGCGGCGTGATGTTCACGACGCTCGCGCCGTGGCAGGCGGTGCTGGTCGCCGTCCAGACCGCGGCGATGATCGCGGTCCTTGCCCTGCTGGACTTCGGGCCGGGAGAACCCGGCCATTAAATTAGATGAAGCTATTAGTCATTAGCCAATCGTCATTTGTCAATTCGGACGCGCGTTGGAAGTCGCGTCCGACATGGCAAAAAACGATTGGCTTATTGACTCATAGCTTAGTCTTCTCCCCGCCCAAGCGCCGGTCCTGCGCCTAATAAGTAAACCGACTGTCGAGTCCGTACTCCTCCGGATTCTCGCGCAGTCCGGGGAAATTCTGGTCTTCCTGCTCGCTCTGAATGATGATCGTCGGCTTGATCAGGATCAGCAGCGTGCGCTCGTCCTTGACGCTGGAACGGTTGGTGAAGATCCGGTTGAGCAGCGGCACCTTCGACAGCACCGGCACGCCCGCCTCCACCTCGATCTCGCCGACCAGGCGCTGGCCGCCCATGAGCAGGGTGCCCTTGTCGGGCACGCTGATCGTGCTCTTGATCTCGGTAATTTCGATCTCGGGCGCCTCGATGAACGTGCTCAACAGCACCGAGCCCTGGTCAGCGCCGCCGTCCTGGTTGTCGTCGCCGAGGATCTCGTCGATGTTGAAGACGCCGGTTTGCGGGATGCGGCGGATCGGCTGGTTCACGCGAGCCAGGCGCGGCTCGGTCGTGAGCGTGACGTAGCGCCGATCGGCGCTGACGGTCGCCTCGACCTCGAGCACGGCGCCCGAGGAGACGACGCTGAGCGTCGGGTCGAAGCCGATGCCGTCGCTGACCGGCTCGACGTCGCTGATGAACGTGATCTGCTGGGCCACGAGCACGAACGCCCGCTGGCCGTTCATCAGCGTCAGGCGCGGGGCCGTGAGGCTGATCGAGCGCCGGTGCGCCTGCGTGGCGCGAACGAGCAGGTTCACCGCGATGTCGTCGAGGTAGCTGACGCTGAGATCCAGCGCGCGGCCGCTGCCGGTCGTCAGGCCTTCCAGGGCGTCGCCGGCTTCACCCGCAGCCGCGGCCGCGTCGCCGCCGGTCGCCGCAAGGAAGGACCCCGGCAGGCCCGTCGAGGGCGATCCGGTGATGCCGAACGAATCCTGGCTGATGACCAGGGGGCCGAAGTTGGAACCGGTGTCGACGATGATGTCGACGTCGGCCCCGACCTCCTCGAGGAAGTTCTGGTCGACGAGCAGGAACCGCGCCTCGACCGAGATCTGCAGGGCGCGCTGCTGGCGAAGCTCCGCGAGCAGCTTCTCGACCTCGATGTGGCTGTCCGGCGTGGTCTTGACGATGAGGGTGCCGTTGAGCTCGGTCAGGCTGCTGACCTCGCCGCCGGCCGCAAGCCATTCGTCCGGGTCGCCGACGTTGCTGCGGATCAGCTCGGAGATGTTCTCGACCAGCTCCTCGCGGGTCAGCAGGTCCTCTTCCTCGTCGTCGGAGTCGGAGTCGCCGAAGACGTTGATCGAGCCGCCGGAACCACCGCCGCCACCGCCGCTGCTGCTCCCGCCGCCGCTGCTGCCGCCCCCGCTGCTGCTGCCGCCGCCGGAGCCACCGCTGCTGGTGTTGCTCAGGGCCGAGTTCAGGTCGAACTCGGGGGCGTTGCGGAAGTCGGGCACCTGGATGAGCAGGTCACGGATGTTGTGGCTGCGAATGACGGTCGTCGTCGTCAGCTCGCGCTTGGTCGAAACCTGCACGATGCCCTTGATGATGCTGTACTGCACCGGCTCCACGTCGGTCGAGATCTGCCGGAGCACCAGGTCCAGGGCGTCGGACGCCGGAATGTCGCTGAGCGTCAGGGTGATCGGCGTCTCCTCGTCGACGCTGGCGTCGTCGCGCAGGGCGTTCCAGTTGACGTAGAAGTTGACGCCCGTCGTCGTGCGGAAGAACTCGATCACGCTGAGCAGCGGATTCGCGTCGAAGTTGATCGGGATCGGCTTGCGCAGCTTGAGCTTCACCTCGTTGTTGATCCGGGTGTCGGCGGAGTCCTCGCCGCTGGCCAGCCAGCGATCCCGGGTGATGCGCACCCAGTCGGTCGGGTAGACCATGATCTCGGTCGGCGGAATCGTCGCCTCGAGGTTCTCGGTGCTGTGGCGCGTGACCTGCATCGCCCGCTCTTCCCGCATCCGGCGGGTCAGGTCGGTCTGCTGGTGAATCTCGATCATGCTCTTGAGCGCCATCGCGGCCTCGTTGTTCGGGTCGCGGAACAGCGCCTGGTTTACTGCCGCGAGCGCGTCGTCGAACCGCAGCTCCATTTGGAACTCGATCGCGCGCCGCAGGAGGCGATCCACCTCGCGATCGCGGTCCATCTCCTCCTTCTCGCGCAGCTCGCGCTCGGCCTGGGCCTTCGCTTCCTCGACCTCCAGCATCTGCTTCGCTTCGGTCTCGCGCTGCCTGGCGTCGATTTCGGCGTCCAGCACCTCGGCGCGGTTGCGCCGATTTCTGTAGTCCTCCTGCGGCAGAATGCTCTGGCGGCTGTCGAGCACGCTCTTAGCCTGCTGCACCGCCTCCTGCGCCTGGTTGAAGCTGCGCTTGACGAGCAGGTCGCTCGCCTGCTTCATCAGCTGCTCGAACTCGGCGTAGACGTTCTGACGCTCCAGGCCCTCCTGCTGAATCTGGCGATCGAGCACGTTCCGGGGCCCCGAGGCCGTCGTGCCGCGCGCCTTCGCCCGCTCGAGCGCGGCCTGGACCTCCTCGCTGGCCGGGTCGAGCTCGGCGGCCTTCTCGAACTTCCTGCGCGCGACCGCGTATTCCTTGCGCAGCTCGGCCTGGCGGCCCTCGGACAGCCGGCGCTGCGCCTCGAGCTTCTTGAGACGCTCGATAAGGTCCGGCACGGCCGGCGCCGAGGCGGACTCGATCACCACAGGCTCCTCGATGATCCGGACGGGAGTCGGCTCGGAGATTTCGACCACCGGCACGGGCTCGACGACGGGCTGTCGCGCGGGCGCCTCGTCCTTCGCCGCGGGCGCCGCGGGCGCCGCGGGGCGCGTCTCGACCTGCACGACGCCTCCCTCGGTGATCAGCTCGACATCGTCGCCCAGCATGTCCTCGACGCGCGGCGTCGGATCCTTCGCCGGGGGCGCCTCGACGACCGGATCGGGCGCCTTCTCGATCACGGGCTCCGGCCGGGGGGCCGGCTCCGGATCGGCGGCCCTGGGACGGTCCGGCTGCGCTACATCGATTTCAACCGCGTACTCCGCGTCACCCTCGACGCGCGGCACCTCGCCCTCGTCGCCCTGACCGGCGGAGACCGCCATCACCGACATCTGCTCGTGGTGTCCGGCAATGCCGGCCTGCTGCTGCTTCAGGCGCCGGTTGTCGAAGAAGCCGAGATCCACGCCCGTCGTCGCGATCGTCTCGAGCTTGCGCTCGGCGTCCGCGTAACGCCCCGCCTTGCGGTCGACCTCCGCTTCGTCGAGCCGGGCGCGGAGCACCGGCAGTACCGACTTCGAGAGTTCCGCGTGTCGCGCCTTGGCCTCGCGCCGCTGCGCCGGGCTCGCGCGCTTGTGCGATGCAAGTCGGTGGTAGTCGCGTGCCGCCTCGATCAGCCTGCCTTCCTCGACCTGCCGCTCCGCCTGATCGAGAAGCTGCGCAGGGTCAGTCTGCCCAACGAGGCGCTGGTCGACCGCCTTGATCGTTTGCCAGAGCCGTACGCGCTGGTCCTTGTCGAGATCCGCCGGATCCACGGCAAGCAGCATCTTCTTCGCTTCTTCAAGGTCGCCGGAATTCTGAAGCTCGAGAGCCTGCGCGAACTGGTCGGCCGACGTATGCTCGTGCGCGTTTCCCCACCGAGAGCCGAGTCCGGCGATCACGCAGAGACATACGAACGTAGCGATGAGCGTGTAACGCTTGTGCACAGGCCAGCCTCCGTCAATCGAGGTGTCGCGTTTCGCGTGGGATGGTGCGAGGCGACGCGTTGTGGGGGTCGACGATCAGGTCCGCGCTTACCGGCCGGACGGTCCGGCAATTCCGAACCGGGGTCGGAGTGTAATATGCGAGGGTCGGCCCTGCAAGCGATTCGGCCCACAATCTGGTTCCGCTCAACGGATCGCCGCCCGCCCGCCCGAGTTCCCTCGAGCGAACCGGCACCGGCCCGGCCACGGGGGCGAAGCGATCGCGCACGGCCAACGTCCCCGGGGGCCCCCACCCGGTCGTCCGGCGCCACATCTTCATTGATTTCAAACACTTATCGGTATTGAGCGAGCGCTTCGCGCACGGCTTTCCAGTCGCCGTCCGCCTGGGTCAGCACATCCCTGCGCCGCTCCCCCTTTTCGAGCCGCCAGGCCCGGAATACCTGCTGATCGAACTGGATCATGCTCTCGTAGAGCCGCCGGCTGCGGGTGGCCGCCACGGGCTCCACCGGGCGCAGCGGCAGACCGAGCGCACCGCGAATCTGTCCCATCTTCAGTGGCAGCAGCGGCGACCAGCCGACCGCATCGAGCTTCTCCGCCTCGACGCCAATGCCGTAGAGGACGATGCTGGCGAGGATGACGTGCCCCTGCTCGGTCGGCATCCGGCCGTCGAAGGTGAGCGCCGTGGTCGAGCTCGAGTAGACCTTGCTCATGGGGACGTGCATGTCGACGAAGCCCGCGCCGGCTGCCGCCGCGACGTCGCGCGTCGCGATCGCAAGCCGGTAGATCGTCGCGTTCGATGCCGAATAGGACTCGCGCTCGAGCGGCGGCGGGCTGATCAGCACCACCCGAGGCCGCCGCGCCGCGCGGATCCGCTCGACCAGCGCCGCGAGGTCTGTCCTGAACCCGGCCTCGATCTCGCGGGCCGGGCGCGTCGCCGCGGCGTCGTTCAGCCCGAGGCAGACGAAGACCAGCGTCGGCCGGGTCAGCTCGATCAGCTCTTCCGCGCGGTCGCCCAGGCTGGCCGCCGTGGCGCCGTCCAGACCGCCGTTGAAGAAGCGCAGATCACCCCTTGGGTACAGCGGCAGCAGCGCCGTCGCGATCGCCCGCGTGTAGTGCATCTGCTGAGTCAGCTCGTCGCCGAGGAACAGGATCCGGTCGCGCGGACGGATCACCTCGCCGATCTCGAGCGGCTCGGTCTGTATAAAGGATCCGGCCTCGGGCTCCGGGGCCGTGCCCGGGTTCACCGTGGCGTTCGCCACCGGGGTCGGCGGCGCACCCTGGGACGTCGAGGGCCCGGACTGACAGGCCGCCGTCGCGAAGAGCAGCGCGGCCGCCGTCATGACGGAGACGGTCCGGGCCATCGCATTTCGGGACTGGGTCATGGCATTTATCCAGCAGTGCGGGCTCATCGACCCGATGTGCCGCATGGCGGCCTGGCCCGGGCCGGCAAGGCTCGGCGGAAAGCCGCGGCATGCGCCCGGGATTGACCATTGATACGGATCGGCTAAGATTAGTCGTTTCGACCAATCTCGGACCTTCCGAGCACC
Organism: Phycisphaeraceae bacterium; assembly: GCA_002686995.1. Lineage (GTDB taxonomy): Bacteria > Planctomycetota > Phycisphaerae > Phycisphaerales > Phycisphaeraceae > NYZC01. Next base: position 33,813 of record NYZC01000185.1, on the reverse strand, counting down.
TGATGACCAGACAGATCGAGGATCGCCATGGCACACAAGAAAGGGCAGGGCAGCACCAAGAACGGGCGGGACTCCAACCCCCAGTACCGTGGCGTCAAGCTGTACGGCGGCCAGAAGGCCAAGGCCGGCGCGATCATCCTTCGCCAGTGCGGCACGCCGTTCAAGCCCGGATACCAGGTCGGCATGGGCCGTGACAACACCCTCTTCGCGCTGACCGAAGGCGTGGTCGAGTTCCAGGGTCGGAAGGTGCACATCCGACCGGCCGAGGCGGGCTGACCCACAATTCCCGGTTCGACGAATGCTCGTCGATCGAGCCAACATCCACGTCCGAAGCGGCAAGGGCGGCAACGGACACGTGGGGTATCGGCGCGAGAAGTACGTCCCGAAGGGCGGGCCCAACGGCGGTGACGGCGGCAACGGCGGCTCCGTCGTGCTGATCGCCACGAACGGCGTCGACACGCTGCTCGACCTCGCGGGACGCCATCACTGGCATGCCGGGAACGGAGTGCCGGGCGGCCCGAAGCAGCGACACGGTGCCAACGGCGAAGATCTTCACGTGCAGGTGCCTCCGGGCACCCTCGTGCACGACGCCGTGACCGACGACCTGCTGGCCGATCTCGATGAGCCGGACAAGCGGCTCGTCGCCGCCAGGGGCGGGCGCGGCGGCTTCGGCAACGAGCACTTCAAGTCGGCGACGAACCAGACGCCCGATTACGCGACAGACGGCGAGCCGGCCGAGGAGCGCGAGTTGCGGCTGGAGCTGAAGCTGATCGCCGACGTGGGGCTCGTCGGCCTGCCCAACGCCGGCAAGTCCACCATGCTCGCCGCGGTCTCGGCGGCGCGGCCCAAGACGGCCGACTATCCCTTCACGACGCTGGAGCCTCACCTCGGCATCGCCGAGTTGCCCGCCCGGCTCGCCGGTTCGCCGCGGCGGCTGGTCATCGCCGACATTCCCGGCCTCATCGAAGGCGCCCACCAGGGTCACGGGCTCGGCACGTCGTTTCTGCGTCACATCGAGCGCACGCGCCTGCTCGTGCACCTGGTCGACTTCGATCCGGCCGAGGGCTCCGACCCGGTCGAAAACTATCGCGTCATTCGCAACGAGCTCTCGCGCTACTCCCGGGAGCTTGCCGCGAAGCCGCAGATCGTCGCCTTGAGCAAGATGGACCTGCTTCCGAGCGACGAGGACCGACGCGAGGCGGCGGCGCTGATCGCCGGCGCTATCGGCGAGGACGTGACGCCCGTCAGCGCCGCGACCGGATTCGGCGTCGCGCCGCTGCTCGAAAGGTGCTGGACGGCGGTGCGGGGGGAAGGCTGAAGCGTCGAAAGGTCGGAAGGTCGGAAAGTCGAAAAGTCGGAAGGTCGCCTCATGAGGTCACTGATGCTTGTCGCGATGGCGTTGCTGCTTCCAGCGTGCGCCTGCACCCAACGAGATGGCGCGAAGGCGTCGCTCGTGTACCTGGACGACGATCGTCTGCCTTATCACATCAAGGCGGTGAAACTCGGTCAGCCCACGGACACGGATCGCAGCTACGCATTCAAGGAGATTCCGGACGAGCTCGACGGCGCCGTCTATCTTCAGCGCCCGCGACGGGACGTCCGTCGCGGTCTCTCGGGTGAGATTTCCGTTGCGCGGGACTGCAGGATGTTCGTCGCGGTCATGACCGTCTGGCGAGACAGGACGAACGTGACCGACGATGAGCTCCGGCGCTGCACGGATCAGGGTTGGCGCCTGCACACGGATGCGTTTTCGACGACGACCTATCGTGGGAGGAGATGGCGCTATGCACTGCTATCGAGATCGATCGAGGCCGGGCCGGTGCACTTCGATCTGCTCGGCAGCGCCAAGATATTCATGTTCAAGCAATCGGATCGACCGCGCTCTCGATAAAGTCGCGATCCAGGCGCGCGCTGCCGACGACAGGATGGCCGGGACCTGCTCATCGGAATCTCATCGTCTCTCAACGCAGTCTCGAAACTGACCGACAGATGGCCAGGTATACCGATCGGTGATAGCATCGGCCTCATGGCGACCAGCATGCTGGCCATCAGCATCGGCAACACGCGATGCCGCATCGGCGCGGTGGTGAACGGCAAGCTCGTCGAATCCGCCGCGGCGCTGCACCAGAACTTCTCCGCGATCACGAAGCTGCTCGAGGACGGCTTCTACTTCATTCGCAACGAGGAGCGACCGCTCGCGCTGCTTTCTTCGGCCTGTCCGCCCGTCGCCGAACGCGTGGTCGACGCGATCGACCAGTCGCTCGGCCTGCCCGTGCTTCGGATCGAGCAGGAAGTTCCCATTCCGATTGGTCGGCAGCTGGATCCGGAAGCGATCGTGGGCGAGGACCGGCTGCTCAACGCGGCGGCCGCCTACGACGTGATGAAGCAGGCGTGCGTCGTCGTGGACGCCGGCACGGCGATCACGGTCGACTTCGTCGACGGCGCAGGCACGTTCCACGGCGGCGCCATCGCGCCCGGAGCGGCACTCATGCTCGACGCGCTCGCCCGCGGCACTGCAAGCCTGCCCGAGGTCGAGCTTGCGGCGCCCCAGGAGGTGATCGGGCACAACACCGTCGAGGCCATTCGGTGCGGGGTGTTCCACGGCCTGCGCGGCATGGTGCGCGAGCTGACCGAGCGCTACGCCGAGGTGGCGGGCAACTATCCGATCGTCATCGCGACCGGCGGTGACGCCGCGCTGCTGTTCGAAGGCTACGAACTCGTGGATCGCATCGTCGATGATCTCGTCCTCCGCGGGATGCTGGTCGCGATGGCCAGCGTGCCCCGAGGGTGAGGACGTTCCCGATTCCTGATTCTGATTCCCGATTGTTGATTTGCGGATGCGCGCGCTGGCTGGCTTGAGGGTGGTCTGGGGGTTGCTCCTGGCGGGTGCGCTCATCGTGCTGGTCGCGCTGGTGACCCCTGATCGCGGTGACCGTGCGGGGGCGGGTCTCGCCCTGGCGCCATGGGTTGTCCTGTTCGTCGCCGCCCCCGTCGGCATTCTTCTGAGGGGACAGATCTACAAGCGCTACTGGCGCGGAGACGTCGTGACCGGGCGCGGCTACGTCGCCGGCAACATGGTTCTGTTCGCCGGGCTCGGTGCAATCGTCATCACGTGCCTGATAGCGTCCCTGGCCGGTGCGCCGCGCGTGGCGACCATTCTGCCCGGCCTCCTGGCGACCGCGCTGATCCTCGTGAACCACCCGCACGGCCATCCGCTTCAACCGCCGACCTGATCAAATCGAGAATCAAGAAACAAAAACCGACAATCCCCCACACGTCTCGATCATGACGGCGGCGAACCCCGGCGCGATCGCAATCGTCCAGGTCGACGGGCCGCAGGTGGAATCGGTCCTGGAAGGGCTCAGCGGGGTTCAGGACTGGCCGGAGGCGCGTCTGCGCTTCGTTCGCTTCGCCGATATCGACGAGGGGTGTGCCGTCGTGCTGCGCTCGGGATCCGAAGGCCTGGCGCAATTGATGCCGCACGGCGGACCAAGGGTGGTCAGCAGGCTGATCGACGCGCTCGTCGATGCAGGTTGCGTTTACGGGCAGGCGGTCGACGCACGGCGTATGTATCCCGAAGCGGAGACCGCACTGGAAGCCGACATGCTGCGCGCGATGTCGCAAGCAGCAAGCCCGGCTGCCCTCGACCTGCTGATGGAGCAGCCCGCGCTCTGGAACGAGGCCGTCGGCGCGCCGGTCCGGCGCGAACCGATACTCGTGCGCAGCCGTGCGCTGCGGCGCCTGCTCGAACCGGCCACGGTCGTGGTCGTCGGAGCGCCCAACGTCGGCAAGAGCACGCTGACGAACGAGATGCTCGGGCGGACGGCGAGCGTCGTGGCCGATCTGCCGGGCACGACGCGCGACTGGGTCGCGGGGCTGGTCGAGCTGGGATCGCCGGATCGCGAAATCGCGGTGCGCTGGCTCGACACGCCGGGCTTTCGCTCGACCGATGATCCGGTCGAGCGCCGCGCCGCGAATCTGGCGCGACAGGTGATCGGCGAAGCGGACGTCCTGATCGCCATGCGCGATCCGGATTCGACCTGGCTCGACAACGACCTGCTGCCGCGCGCGCCGGATCTCTGGCTCCTGGGCAAGATCGACGACGGCAGCCTGATCGGACAAGGCGTTCGTGACGACCCGCTCGCGATCAGTGCCGCAAAGGGCCACCAGATCGAAGTGTTGAAGCGCCGCGTGCTCGAGCTGCTCGACCTCGACGCGCTGCAGGATGAGCTTTGGGCGTTCTCGGATCGCCTGGTGGCGCTGCTGGAGTCGAACGACCTGGACGGGATGAGGGATTACGTCGGCGCGAAGAGCAGCTGAATCGCTCGAGAATCGAGGCGCCCCCGTAGCTGAAGTCGGTAGACTTCAGATGATCGTTCAGGGAGCAACGCTTCTCCGAAGTGCCACTTCGGCTACGGATGAGGCTACGACCGATTCTCCGACGTCTTGTCCTGGTCGTCGTCCGCGATGCTCGAGCGCATCGAGGTGTCGGCCTGGATGTTCCGCATGCGGTAGTAGTCCATGATTCCGAGATTGCCGCTTCGGAACGCCTCGGCCATGGCCTTGGGCACCTCCGCTTCGGCCAGCACGACCAGCGCACGGTTCTTCTGCACCTCGGCCTGGAACTCCTGCTCCTGCGCGACGGCCATCGCGCGCCGCTTCTCCGCCTCGGCCTGGAACCGTCGCTTGTCGGCCTCGGCCTGCTCGGCCTGCAGCTTCGCACCGACGTTGGCCTCGGTCGAGACGCCTGCGACGCTGATGTCCGCGATGTCGACCGACAGGATCTCGTAGGCCGTGCCGGTGTCCAGGCCCGACTCGAGCGCCTTGCGGGCGATGTGGTCGGGGTTCTCGAGCACGTCCTTATACGTGGGGGCCGAACCGATGGCGCTGACGATCGCCTGGCCGACGCGGGCGACGACCGTGTCCTCGGTGGCGCCGCCGATGAGACGGGCGATGTTGGCACGCACGGTGACGCGAGCCTTACAGAGAAGGCGGATACCGTCCTTGGCGACCGCATCGAGCTTGTCTACGCCCCCGCCGATCGCCGGGCAGTCGATGACCTTCGGATTGACCGACGTCTGGACCGCTTCGACGATGTCGCGCCCCGCAAGGTCGATCGCGCACGCGGTCGTCCACGGAAGCTGGATCGTCGCGCGATCCGCGGCAATCATCGCGTTCACGACGTTGGGCACGCGACCGCTCGCCATGTAGTGGGTCTCGAGGTCGCGCGTCGCGACGTCCAGGCCGGCCTTCACGGCCTTGATCCGCGAGTGCACGATCACGGTCGAGTTCACCTTCCGGAAGCGCATCGCGATCAGGTCCCAGAAGCTGACGCCGGCGCCGGCCGCGAACGCCTGGATCCACAGCGCAAGCTCGCGGAAGATCAGCCCGAACACGAACAGCGCGATCAGGCTGGCGAACACGATGGCGATGATCAGCAGAATCTGGCCCATTTCGTCACCTCGAACCGGAGGGGAAAACCACCTGTCGATACGAATGTCATTATCCGCCTCCACGGGGGCACTGGTCAAGGCGCGGTGCGAGACGCGCGCCGTCCCGAGGCCCCGACCCCCGTCATTCGACTTATAATCCAATGAGATCCAGGAGTCGTCATGAGAGCGATCGTCACCGGCCAGGTCGGGATGGACAAGAAGAGCTACCTCGAGGCGGTCGTGCGCCTCGCCCGCGATCGCGGCGATGCGATCGATCTCTACAACGTCGGCGACATGATGTACGCCGAGGCGCCCGACGTGAAGTCGCGTCGCATCCTCGACCTGCCCCTGTCACGTCTGAACGCCCTGCGCCGCGCCGTGTTCAAGGACATCATCGCCGACTCCACGGGCCGAGAGCACATCATCGTCAATACGCACGCCACCTTCCGCTGGCGCCACGGACTGTTCAGCGCCTTCGACTTCGACCAGGTTCAGAAGCTCGAGATCGACACGATGATCTGCCTGCTGGACAACATCGAGGTCATTCACCATCGCCTGCACGACGAGCACACGATCGACGCCACGCTCAAGGACCTGATGGTCTGGCGCGAAGAGGAGATCATGGCGACGGAGCTGCTCGCCCAGCCGCTCGGCTGCGCCAACGACTTCTACATCGTCTCTCGCGGCCGCCGCGTCGACACGCTCGAGACCTGCTACCGGCTCATCTGCCATCCGCAGCTGACCAAGGTCTATCCCTCGTTTCCGATGTCGCACGTCGTCGACATGCCGGACGTGCTCGCCGAGCTCGACGCGTTCCGCCAGGTGCTCGCGCGCCATTTCATCAGCTTCGATCCAGGCGACGTCGACGAGAAGCTGCTGCTCGACTCATCCATCGAGGCCGCCAAGGAGGGTCGGGATTTCATCGAGGCGGAAGTGCGCAACGACGCGGGGGCGCTCACCACGATCAACGTGCCCGTCAAGCAGGTTCTGGACATCGCCGGTGACGTCGACGGCCAGATCTACGCCCGCGACTTCAAGATGATCGATCAGAGCGACATGATCGTCAGCTACATCCCCCAGCTCTCCGGCGGCGTGCCCGGTCTCAGCAGCGGCGTCGAGCGCGAGCTCCAGCACGCGTTCGAGCACAGCAAGGACGTTTACGTCATCTGGAAACCGGACCGCAACCCGAGCCCCTTCATCACCGAGACCGCGACGGAGGTGTTCGGATCGACCGACGAGGCGCTCGCCTTCTTCGACCGCAACGGCATGCTTCACCAGGTCAGCCTGTTCGGGCCGTGACCATTCCGTTTCTTCCTTTCATTCCGTCTATTGGTTATTTGTTGTTTCGGAAGCCGTTCGTGGATCAGAGTTCGGCGAGGAGGGCCGCGTGGGTGCGGCAGCCCAGCGCGAAGCAGGCGAGATCGAACTTCTCGTCCGGGGCGTGAATGCGATCGTCGGCGAGCCCGAAGCCCAGCAACAGGCAGTCGAGACCGAGAATCGACTTGAAGTCGGTGAGGATCGGCAGCGTCGCACCCTCGCGGATGAGCACCGCCGAACGCCCCGACGTTCGCTCGACGGCCCGCTGCGCCGCCGCCATGTACGGCGCGTCGGTCGGCATGATGATCGGGTCGGCGCTGCCGAGCTGCTCGATCTTCCACCGGCAGCCTTCGACGTCATGCGATTCGAGCCATGCGTGGAACTGGCGGCCGATGTGCTCCGAACGCTGGTTGGGGGCGAGCCGGAAGCTGACCTTGGCGCCGGCGAAGCTCGGCACGATGGTCTTCGTGCCCGCGCCCATGTAGCCGCCGTACAGACCGTTGATATCGCAGCTCGGTCGCGCCCAGCGCCGCTCGAGCGTGCTGAAGCCGGCCTCGCCGATCGGGCGATCGACGCCAGCCGGCCCCAGAAGCTGACGGTGCTCGTCGAAGCCGAGACCGCGCCAGGCCTCGCGCTGCGCCTCGGTCAGCGTCGCGACGTCGTCGTAGAACTGCGGAATCGTCACGCGGCGATGCTCATCGAACAGGCCGCCGAGCACCCGGCACAGCACGACCGCCGGGTTCGCGACGGCGCCGCCGTAGACGCCGCTGTGCAGGTCGCGGTTCGGACCGTGCAGTTCCACGTTGAAGAACTGGACGCCGCGCAGGCCATAGGTGATGGCCACCGTCTGCCGGTCCCACATGCCGGTGTCGCTGATCGCGACGAACTGGGCGTTCAGCTCGTCGCGGTGCGCCGCGACGAACTTCGGCAGGTTGACGCTTCCGCACTCCTCCTCGCCCTCGATGATCACCGATACCGGCACGGGCCATTTGCCGTGGACCTGCCGCCACGCGCGCAGCGCCTCCAGGATCGTGCAGACCTGCCCCTTGTCGTCCGAAGCGCCGCGCGCGTACAGCGCGCCGTCGCGGACCTGCGGCTCGAACGGTGGCGAGGTCCAGGCGTCGATCGGATCCGGCGGCTGCACGTCGTAGTGGCCGTAGTAGAGCACGCGCGGCCCGTCGGCCATCACGTCATCCGGTCGCGCGTGACCCAGCACGATCGGGTGGCCGTCGGTCTGCTCGATGCGCGCGTCCAGTCCGATCGAGGCCATGGCGTCGGCCACCCAGCCGGCCGCCTCGGCGACCTGATCGCCGTACTGCGGATCGGTGCTGACGCTGGGGATGCGAAGCAGCGTCTGCAGACGCTCCAGCGCGTTCGAAGCGTCGTCGTCCAGGAACTTGAGCACCGGTTCGAGCATGGGTTTCAGGAGAAAGTCAGATCTCGTGATCCAGGGAAATCGCGCTCGCGCCTGCCGTCAATCCTCGATCTCGACCTCGATCCTGCCGTCCGTCTCACGGACGGGCACGACGCTCAGGGGCACGTCGTCAGCGAAATCGACGTTTCTGCCGTCCGTGATGTTGTAGGCGTATCCGTGGAACGGGCACGTCAGCACGCAACCCTGAAGCGTGCCCGTACCGATCGGCATGCCCGCGTGGGGGCAGACGTTCGCGGCGGCGTGCAACTGGCCCTCGACGCGACAGACGACCACGGAATCCTGCTCGGCGGTGAACACCTTGATCTCGCCGTCGGGCACCTCGCCGACCTCGCCCACATCGATCCAGTTCGCCATGTCTGCTCCTTGGATTCAGAAGTCCAGATACGCTCCACCGTCACCATCGGGGGGCGATTCGCGTCCCACCTACTATATGAAGGATGCAGCGATCGACAAGAATCGGAAGAATCGGAAGAATCGGCCGGAGCAACGATGGAACGCCTTCATGGACACTGCCGTACGCTCGCCGCGCTCGCCGCGCCCGTGCTGCGCCAGGCGGTGGCAGCGCGTGACGGGGCCGCGCAACTCGCGAGCACGGCCGCCCTTCTGCTGCTCGAGCAGGACGAATCGCTGCACGCGCCGTTCGTCGACGGATTTCGTACGCTTTGCGACCTGGCTCCCGATCCACGGACCGACGACCCGGCACCGCATCGCGGTTTTGCCTTCACCGCCCATCTTCACCTCGCAGCCTTCGCCCGTCGCTTCGAGGCGCTGAGCGACGGCCAGTGGTGCGCATGCGAGGAGGCGATACCCGCCCTCATCGAGCCGCTTCGCGCCTGCGAGCGCTTTGCCGAGAGCCCGCCGCCGGACGATCGCGCTGACGTCGTGCTCTGGCAGGCGCTGTGCATTCTCGAGCAGGCCGCGATGCTGCGCCGCGACATCGACGCCGAATGGGTCGACGCCGTCGTGCACCAGGTCGTCGGACAGTCGGCACTCGTCGGCGACCCGACCAGCCGCGCTGCCGCGCTGCAGGCTCTTTGCCGCCTTGCGCTGCTCGCCCGAAACGAGTCCTGGTCGCGTCGCGTCGCGATGCTCGTGCAGCCGCGCCGTCTCGGCGACCCGGGTGAATCCGCACGGCCATGGGATCTGTTCGCGCTCGCCTGGATCGATCGGACGCAGGAATCCGCCGACGCGATGGTCGAAGATCTCGTCCACCGCGCTCCGCCCGACGTCGACGACGCCTTGATCCTCGCCGACTGCTGCGACACGATCGGGATGTTTCCGGAGGGGTAGCGCGGGGTGGACGCGTAACCTGGTCCTACCGTTCGACACCCGAGTCCGTCATTGGGATACCCCCCCAACCCCCCCTTATAAAGGGGGGGCTTTCTCGGGCCCCGTCCGTTAAGAGATGCGGCGGCTGACGTCCGCGCCTTCGCGGCCGACCTGCGGTGCGCCCATCATCTGCGGCGCGCCGTTGACGACGACGCCCAGCACCTGCGCCCCGGCCTGGGCCATCACCTGGCGGGCCTGGTCGGCGAGCAGCGGGCTTGACCCGGTCGAGCGTCCGACGAGCAGGACGGCGTCGCACACGCGCCCCAGCTCCGCGGCGTCGGGCGCCGCCAGCACCGGCATCGTGTCGATGACGACGTAGTGGAACCGCTCTTCGAGCTGCGCGACCATCTGCGTGAACGCGCCGAGACCCGCGACCTCGAGCGGGCTGGAACGGGCGCCGCCGCGCGGCATCACCGAAAGCTGGGGCACGCCCGTCGGGCACACCGCGTCGTCGAGATCGAGCTGCCCCGAAAGGACGTCGACCAGGCCGGCCCGGCCGTCGATCTCGAAGACGTCGTGAAGCACCGGGTGATGCAGGTCGGCGTCCACGAGCAGCACCTGCCGACCCTGCTGCGCCATCGCGATCGCCAGGTTCGCGGCGATCGTGGTCCTGCCGTCGGCCAGCGACGGCGAGCTGACGAGCAACGTGCGGCTCCTTCGGGATTCGAGCGCGTACGCGATGCTCGTCTGCGCGGCGCGAATCGCTTCCGAGACCACGTGCCCCGGCTCGTCCCACGCGATCCGCGCGGCCCGCGCGACCGTCGGCTCGTCTCCGATGCGCGGCACGACCGCGAGAACCGCGGAGCCGCCCGTGTCCTTTGGCTCGACCGGCCGTCCGCGACGCAGCTCGCGCACGTGGACCGCCAGCAGCCCCACCACCGCGCCGATCCCGAGCGCGCCGCCGAGCACCCATGTCGGCCTCGGCCACACGACGCGGCTGCGCGCCGGATCGAACGCGTCGATCTGCACCGCGGTCTGCGGCTGCTCGACGGCGAGCGCGTTGAACTTCTCGAACAGATCCTGGCGCACGATCTCGATCTGCTCCAGGTCCCGCTTCAGCTCGTTGAGCTCCGCGGCCTTCGCCTTGACGGCCCGCGCGACTTCAGCTTGATCGGCGAGCATCTGCTTATTCTCTTCGTATGTCTTACGAGCTTTCTCCAGATCACGATGCGCAGCCTGGCGTATGCGGTCAAACTCGGCAGGAATGGACGTTCTATATTCTTCAATCTTCCGATCCAATTCCTTCTGAAATGCCGCTATTTCCTTCTTGAGTGTAATTATTCGAGGGTGATTTGGCTTTCGATTCTGACTTGGGTGCTTCAGTTCGGCGAGCCGTATCGCGACCTCGTTCTGAGCTTTCCCGTAGGCGTCATCGGTAATCGTCTCATTTCGAAATAGCGAATCGATATAGAGTCGCGCTTCTTGAGGATCGGACATCGCGACGCGTGCCAACTCATAGGCCGATTCGGCACCTTGCGCTCCCTGTTCGGCCTTCGTCAAGGCACGTCCAAGATCCCGCACGCGCCCGGCCAGCGCCTCGACGGTGCTGCCCTCATAGTCCAGTTCGCCGTGCTCGGACTCGAACGCCTGGATCTTCAGGCGCGTCGCGTCGCGCTGCTCGTCCCATCGCTGCATCTCGGCCTGCAGCAGCGTCCGATGCTCGTCGGCGTCGCTGTCGGTCTTGACGACGAGGTACCCGCGGTATGCCTCGATGATGGCCCCGACCAGCGCCTCACCCTCGCGCGGCCGCTGCGAGTCCACCGAGACGACCACGACCTCCTGGCGATCGCCCACGGTGACGTCGAGCGCCTCGAGCGCGTCGCCCACCGGATCCGTGGTCTGCGCGAACATCTCCATGTCCGCGATGCCGACGCGCTCCAGCGCGTCGGTGAGCACGGGCGCCGACTGGATGAGCTCGCGATGGCGATAGAGGAACGTTTCGACGCTTTCGAGGGCCGACGGGTCGTTCTGCTCGACGGTCAGGCGCGCGGTGCTGCGATGGATCGGCGTGGCCAGAAGCAGGTAGGCGGCGGCGGGAACGAGAAAGCACGTGACGATGATCAGGAACGTGAGCGCCCGCGCCCCGGGGCGACCGCGCGGCGGCGGCGCCGCTTCCGCCGGCAGCGCGATGGTCGTGCCGGGGGGCGCCGGCAAGGGCGCCGATTCATATCGGACGAGCTTTCGAGACATCGTCGATTCCCGTGGCGCGCGTCTCTCGGGAAGATTCTAGGCCGGACCGCACGTCTGGGACCGATCCAGCGGCGCAGGCGTCGCGCCCCCCTTGTCCGTTTTCCGACGTCCTGGCGTCCTTCGACGTCCTCCGACGTCCTCCGACGTCCTCCGACGTCCTATAGTCCCACCGTCTTCACCGTCGACGCCCGGATCCAGCCGTCGCGGTCGTCGGCCAGCCGGATGCGAATCCAACCCTCGCGCCGCTCCACGACCCGTGCCTCCGTGCCGCCTGGCAAGGGGTGAGCGAACCGGGGCTGCGCCCCGTTCGAATCGGCGGAACGGGCGAGCGCTTCGACCGCCACGACCACTACATCATCGTCGGCCGGAAACCACCACCGCCATAAATCGGTTCCCGCAAAACCCAGCCAGATCACCGCCGGCACGATCGCGAGATTCCGCGCCCACGGCCGTCGCCAACCGATTGCCACCGCCACCAGCAGCGCCGCGACGCCGAAGCAAACGGCGGCCAGCAGCACTCGCGCCGCTGGCGCGAGCAGCCGGTAGAAGAAGAAGAACGAATCGAGCAGGGAGCGGCCCGCCGGCCGGGGCACCCATGACGGCAGCAGTTCCCGCGCATGATCGAGATTGCGCAGCGCCTGCTCGTGATCCGGATCGATCTCCAGCGCGCATCGGAAGGCGTGAATCGCCGGACCGACCAGCTCGCCCTGCATCGCCGCGTTCCCGGCGTTCACGTAGAGCTGCGCGTTGCGGACATCCTGCTCTTCGATGACCTGCGCGAACAGTTGATGCGCGCGACGGAATCCGGCAAGCCGCGCATCGGGCTCCTGCTGATCGAGTGCCGCCTGGTAAGCGCCGATCGCATCCTCCAGCATGGTCGGCGCCGCCGCAGCGAACGCGCCGTTGAAGATCGAAGCGACGAGGAGCGTGACCGATACCAGTTTCATCAAAGGTGCGCGCTCGCGATGCGCCGGGCAACGCCCAGCGCCCTGTCGTAAAGTGCAGCATCGATCGCCGGATCATCATCGCCGCCGCGCGCAAACGCGTGCACGTCGATATCGGCCAGCACACGGTCGATTTCGTCGCGTTGCGCCCCGTCCACCGCGCCGGCCTCCGCGCCGATGCGGCGCAGCGCGCCGGCGACGGCGCGGGCCGACGCCTGGCCCGACTGTCCCTTCGCGCGCACGATCGTCTGCACTTCGGCCCGGATCACCCGGCGTCGCTCGAGCACCTTTGGATCGGCGTCGCGAGCCCGGCGGCGACGCCAGGCCAGCGGCACGGCCAGGACCGAGCCGGCATAGATGGCCGTGATCAGTCCGGGTCCGCCGAGGCCGCGCATCGGATCGACCAGGAGCAGTGCCGGTCGGACCTCGATCGCCAGGTCCGCCGAAGTCAGGTCGAACGCACTGCGCTTCGCCGCGACATCGGGCGCCGGCGTTTCGGCGCGATCGGCATCCGCGCCGGGCCCGCCGGGACCTGCCGGCTGGCCCACGACGTCGGCCGCCGTCACCATCTGCGTGGCGAGCACGTTCAGCGCAATCGGGGAGGACTGCACGGTCGCGAACTTCTGCGTCTCCGGGCCGAACCAGGCGAACGTCAGTGGCGGAATCGCCTTGACCGCCTCGTCGATCACTCGCACCGTGAACTCGAACGTCTTGACGCCGCCCTGCTCCTTCGCCTCGTACGTCCCGGCGATGTCGGCGGTCGGCAGCCGGAACTGCGCCGGGTCGAGCCCCATCCGGTCCAGCGGAGCCAGCACCGCCGAGTCGAGGTTGCCGTCGCCGCGCACCATCACGCGCAGGGTGATGGGATCGCCCACCCGCACGACCGTGCGGTCCGCCGTCACCAGCATCGAGAACCCCCGTCCGATCGTGCCGGCGAAGGCCGACGGCGCGTCGTCGAGCGGAATCGGCCGAACCTGAAGGGTCTGGGACGCGCCGACCGCCCGGAAGCGGGCCGTGGCACGGGGCCGGCGTCCGAAGACACCATGCTGCCAGGACGTCACCTTCTCGGTCACCGCGCTGATGCCGAACTGCTCGCCGGGCTTGATCGAACCCACCCACATCTGCCGCTCCGCCGACAGCACGATGAAACGGCGACCGTCCAGTACGCGATTGCTCACGGTCGCCTTGAGCGCGATCGTCTCGGTGCCGACCGTGATCGGAAGCTGAGTGTCACCGCGCTTCGCCCGCACGTCCTCGAACCTGAATCGGTCGAACAGCGGGGAGCGCACGACGAGGCTCTGCAGGGTGCTCGTATCGAAATCGCGCGGATACATCCATTCGATCTTCACCGGCACCCGCTGGCCGGGGTAGACCGGCGCCGACGGGAAGATCAACGCGACGCGCGTGTCGCTGTCAATGTCAATGGCCTGGAACGACATCTCGAACGGATCCGACGTGATCTTGCGATTCCCGGCCCGGAACGTGAAGGGGCCGATCAAGAGCGTGCCCGGTTCGTTCGCCGTCATGTAGTAGTCGAAGTTGTACGTGTTGCGATGCTGCGTCCGGGCCCTGCCGTTGAGCCAGATCGTCGAGCTCGAACGGCTGGTGCCGATGTCGCCGAATCGGATCGAGGCTCCTGCGGGCGCCGCAGCGGGGACGGCCTCCGGCTGATCGTCGAAGCCCCGCACCTCGAAACGTACGAGCACGGGCTCGCCCGCGTAGTGCGGGGCCCGCTGCATCCGGACCTGCACCTGCTGGCCCGGCGCGGTCGCCGTCGCGCAGCACAGCGCCGCAGCGAAGGCCAGGGCTCGCACGGACGGCGCAACAGGATGACGGCGCAGCGACTTCATCTACCAGTCCTTCTCCGGCCGGGCGTAGCGTGCCGGATCGCCGCGGCGCCGGGCGCGCTCGCGCTGCGCGGCGCGATCCCGCACCGATTGCAGCAGGCGATCCATGTCCATCCGACCCTGCTGACGCTGGGCCTGCGGGGGCTGGTCGCCCTGCTGCCCGTCCCCTTCGGATCCTTGTCCCTTCGACGGATCCTGCTGCGACTCGGGCTGATCCTGCGGGGGCGAGAGCAGGCGCAGCGCTTCGGAAAGCTTCTCCACCGCAAGCTGCTGCTGCGTCCCCGCGACGTCGCCGTCGACCGGGTCGGCGGTCATCGCCATCGCCGCCTCGCCCATGGCCTGGCCGGCCTCGGTCACGATCCCGGACGCCTGCTGCATCTGCTGCGCCATGGCCGCGGACTTTTCCGCCGCGGCCGGATCCGTCGGCGCCGCCTGAGACGGCGCCGGAGCCATCTGCGACTGCTCGAGCAACGATTCGGCGATCTGGTCCGCCAGGTGGCGCAGCCCGCGCTGCCGCTCGGCGAGCGGTCCCATCGCCTGGCTCAACGCGTCGGGCTCGACCATCGCTGACGCGTCGCGAGTCTCGTCGGCGAGCGCCATCTGCCGCTGCGCCGTGTCGCGCAGGTGCTCGAGGATCGAGAAGAACAGTCGGCGCAGCGCCTCGATCTGCGTCACGCTCGTATCGACGTGCGCCTTCAGCGCGTCGCGGCGCAGATCAACCGGCGCTGTCGCGTCCGGCTCCACGTCGGGCAGCTCCGCTCCGATCGATTCGAACGTCGCCCTGACCTCGCCGAGCAGCGTTCGCGCCGTTTCGAAGCGCTGTCGCTGCTTCTCCGCGTCAGACGGCGCGGCGGCCCCGCCGGCGGCGCCGCTCACCGCAGCGGCGGACTCGGGCGCGTCGAGGCGCTTCAGAGCGCGATCCAGCAGTCCGTCCATGCGCGCCGCCCGCGTGTCGTTCTTGAGCTGGCCGGCAACCAGCACCGGCACCAGCGCCCTCAGGTCATCATCTCCGGCGCCGGCGAGCATCTGCTTCATCTTGTTCTGTGTCGCGTACATCAGCTCGACGAGTCCCTTGGGATCGAGAAACAGCTCGCGCGCCTCGATGAGCGCGACCGTCGCGTCGGCGCCGGCACGGTACGCCTCCTGGTCGCGCTGCGAGGCCAGGGCCTCGGACAGGTCCCCGAACCCAGCCTGCGCCTTGCGCATCTCCGGTGCCGCCTCCCGCAGCAGCTCGAGCAGCGCCTTCGACGCCTCGTCGTCCGCCTGGTCCGGATCGCCCGCCGGGCCAGGAGCCGGCCCGGCGGCCGCGTCCTGCTTCTCATCGTCATTGTCGCCGATGTGCGCGATGCCCGCCTCGACGCGCGCGGCGAGCTCGTCGGTGCGTCCCTTCACGGTGGCGGTCTGGTCCTGCAGGTACTCCCGCGTGAGCCACTTCGGCAACGCATCGCGCGCCTCGTCCGCGCCACCCACGATGGGTCCGCGGTCCCCTGCGAGCTGCCCGACGTGCCGGGTCAGGCGCATCGCGTCGTCGATCACCGCGGCGAGCGCTTCGACCAGGTCGCGCATCTGGTCCCGCGCGCGCTTCAGCTCACCCAGCGCCGCGGCCGCGCGCCGATATGCCCGGTCCGCCTGGCGCCGACGCAGGTGTCGGCGCGTCTGCCCCATGCGCTGCGAGGACTGGTACAGGTAGGCGCCGACGCCGGCCAGCTTCGCCAGCTCGATCGACTGCTCGGGCTTCCGCTCGTCCTCGGGCACCTGATCGATCTGCTCGGCCCGGCTGCGCGCGTCGTCCGCGACGGCCTCGAGGTCGGACAGGACCATGCGCTGCTCGACCTCCAGTCCGGCGAACCGCTCGCGCAGGTGCTCGGGCACCTCCGATTCGTCGACCTGCTCGACCGTCTTCTTCAGAAGCTGCACCAGTTGACGCTGTCCGTCGATCAGCTGATCCAGACGCGCGGTGAGATCGCCGTCCTGCTCGCGCGACAGCGTGTCGGCGAGCGCCAGCGCCCAGCGCGACACGATCTCGAGATTCTCGCGAGGCGCCGGTTCGTCCGACTGGAGTCGCACGGCCTCTCGGAACCAGTCGGCTGCTTCGTGAAGATGCGCCAGCGCTTCGGCGCTCGGCTCGCTGATCTGCTGGTAGCGCCGGCACGCCACGATGCCCAGGTTGTACGTCGCGCGGTACCGCGCCAAACCGTCCGAACCGGCCCGGCGCCGGGAGCGCCGAAACTGCCGCTCGGCATCGTCAAGCTCCCCCGACGCGAGCATCGCCAGCCCGCCGTTGTACAGTTCGCGTGGATCGGCGCCCTCGTCTTCCTCGATCTCGTCCGCCTCGATCTCGTCCGCCTCGCCCATCCCGGAAGCCTGCGACGCAGGCGGATCGTCCGCCTCCTGCGCCGCCTGCGCAGCCGGCGCGAGCGCCGGTGCACCGCCGCCCGTCTGGGCCGTCGCCGGCGTTATCGCGGAGAGAAGGACCGCCGCCGTCACTGCGCTGACGGTCGCCGCCCGTGCCGGCGCGGCGGCGCGCGCTGTCGGACGCTGCACCACGGCCGCCGACGCGAACAAGCAGATCAGCGCCGCCAGCAGCGGCCACTGGAATCGCTCCTGCCTGATCATCCGCGTGCCGCCGTCGAGCCGGCCCCGCACCAACGGCCCGATGTGCTCCATGTAGATGGCATCCAGGTCGAGCGCGCCGGTACCCGCCGGAATGTAGACCCCACCGGTCTCCAGCGCGACCCGGCGCAGCAGGTCGCCATCGAGACGCGACACCACCGGCCTGCCGTCCGCATCGGTCACGCTCGCGCGGGCGCCGGTGCCCGGGTCGGTCACCATGATCTCGCTGCCCTGCTCGTCGCCGAAGCCGATCGCGATGATGCGGATGCCCCGTTCGGACGCGTATTGCGCGGCTTCCATCGCATACGACTCGTGATCCTCGCCGTCGGTGATCAGGATGATCGCCCGCGACAGGTCCGACTGGCCGCGGAACCCGTCGACGGCCATGCGGATCGGCGCCTCGAGGTTCGTCCCGCCGAGCGCGACGCTGGCGGGCCCCGTCGACTCGAGCACGAGGCGCAGAAAGCCGAAATCGGGGGTCATGGGGCTGAGCACGGTGGCCTTGCCCGCAAACGCGATGAGTCCGACGTGGTCGCGGTCGATCAGGCCGAGCAGGTCCTGGATCTCGACCTTCGCGCGTCCCAGCCGGCTCGGCGCCACGTCCTCGGCGAGCATCGATCGCGACACGTCGAGGCAGATCATGATCTGCGCCCCGACGCGCGGCGTGGTCACGCTGCGCAGGCCGGACTGCGGCCGCATCAGCGCGAGCACGAGCGCCACACCCGCGAGGCCGAGCAGCGAAATCGTCGCGACGCGCCGCCAGGTGACGGGCCGCGCGACGAGACGCTGCTGCATCAGCGCGGAGACGAAACGGTCCAGCCGTCGCGCTCCCCGTCGGTCCAGCCAGAACAGCAAGGCCGTGGCCGCGAGGACGAGCCAGATAAGGTGCACGAACTGGGGTTGGGCGAACTGAAAATCGATGGCAGGGTTCCTGGATTCAACAATTCCTACGGCAGCCTCCTGAACAGGGTGCCAGACAGCATGCTGGCCGCGCCGATGAGCACGAGCGCCGCCGTGGCGAACGGTCCGTACCACTGTCGATACTGCATGTAGCGCACCTCCGTGATCTCCGTGCGCTCGAGTCGGTCGATCTGTCCGTAGATCTTCGCGAGCCCGTCGGCGTCGAGCGCTCGGAAGTACTTCCCGTCCGTCTTCCTCGCGATCATCTGGAGCGTTCGCTCGTCGATCTCGACCCGCATCGCCCGCAGGACCGTGCGCCCCGAGCGGTTCATCACCGGCACCGGCGCCGGGCCGTTGGTCCCGGCCCCGATGCAATAGACCCGGATTCCGTGCCCGCGCGCCAGATCTGCGGCCTGCGTCGGATCGATGTCGCCCGCGTTGTTGACGCCGTCGGTAAGCAGAATGATGACCTTGGAGCGCGCCGGATGCTTCCGCAGGCGCTCGACGGCCAGGGCAAGCCCCTCGCCGAGGGCCGTGCCGTCCTCGCTGCGCCGCGTGACGATCTCGAGCGATCGCGCGATGTTGACCAGGTTGCCGTGATCGAGCGTCAGCGGGCAGAGCGCATCCGCGTACCGCGCGAAACCCACCAGCCCGATCATGTCGTCGCCGCGTCCGGAACCGATCTGGCCGTCGCCCGAGCCCAGCACGAACTTCTCGAAAAGGTCCTTGACCACGTGGAGACGGTCGACGTTCAGGTCGCCCTTGACCAGGTCGCGGGCCTGCATCGAACCCGACCGGTCAACGACCATGACGATCGCGATCCCCTCGCGACGCACGCGCGTCTGGTCATCCCCGGTGCGCGGTCCGGCGAGGGCCACGGCCATCGCGACGACCGCCAGCGCCGATAGCGCGGCCGGCAGGTGGCACAGCCGCGCGCGCAACGAGCGGCGCGTCTGGTTCAATACGGCGAGCGTCGAGTAGACGAGCGTCGACCTCGTGCGCTGCGTGAGCAGGCGATAGATCCACGGTGCCAGCAGCACGAGGAGCAGGAACCATGGATCGCGGAACTCCCAGTCAACCATGCGCGCCTCCCGTCGACGCCCGACCGGTCCCCTCCGCGCCCGCGCGCCAGGCCCGCATGTCCACCATGGGCGCGTCGCGCCGCGTCTCGTTGAGGAAGCGACGGGCCGCCGCGACCGACTCCTCGATGTCCCGCTCGGCCGGCCGGAAGTTCGCGAACTTCACGAGGTCGGCACGGTTCAGGAAGTCGCGAAGAAGCAGTCGGTAGTCGCCGACGACACTGGGGTTCAGCTCGGACGAGCTGCTCACGAGCGAAAGGAACTCCTCGGTCGTCAGCTCCGGTGCGCGAAGCTCGAACCGGGTCTCGAGATACCAGCGCACGATCGCGGACAGTTCGACGAAGAACTCGTCGACCTGCT
The DNA here is from genome assembly GCA_002686995.1 of Phycisphaeraceae bacterium. Taxonomy (GTDB): domain Bacteria; phylum Planctomycetota; class Phycisphaerae; order Phycisphaerales; family Phycisphaeraceae; genus NYZC01. Next base: position 14,367 of record NYZC01000185.1, on the reverse strand, counting down.
CCGGCTCGGCGCGCGGCCGCGCCAGCAGGCGGTCCAGCCGGTTCATCGCAAGCTCGTACGCGCTGTGCCGGCGCGCCCGGCTGCGCGACGCCGACCAGTAACGCCACAGCAGCGGCGCGGCGACGACGACGACCGCCGCCGCGATCCACCACGGCCACCGGGCGCCGCCGGTTCGATCGATGAGCGGCAGTTCGTCCGCCTCCGGGTGCAGCGTCGCCTTGATCTCCTGCGGCAGCGCCGACGCGACCTCGAAGGCGATCGGCTCGGTCAGAAGCTCCCAGGCGTCGAGATCCTCCGGCGCGGCCTGCGCGCCGTCGCGGCGATCGACGAACTCGACCATGATCGAAGGGATGCGCTGACGGCCGGATCGGGGCGGCTGCAGCACGTAGGTCTGCGTCGCCGTCGTGCGCCCTTCGTCGTCGATGCGCTGCTTCGTCGTGAAATCGATGATCGCGAACCGCTCCAGCACGCGACCGAACTCGGGCATGATCAGCTCGACGCCCTTCTCCGCCGTCACCGTGAGCATCAAGGTGACGGCGTCACCGATGACGAGCTTCTCCGGATCGATCCGCACGGTGGCGACGACCGGCCCCTTGCGCGACGTGAGCTCGCGCTTCGCGACCTCGTCGTCGGCGCCCATGGCGATGACGGACACGCACAACAGGACGAGCAGGGCCTCGCAGGTTCGAGGTCCGTTGCCGAGCCGGTCCGTCTCGGCCCGGGGACGGCCCGGCTCGGTGAGGCGATCCCGATGAACGCCACGCGCGTTTCGCGCCGAACAGGATTGGAGCCGCCCTCCAGTCACCTTCTCATCCTTCGCTCGCGCTGCCGGAAGAACTGAACCAGCGGATCCGCGACCGGAGCGGAGGGATCGACGGTGATGAAGTCGATGCCGCTGGAACGGAACATCTGCTCGAGCCGCTCGTGACGACGGTCGGTGAGCTGCTCGAAGGTTTCGCGCGTCGCCGTCGAGCCCGTGTCGAAGACGCCGGTGACGCCGGTCTCGGCGTCGGTCAGCGTGACGAGGCCGACGTCCGGAATCGTGCGCTCGCGCGGATCCGTCACACGGACTGCGATGACGTCGTGCTTGCGGTTGGCCGTGCGCAGCGCCCGCTCGTAGCCCTCGTCGAAGAAGTCGCTGACCACGAAGCAGACGGTGCGGCGCTTCGTGCCCCGAAGCAGGAACTCCATCGCCGACGCGATGTCCGTCGCCTGCCGCGGCTCGGCCTTCGCCGACGCCCGCTGCCAGGGGCGCCACCGGCGCGGCCGGGCGGTGCCGTCGCGGTCGCCGGTTTCGTCCGTGTCCAGACCGTGGCCGAGGATCTCGCGAATGACGCGCAGGACGTGACGCTGGCCCTTCCTCGGCGGAATGTATTGCTCGATGCCGCCGTGAAAGAGCGTCAGGCCGACCTTGTCGTCGTTCTGGATGGCGGAGAACGCGAGGAGCGCGCAGAGTTCCGCCGTCGCTTCGCGCTTGGAGCGGCCCGCCGATCCGAAGTCCTGCGATGCGGAGACGTCGATCAGCAGCATCACCGTGAGCTGCCGCTCCTCGACGTAGCGCTTGACGAACGGCGCGCCGACGCGGGCGGTGACGTTCCAGTCGATCGTGCGGACGTCGTCGCCGGGGACGTACGGACGCACCTCGTCGAACTCGACGCCGGTGCCGCGAAACACCGAGACGTACTCACCCGCAAGCACATCCGCGACCTGGCGGCCGGTGCGAATCTGGATCTGACGGACCCGTTCTATCAGCTCGCGCGTCAGCATGGATCGGGAGAAAGGGCAAGTTGCCAGGTTTCAGGTGCGTGAGACGGCCGTCGTTTCGCCCGCGCCCATCCCGCGCCCTTACGGCACCAGGACGCTGTCCAGGATCGTGGTGACGATGTCATCGGAGGTCCTGCCTTCCGCCTCGGCCTCGTACGACACCACCACGCGATGCCGGAGCACGTCGGGCGCCAGCGTCTTCACGTCATGCGGCGTGACGTAGTTGCGCCCCTGAAGCAGGGCATGGGCCCGCGCGGCGCGCATCAGGTTGATCGACGCCCTCGGGCTCGCGCCCATCTCGATCAGCCCGGTGAGCCCCGTCACGTTCGCCTCCGCGGGATCGCGCGTCGCCCGGACGACGTCCACGATGTAGTCGCGCACCTTGTCGTCGGCGAAGACCTCGTTGAGAAGCTGGCGGGCCTCCAGGATCTCCGACGGCGTGGTGATCGGCTCGAGGTCCGGGACCGGCGCGGGGCTCGAGCCTTCCGCGCCGTCATCGCCGCCGTCCGCCTTCGCCGGCGCCGACCCGCCGATGTCGAGCCGCGACATCCGATCGATGATGCGGCGCTCCTCGTCGCGGCTCGGGTAGCCGATCCGGACCTTGAGCATGAAGCGGTCGACCTGCGCCTCGGGCAGTGGATAAGTGCCCTCCTGCTCGATCGGGTTCTGCGTCGCGAGCACGAGGAACGGCTCCTCGAACCGGTAGGTCTGGTCCCCGATCGTGACCTGCCGCTCCTGCATGGCCTCGAGCAGCGCCGCCTGCACCTTGGCCGGCGCCCGGTTGATCTCGTCGGCGAGTACGAGGTTAGAGAAGATGGGGCCGCGCTTGACGCTGTAGGTCGCATCACGCGGGTTGAAAATCTCGGTCCCGATGACGTCCGCGGGCAGCATGTCGGGCGTGAACTGGATGCGCGAGAACCCGGTGTCGATGCAGCGGGCGAGCGTGCGGACGGTCAGCGTCTTGGCGAGGCCCGGGACGCCTTCGAGCAGCACGTGACCGCCCGACAGCAGTCCGATCAGCAGACGCGTCATCATCGGTTCCTGACCGACGAGGACGCGTCCCACCTCGTCGACGAGACGCGTCGCGAGACGCGAGAACGCGGCGAGCCGATCATCCAGTTGAGTCGTGGCCATCGATATTTCCCTGGGCGATCCCGGCCTGTAGGGGTGAGCGGACGTTCATTGCCCCGAAAACGCCCAGATTCTATGGTCCTACGCCGACGCGTAAAGTCGGGTTCAGGAGGCGGCGGCGCGGCCCCCGGGCCCTGAATGCCCTCTCGACCTGACGCGGCTGAGCCGCAACGATCAGGAACCACGGATGGACACCGATGAACACGGATGGACCGGATGGACACGGACGGGAGCTCGGACCCGGACGCCGCGAGGCGTCCGGTCCGAAAAATCGGTGTTCATCCGTGTTCATCCGTGGTTCTTCAACTTCTCGCCACCGTGACGAGAAGTGACACCCGAAGAGTCCAGGGGCGATAAGATCACGGCACGATGCTGAGCGAGGAGCAGATCGCACGATACGAGCGCCACGGCGCCGTCACCATCGACGGGCCGTTCACCGACGCCGAGCTTGACCGGGCCGAGGCGGCATGGGACCGGCTGCGGGCCAGCAGGACGCCGCCGTGGGCCGAACCCGACTACGTCGACGTGATCCAGCATCCGTTCTTCGAGGAGGTGGCGCGCCGACTGCTGCGCGCCGACGCGGCGCACCTGTGGTGGGGTCTCGCGCCGCACGAGCGGGGACCGGCGGAGCCGCCGTATCTCGAGCCGCGCGAGCAATGGAGCCAGGGCTGCCACGTCGACATCCAGGCGACGCTCGAGGACTTCGAGTCGACGCCGCGCCGCATGCGGGCCGAGCTGTGGATCTGGCTCAACGAGGTGCCCGAGCATCGCGGGGCGATGCGCATCCTGCACGGCAGCCACCGAACCATCATGGCGCACTGGAGCCGGGTGCTGCATCCGGCCCACAAGGCGATGCTGCCCCGGGTGCACGGCCTGCGACCGCCGCCGGTCGATCCGGGCGACGCCGCCTTCCCCGAGCACATTCCGGAGCTGAGCGACACCCCGTGGGTCGACCAGCAGCCGACCCCTGCCGTCGCGCGGCGCGGCCAGATCCTGCTGCTGTGCAGCGCCGGCCTCCATTCGGCGTGGCAGAATCGCGACACGGTGCCGCGCAAGGCGCTGGGCACGTCCTGGGTCGCCGAGGGCGTGCGCTGCGGGCTTCCGAAGGACCAGCGCGACCGGCTGATGACCTTCTTCCCCGAGCTGCGCAAGCGCCTGCGGCCCGAGCGCCGGCACATCGCCCCGGACCGGTTCGACTGGCTGTCCGAGTCGGATTACGAGCCTAAATGGGAAGAAACGTTTCCGGAGGATTGACGCGGAAACCGGTGGCGTCGCGGCACTCAGCGCTCCACGGCCAGCCACGCCAGGTCCGAGCCGGCCACGGTCTCCACGCGCTCGCCGACGCTGATCTGCACCGGCAACTCGTTCAGGTTCAGCACGCCCACGCCGTCCTCGAAGTGCGTCACGAAGACCGATTCGGCGGCCTGCGCGTCACGACAGAGGTCGAATGCGCCGGGGAGGTCGCCGGCCGCACGACCTGCGGCGTGAATCATCTTCACCAGGCCTGGTAGCTGAGCCGCGTCGTCGGCGATCGCGATCACGCTTCCGCCACCTGCTGCGTGCCGCCAGGCGACGTGGGCATCGCCGCGCGTGACGAGGGGCGTGGCCGAACCGCCGATGCCGATCCAGCCGGTGCGCAGCGCCTCCAGGTCCGCGGCGCCCACGCCCTCGAATGCCGCATCATCGCCCAGCACGACGGATTCGCTCAGTTCAGTGACGCGACGCCCGCCGCCCACGCCGAGAAGCTGCCGCATCGGCGCCTCGTCGCCTTCGACGGTCTCCATGCGCTCGCCGACGGAGGCGATGATGCGCCCCCCGTCATGCAACCACGACGCGAGCGCCTCGACGACGTCCCGCTCGATGATGTCGGCCTCGAACACGATCAGCCGCCGATAATGACCGAGGGCGCCCTCGCGAATCAGCAGATCGTCCACCACGTCGTAGTCGCAGACCGCCCGCAGCAGCGTGCAGCCATCCCAGAATCGCGCGGGCATGTTCCCCCGGTACGTCGACGCCTTGTCCGCGAGGAAGTGAGAGGCGATCGGAAAGTACACCGCGGTGTCGACGCGCGGATCGACGCCCCGAAGCAGCCCCTTGAACTTCCGATACTGCTCCTGGCGGCGCTCGAAGGTGCGGCCCCAGTCGAGACACCCCGCCACGCCGCACGACAGCGCTTCGAAGATGCCCACCGTCACCGAGAACGCATCACGGCTCGGCGGGTACGGCGGCTCGAGCCACATCGGCATGTCGTACAGGCGACACGCCCCCTTGACTCGCTTGAGAATCGCGTAGCTGCGGCCGAACTTATTGACGCGCCCTTCCAGATCGGGCGACCGGTACAGGCACGTGTTCGCCGTCGAGCGGATCGCCGTGCCGCTGGCTTGCATGACCTTCGCGAGCGCGGTGTTGTCCTGGCCGAACTCCGGAGGCTCGACGCCGCCGCCGAGCGGCACCGTCAGCACGGTGTCGGGGAAGTGGCGGCGGTACATGTCGGCGACCGCGCCCGAGAATCGGGTCATCGACGCCCGATACCAGGTCACGAAGTCGAGCCACGGCCGGCGCGGTCCCGTCCCGCAGTGCGGAAACGCGACGTCCTCGGCGCGGGCGAAGCGGCTCGACCAGGCGTCGTTCAGCCCGTCGAGGCTGCCGTATTGCTCGATCAGGCAGCGCGGGAAGTCGGCGCGGGCGAAGCGGTCGCCGCACCAGTATCCGCAATGACCGTGCGACACGGTGCCGCCGCGCTCGAAGCGGAACCGATCGGCCAGCTCCGCCGCGCTGCTCATGGGGAACATGCACTCGCCGTAGTCGCCGTGGATACCGAGGAACAGGCCCTCCAGGCGGCCATGCGTCGCGGTGTAGTGGGCGGCCAGCGCGGCGATGCAGCGCTCGAACCACGGCAGCGTCGCAGGATCCCACACCGACAGGCACGGCAGGCGCTCGTCGTGCTCGAGGCAACGGATGCCCTCCAGGCCGTACTTCCGCTCATACCAGTCGGGCGGCCAGTGCCAGTGGGGAAAGAGCATGACCTCGAAGCCGAGGCTCCGGCACTCGGCGGTGCAGCGATCGATGGCGCTCCAGTCCCATTCCCCTTCGGCGACCTCGGGCGTCGTCACGTGCGGGGCGTCAATCTGCATCATCGTGACGCCGAGGTCGTGCATCAGCGGCGCCCATTCAGCCGGAAGCCCTTCGAGCCGCTCGCCGGGCGCGTAGGTGTGCGTCTCGCCCTCGGTGCCGCCGGGAAGGTACGGATCGACGACGCCCGCGCAGTGGATGAAGGGTCGGGTGGTCATGGGCCCAACCTTAGCGGGAACGCGGTGCCGGGGCGATCGGGAGCGGGTCTCGGGTTCCGGTTCCGTCAGGGTGAACGCGGTTCACCGTAAGAGGATGCGCGCACGGTGCGAGCCGGGCGCACGTCCTCGCGCAAACGTTCGGCATCGCCGGCTCCGGGATCCGAACCCGATGTATCGCCGCGGCCGGCGATCAGGCGGCCACCTTGTCCCAGTTCACGTACTTCCGAACGATGTTGCATCCGTCGACCACTACGCGGTGGTGGTCGGACCGCCGGTACTTGATGTCGCAGACGCTGATCTGCAGGACGCGCCCATCCCCGACGCCCCGATCCAGCTGGTGCGTCGGCGGCCTGCGCGTGCCCGTGGACTCGTTCGCGATCAGGTGCGCCGGCCAGAACCGGTCGGGATCGTCGACGAACGCCGCCGCCATCGCTTCGGTGCCGTTGGCCGTCATGCCGAGGAGGGCGATCTCCGTCGACCCGGTCTTCTGGTCCACCGACACCACGATCATGCCGCCCTCGCGCGATCCGGACGTCGTTTCGACGACGTCCCAGCTCCGCTTGTCGAGGTCGTAATGGTAGAGGCCGACCGTCGGCACCCTGCGCCCCCGCGCCGCGCCCTTCGGCGCCACGCAACCGCCGAACATGCTCGGCAGGTCGCACCGCCCGTCCCCGAAGTACAGGTAGAACGGCACGGTTTCCGGGTCACGGTGCGCGCTGAACGGCTTGCAGGAGGTGAACAGCTCTCCGATGACCAGTTCGAGCGCGTAATTGACCTTCTGCGAGCCGACGAAGAACAGCGTCTTCCTGCCGGCGCAACAACGGCTCGAATCCAGCGTCTCCTGCGCGATCTTCGCGTACGGCGTCCACGTCGCCTTGCTGGGCGTGCCTTTCTCGGCCATCGTGACAAAAGGCACGTACACGATCGAAGGATCGTTGAGCGGCCCGCCGATGTGGTTGGCCGCGAAGTTGTCCTGCTCGTGGATGAACGGACCGACCCGGTTGTGGGGCCAGGTGTAGCCGCCGACGAACAGGATCACCGCCCTCGATTCGGCAACGTATTCCCACGCCGACGAGGTGCAGGGCTCGAACAGATCGTCAGGCAGATCGCCCTTGTAGCCGCGTTTCTCGGGCCAGGTGCAGATCTTTTCGAGTGTACGCCGGCTGAAGTTGACGTACCTGCCCGCCAGCATCTTGCCGACGCGATCCGGCGCAAGCCCGGTTTCCCGCACGATGAGCTTGCGCGCTCCCCTGATGGTGCCGCCGTTCACGCTGGCAACCGCGGGCGCGAGACGAAACATCAGACGCATGACTTGCCTCCCTTCATGGGTTTTTGAATGCCGGCCTGCTCTTCCGCCCGGCCGGCGTGTGTGCTGGACGTGATCTTTTTCCCGATTTGTATGACCTCTATTCGGAATTTCTTTCGCGCGATGCGCGCTTCCGTGTGCGCTCGCCTCGCTTTCGGCGCGCCTGCACACAACCTTACTCGAGCCGTTGACATACCCATCGCGGTGGACCCTTGACAAGGGGGTCTATTCTTCTCTTTGTCAGCCAAAAAAACGGAAGGTCGTGCAGCAACTTATCTGCGCGACGAATCAGCCAGTGTAAGCACCGCGCTACGAACTGTCAAGCGCAAGCGAAGGAAATCTACACCCATGGCCAACATCTGGACTCAGAACGACGACGAAAGCTGGCGCCATCGCGCAATCGACGGCGCGCGCCTCGGGTTGCGCGCCTCCGAAGACGCTGCGCACGCGGTTCATGTCTGCGACGCGCAGGGCGACGCAGCGCTGGTGACGCTGGTGCGCAGCGACAGCGACGAACGCCAGGAATGGGCGCTCGTCTGCGCGGACCCGAAGCGCGTGCGCGTCAACGGGGCGCCCGTGTTCGGCCTGCGCATGCTCGAGCACCGCGACGAGCTGCGCCTGGACGCCGGTCGCGCCCTGTTCAGCACCGAAACCCTGCCGGTCATCACACCGTTTGCGGGCCCGAAAGGCGCCAAATGCCCCAGATGCATGCTCGAAATCGAGCACGAGACGGATTCGGTGCGGTGTCCGACGTGCCACGTCGCGCATCACCAGACCGCGAAGCGCCCCTGCTGGACCTACAGCGACCTTTGCGCGGCATGCGTCGATCATCCGACCGCGCTGGACGGCGGCTACCGCTGGACGCCCGAGGACCTGTGACACGCCCTGCGAAAGGAGGCCACCATGACCGCACTCAGCACGGAAATCCGGGAAAACCCGCAGCGCGCGGATGATGCATCCCCGTTCAGCGTGTGCATCGTCGGTTGCGGCAACATCGGCTCCGCCGTCGTCGCCATGATGGCGCGGTCGCAGGCCGTTTCGACGCTCATACTCATCGATCCCGACGCGTACGAGGCGCGCAACCTGTCCGGTCAGTGCATCCTGCGCACGGACGTGGGCCGGCCGAAGGTGCGGGCGATGGCGGCGCTCGCCCACCGGATCAACCCCGCGCTCGACGTCGTCCCGATCGCGGCGCGCGTCGAGGACGTGCCGCTCGGCGCCGTGCGCGGCGTCACGGCACTGCTCTCGTGCCTCGACAGCCGCGGCCCCCGTCTCTATCTCAACCGCACGTGCCAGCGGCTCGGCATCCCGTGGATCGATGCCGGCGTGGATCCCGACCTTCACCTCGTGCGCGTCAACGTCTACCGGCAGGGCCCGGACGAGCCGTGCCTGGAGTGCGCCATGTCCCCCGTGGATTACGCGGCACTGTCGGCGCGCCACCCCTGCGATCGCGCGACGCCGGATGCCGCGCCGACGAACGCCCCGGCCTCGCTGGGCGCCCTGGCGGCCTCGCTCATGGTCGTCGAGGCCGACAAGGTCGTCCGAGGCGACTGGGACGACGCCGCCGCGCGTCGCCAGGTCACGTTCTGCACGCGCACGCACCGGCACGTCGTCACCGCGTTCGACCGTCGCGAGGACTGCCTGAGTGGCCACGAGCACTGGGACGTGCTCCCCCTCGGCGGATCAGCGCGGACCACCACGCTCCGACAGGTCCTCGACGCCCCGAACGGCACGACCGTGCGCATTGCCGGCCGAGCGTTCACCCGCGCGCTCGTCTGCGCCGACTGCGGCGCGACGCGGAGCGTGCTGCGCCTCGAATCGCGCCTGACCGCCGCGCAGAGTCGCTGCCGCCGCTGCGGTCAGCCCGGCATGGTGCCCGTCGCGTCGCAGCAGCTCGAACGGCTGGATGCGCCCTCGCTATCCGACCGCCACCTTGCCTGGCCCCTCGCCCGCGTGGGTCTGCGCGACGGCGACATCGTGTCCGTCGCGCGCGAAGGTCACCCGGACGCCCACCTGCTGATCGGGCCCGACTGCGCCGGCAACGAGACGTCCAGAAACCACTCTGACCCGGCTCCCGAGGAGATCCCCCATGCCTGACGTCATCCTGGAAAGCTTTCTCCGTGAGACGTTCGAGCAGACCATCCCGCTCGTCGAGGACAGCGAGCTGGTCGACCTCGTACCCGTCGGGCCGCCGTCGCGCTACATGGCCCTGTTTCATTGCAGGGGGCTGGTGCGCGACGACGGCGGCGAGGTCCGGGAGGCCGACGAGTTCGCGGTCCACATCTGGTTCACGGAGGACCATCTCCGCTTCGTCGATCCGGTGAAGCTCCTGTGCTGGGGCGGGCCGCGCAACCCCTGGCACCCCAACATCTCGGATCGCGTCCCGTACGTCTGCATCGGGCACGTGGGCCCGGCCATCACGCTGACGTCGATCCTCTACCAGCTGTTCGAGATCATCACCTGGCAGAAGTATTCGCCTCACGACCCGCTCAACGCGGCGGCGGCGCAGTGGGCGCGCAACCAGCCGCGCGACCGCTTTCCGATCGACCCGCGACCCCTGAGATGGAGGGCCTGATCATGCAGCTTCCGTCGCCATCCCCGCGCGGTGACCTCGTCACGGCCCTCAAGACGCACGCCACGAGCGTGCGCGCGGTCTCGGAAGACCACTGGGCGATCACGATCGCAAACGGCGCGATGCACCGCGGCTCGGCCCGCCTCGACGATCTCGGCCTGACCGTCGAGATCCCCGTCGCCGGATCGGCGGCGCCCGTCCGCTGTCCGGCCTGGCGATTCCTGCGCCGCAACGCCGACGCCGACTGGGGGGTGAAACACGCGATCAGTGCAGCCGAGGGCGCCCCGAGCCCGATGCTGATCGGCGAGCTGACCGTCGCGGACGACGGGGCCGACGCGCTGATCGATCGGGTCGGCGCCCTCTTCACGGACCTGCGCCAGGCGCTGGCGCCTTCGAAGCGCGGGTCGACGCGAAAAGACTCACCTGCCGTCGACGAATCCGGGGCGGAAGAGGAGCAAAGCGGCCTCGCGACCCTGTGCCGCCAGTCGGGCTGGCCCGCACAGGACGACGCGGCCCGACCCCTCACCGTCGCGCCAGGCCGCCAGCGCGCGGATCCTGCACGACGGCCCCGACGACCGGCGGCGCCTGCTCGTCGACGTCGAGATCGCCCGGGGCGAGCAGCGCCTGCCCGCCCCGCGGCGGCGCGCAATCGGCGTGCTCCTGCTCCAGGTCACCGCCGCCGTCCGGTTCGCCCGCGCCGCCGCCACGGAGGAGGACGGCGGGTGGTCGATCCGGTTCCAGTCGCGGCCGCCCGCCCCATGCCGCGAGACCGATCTTGCCGCTTGCCTTTCCGGCCTGTCGGTCGCCGTCGACTGCTGCGGCCGGGAAGCGCGGGCGCTCTGCCGGGATTCCGTCATCGCGAAGGCCTTTCTGCGGAGTCGTTCTCCGTGGCGAGCCGTCGCCCGTTCCGCCTGAAAGGAGGCCCCACCATGGTGAGCACCACTGACAGGATGTCGTTGCACGTTTCGGATGCCACGGGCCAGAAGCGCATCCGGGTCCGTGAGCACGGCGAAGGCACGATCGGCCAGCTGGTCGATCGCCTGCTGCCGGACCTCGAACTGCCGTCGGAGTCGCGCGGCGAGCGCCTGAGCTACGCCGCCCGTCTCGAGCGGGAAGGCCGTCACCTTCACGCGTCCGAGCGCGTCGTCGACGCGCTGCGCGAGGATGACGAGCTGATGATCTCGCCGAGCATCGACGCCGGTTGAGGGTCCGACCGCGCCGAAAGCCGCCGCGGGAGAACCACGGATGAACTCGGATGGGCACGGTTTTTTTACGGACCGGACTCCTTGCGGCGTCCGGATCCGAAACATCCGTGTTCATCCGTGGTTCTTCCCCGGTGCGGCAGGGCCGCGTTAGGGGTTCGACCGAAGGGGGTGATCGTCCGGCCCGAAAGGACCGGGTTCACCCCCCGCCGGGGGCGGTGCGCGCCGACGACGCGCTGCCACGGAGACACCGCCATGCCGACCACCGAACATCGAAGCGAAGCGAAGAACCGCCGAAGTCGGACCGAATACCAGCTCGCCGTCGAGATCCAGGACGACCAGGGTCGACCGCTCGGCCAGTGGCCGATCCGGATCGACTGGAAGCCGGCCGTCGAGCACCTGCAGTTCGCCGCGATCGCCGCCGGCCGCGTGGCGCCGGTGCTCGCGACGCCCGACTACCTGCTCGAGCCCGAATGGCTCGAGGACCGCGGCGCGCCCTGGGTCCAATCGATCCGGATATCGATCGCCACCGACGACGGCCGTCCGTGGTCCGAGTCGATTCCCGTCGACTACTTCCGCAGCGCCGCCGAGAAGGTCTCCTCGGCGCTGGTTGACGAGGGCCGACTCGAGTCCGGCCAGACGTTCGAGTACCGGACGCTGGCGTTCGTCCGCGAATCGGCGCCGCCCGGGACCGACGGCCACGACCGGGACGTGGTGGAGGAGCCCCTCGTCCTCGACATCGCCGATGCCGACCTCGCGTCGCGCCTGGATCGCTCGACCGTCATCGGTGCCGGTGATCCCGACGACGTCCCGGTGCTGATTCGGCCCGACGTGCTCGAGGAGACCCGGGCGCGGGTGCGCGAGGCCGGCGAGGTCGAAACGGGCGGCGTCCTGCTCGGCCGTCTCGCCCGCGACGCCGCCGGCGGACGGCTGTGCCTGGAAATCACCGCCCAGGTCCCGGCGCGCCACACCCGCAGCGCCTCGATGAAGCTGACGTTCACGCACGAGACCTGGTCCGACGCCCGGGCTGCACTTCAGCTGCGGCAGTCTGACGAAATCTTCGTCGGTTGGTGGCACTCGCACCCCGACTGGTGCCGCAAGTGCCCAAGCGAGCGGCAGGAGGTGTGTCCCCTGCGGCGCATCTTCTTCTCCACCGACGACTGCAGCCTGCACAGGACCGTCTTTCCCCGCGCCTACCAGGTCGGCCTGCTGCTGACCGACCGGACGGACGGCATCATCCCGACCCTGTTCGGCTGGCGCCGCGGCATGATCCGCGCGCGCGCTTTCCACGTTGACGGCTCACCCGAAGCGATCGGTCCCGCCGACGCCCCCCTCGCCACCATTGGAGGTCACGAAAATGCCCCGACGCACTAGCTCCAGCTCGCGCCAGACCATTCCCGACGACGTCACGAAGATGCTGTGCGACGAGAGCCTTCCGCTCGAAGCCCGATACGCGATGCTCAGCGAGTTCCGGCAGAACCAGCCGGAGCTGGCGACGCACGTCGACCGGTACCTGCTGGGTCGCATGTCGGCGCAGTCGGAGGGCCTGCGCCGCGCCGAGCGCAGCTTCAAGGAGATGGAGAACGTGCTGGCGAAGCTCACCGAGCCGCCGCTGCACCCCGCGATCTATGTCGCGTCCGCCGAGACCGGCGCCGTGCCCACGGCGATGATCGCCCACGGCAACGCGTGGCGCGTCATTCCGATCGCCGACGATCTCGATCCGGAGAGCCTCGCGGTCGGCGACGCCGTTCTGCTCAACCAGGACCTCTCCGCCGTGATCCGCAAGTCCCCGATGGTCGTCTGCTTCGGCGAGGTCGCGGCGTTCGATCACTTCACCGAGGACGGGCGCATGCTCGTGCGGCGCGGCGAGCAGGAGGAGGTCATCGGCCTGGCGGACGGCGTCCCGCGGGAGGACTGGCAGCCCGGCGACCTGGTGCGCTGGGATCGCACCGCGCGCCTCGGCTTCGAGCGCATCCGGCGGGCCGAGGGCCAGGAGTTCCGCGTGGAGCAGGTGGAGGACATCGATGCCGATCGCGTCGGCGGCCGGGCGCGGCAGACGCTCGATCAGCTCGTCTCGGCGCTGATGCTGATGATGTCGCAGAAGAAGGTCGCGCGCAAGTACGGGCTGCTCGACGGCAAGCAGCTCGGCATCCTGATGATCGGCCCCCCCGGGTGCGGCAAGACCCTGATGGCGCGGGTCTCGGCCGCACAGGTGCAGCGCAACCTCGGCCGCCGGTGCAACATCTGCGTCGTGAAGCCCGGCCAGTTCGAGGATCCGTACGTCGGCGTCACCCAGCGCCGCATCCGCGAGTGCTTCAAGGCCCTGCGCGACGCCGGCGAGTTCGGGCTGCTGTTCCTGGACGAGGTCGAGTCGATCGCGCGGGTCCGCGGCGGGTCGATGAGCCAGCACGGCGACAAGTTCCTCGCCGCCCTGCTCGCGGAGATGCAGGGGTTCGCCACCGACGGCGACTCGGGCATCGTCGTCATCGCCGCGACGAATCGCGTCGATCTCATCGATCCGGCGCTCGTCGAGCGACTCGAGATGCAGTTCGAGATCCGGCGGCCCGACATGCGCTCGGCGCGCCAGATCCTGCCCATTCACCTGCAGGAGCAGTTCCCGTACCACCCCAACGGCGACCAGGCGGCGCGCACGCGCCTCGACCTGATCGAGCTGGTCGTCTCGCGGCTGTACGCCCCGAACGCGGACAACGACCTGTGCACGATCCGGTTCCGCGACAACACCCAGCGGGTCGTGAACTGCCGCGAGGTGGTCAGCGGGCGCATCCTCGAGCAGGTCTGCCGCGAGGCGCGGCGCCGCGCCGCCTTCCGCGAGGTGGCGGGCGGCGTCGAAGGCGTCTGCCTCGACGACGTCGAGCACGCCCTGGCGGACACGCTGGACAAGCTGCGCGGCCAGCTCGCCCTGCACAACGTGCGGCAGTACCTCGCGGACCTGCCGCAGGACATGGACATCGTGGCCGTCGAGCCGGTCCAGCGCCGCGTGACGCGCCGGCATCAGTACGTGAACGGGGTCTAGATTCTTCCGGCATCACTTCTTGTCGCGGTGACGAGAAGTCGAAGGTCAAAGGTCGAAGGTCGAACGTC
>NYZC01000184.1 GCA_002686995.1 Phycisphaeraceae bacterium | reverse complement strand
CGGCGTCGTCGGCACCTTCGAGGTCGGCGACGACCTTGCGGGTGACGTGACGATTCGCGGCACGAACGCGAAGAAGACGGCCCTCAACAAGTTCATCCTCGGGGGCGACCTCGTCGAGGGCTCGCTGCTGGTCGAGGGCAGCGTCGGCACGATCGACGTCGCGGGCGGCCTGGGCGCGGCCGGTGAGAACCTGACCGTCCGCGGCGACCTCAACAAGATCAACGTCGGCACGAGCAAGACGACGGCCGGCTCGGACCTCGGGCTCGACCTGCTCGTGCAGGGCGACGTGGGCACGTTCATCGCGACCGGCAGCGTCACGGGCGACGTGATCATCGAGGGCGACGCGAAGAACATCATGGTGACGGCGGACGCCGCCACCACGGGCACTGACATTCTCGCCGGTGACGTCAAGATCTTCGGCGAGGCGAAGCGCATCTCGATCAGCGGCGGTCACGTGGCCGCCGGCACGGAGATCGTCGCCGGCTCCGATATCGTGAAGTTCGATCTCACCTCCGGCAGCGTCAAGCCCGGCGCCCTGGTCGCCAGCAGCTTCGGCGACGTCAGGAACCTCTCGATCAAGGGCGGCGACCTGCTCGGGTCTGTCCGCGCCGGCAACGGCTCGATCGACAAGATCACTGTCACGGCAGGCTCCGACTTCGGTAACGGCGACGACCCGGCGGAAATCCGCGCCCGGTCGGGCGGCACGTTCAAGTTCTCCGGCTCGGTCCGCGACGGGGCCGTGATCGAGATCGACGACGTGCTCAAGTCCCTGAGCGTGGACGGCGGCATCGAAGCGAACACGAAGAACCTCGACGGCGGCGGCGACCCGCGCCCCAGCGTGGCGGCCGGCGAGGCCCCGACCCTCAAGATCGGCGGCGATGTCACCGGCGATCTCGACCTCGGCCCGGCCGCGCGCGGCAGCCGCCTGACGATCGGCGGCGACCTGGGCGGTCGCAGCGTCATCGACGCCAACACGCGCCTCACCGTCGGCGGCGACGTCCTGGCCGGTTCGAGGCAGGTCTTTACCGGCAATCTCGACCAGCTCGGCGTCACCGGCACGATCTTCGGCGACGTCATCGTCGACGGGACGGGCGGCCGCTGGACGGCCGGCGCGGTCGACGGGGCCGTGATCACGTCGGGTCTCGACCTGACGCAGTTCACGATTTCCGGCGGCGTCTCCAACAGCCTGATCCAGGCCGGCATCCAGAGCGGTCTCGACCACGAGTTCGCGGCGACGCCGTCCGCCGCCGACTTCGGCGAGCACGCCGGCATGGGCGGGATCGGCCGGTTCTCGGCCACGGCGATCAGCGATTCGGTCGTCGCCGCCGGCGGCCCGTTCGACCGGCTCTCGGCGAGCGCCAGCATCATCGACAGCTCGGTCTCGAGCGGCTTCAATCTCGGCAGCACGGCGATCCGTGCGGTCCAGGACGACCTCACGCCGCTGTTCGACGACGTCGAGCGCAACGCGGCGCGAAGCGGCACGGACCGTCGCCTGTTCAACGGCGATTTCAGCTCGATCACCGCCGGCTCGACGATCATCGACAGCAGCCTGACCGCGGGCGTGGATCCCGGCGACGACGGCGCGTTCGGCACTGGCATCGGCGTCAACGCCGACCGCGTGTTCATCCCCGACACCGGCAACGTCCTGCCCGACGGTGGCGGCGACAGTCGTTTCGGCAGCGTCGCGGCCACGATCGACGCGGCCAGCTACGTGCTTTCCGACGGCGGCATCTCCTCGAACCGCATCTCGGGCTCGCCCATCGTCAACACCGACGTGAGCTACGCCATCAGCGACCTGACCGACGACCTCGGCAGCCCGCTCGAGCCATTCGCGGCGTCGGTGCCGACGGGCGGATCGCTGTTCTTCGAGGGCCTCACCATTGCGCTGTCAGGCAGCCCCGTCGGCGCGACGATCGACATCCACGACACGCCCGGCGATCCCGACACCATCGACACGCTCGTCGTCAGCGGCACCGATGGGCGGGCGGCGCTGACGATCACCGGCGGCAAGACCATCGGGCGCATCCTGACCGACGACGACGCCAAGCTCGGGCACTTCAGCTATGACGGCGCCATCGGCGGCGACGGTGTGGCGGCGAGCCCCGATCTCTGGTTCGACGCCACCGCCAGCGACTACGGATTCGGCACGTTCGCCGACGGCGTCACCGGCGTCATCGGCGGCGACGTGAGCAAGCTCACCATCGAGGAGATGGGCGAGCTTGCCCTGCGGATCGCGGGACAGATCAAGAACCTCGAGATCGTCGAGGGCACAGGCACCAACGGCCTGATCAGCGATCTGGCGGCGACGCCCACCGACGACGTGAGCCTGATCGCGATCGACGACACCGGCGCGACGTGGGTCTACGACCCGGTGCTCAACGAGCTGTCCCAGGTCGACACGGCGACGGGCTTGGTGCTCACCGGTCCCTTCAGCGTCACCGACGCGCAGACCGGTGAGGACCTCGTCCTCGACGCCATCGACTTCGACAACCCGCTGCTGGGCGTGGCCGAGCTGTTCAATCCCACGCCGTCACAGACGCTGGGCAGCCTCGTCGACACGGATTCGGCGCCCGCCGACCTGCGCGGACTCGCCGCGAGCGCGTTCGGACGGATCGTGGCCGTTGAGACGGCCGGCGTGGACACCGACGGCGACGACGAGTTCGACTTCTTCCGCGACGTGGTCGTGGACATCGACATGACGTCGGGCCGCATCTCGCCCATCGGCGACGTGCGCGACATCTTCAACAACGAGTTCCGCTCCGGGAATCCGGGCGACGCGGTCGGCGAGGCGATCGTGCGCACGATCACTTACTCTCCGTTCGGCGTCCTGGTGGCCATCGTCTCCGATCGCGACGGCGAGGGCCCGGACGGCGCCGGCGCCGCGCTCGCGGCCCTGGACACGACGACCTCCGTCGGCGACGGCATCGTCAACCTGACCAGCCCCCTCTCGCCCTTCCTCCCGGCCGTGCCGCTCGACGACGGCGGCCCGATCACCGACGACTTCACGGCCATGGCGATCGACGAGTTCGGCACGATTCACGCGATCCGTCGTGTCGGCGCCGAGGACGTCCTCGTGCTGATCGACGTTTCGGGCGCCGTGTTCACGGTGGGCGCCGTCAAGATCGGCGGCGCCGACACGGACATCGGCGGCATGGGCTTCAACGCGGACGGCATGCTCACCGCGTACGACACGGCCGGCGGCACCGGCCAGATCATCACCGTGAGCACGACGGCGCCGGGGACCGACTCGGCGATCATCGGCGAGGCCGGCCTGCTCGATCCGTTCGTCGACGCGTTCACGACCCGCTCAACCAGTTTCCTCGTCGATCCGGACGCGAACGCCCCGACCTACGCCTACGACACGGGCGACAACTTCGACGACGGCGGCCTGCCGATGCGCGACGGCGACACGGACGATCCGGGCGACGTCCCCGGCGGCGCGTTCTTCACCAGCGGCGCCGACACGAGCCGTACACTCGGCGTGATCGATCCGACCGACGGCACGTTCACGCGGCGGGCGGTCCTGACCGTCGACGACGACGGCGCGCCGCTCACCGGCGCCGTCGCCGGCATGTCCGTGGACAACAGCGCGGGCGGCTCGGGCGAACTGTTCGTCGCGACCGAGGACGATCGCCTGTTCCGGTACGACACGGCCACCGGCCTGCTGATCAAGGCGGCGGGCACGTTCACGAATCCGGCCACCGGACGTGTCGTCGACATCGCGGACATCGAGCACAACGACGACGACCTGATCCTCATGGGCCTCGACGAAGGTCTCAACCGGCTGGTCTCGATCGATCCCGACGATGCGACGATCGCCCCGACGCTCGAGCCGGGCGCCGTCGCCGAAGGCGTGAACCGCATCACGTTCGACACCAGCGTGGCCCCGGCCGTGCTCGTCGGCATCGACGTCGACAACGACCGGTTCGTCAGCTTCAACGGCTTCACCCAGTCCGCACTGTCGAACGTCGGCCTGTCGGCCGACTCCATCTCGACCATGAGCATCACGGGTCCGGGCACGTTCACGAGCCGCGTGACGACCGAAGGCAACAGTTTCGGGCGCGTCTCGATCACCGGGGATTTCGCGGGCAACCTCGTGACCGGCGCCGCGATCAGCCAGTTCGATCTCGCCGGCGCCCTCGCCGGCAGCATCCTGGCCCGCTCGATCGATCGCATGAAGATCGCGGGCGAGATCAGCGCGAGCGGCATCGTGCGCGCGACGTCCACGATCAGCCGGCTCGACCAGGCCGGCGGCGACGTGGCCGGGCGGGTCCTCACCGAGTCGGCCGGTACGCTCAAGTTCGACGCGGCAGCGCTGCCCGGCAGCGACCTGCTCGTGAACCTCGACGCCGGCACGATCTCGTACACCGGCGACCAGGACGGCCTGGTCGAACTGGGCCGGGTGGACCGCCGCCTCACCATCGGCGGCACCCTCGGACCGGCCGCCGACGTGCTCATTCACGGCGACGCCGCGGGCGTCAACCTCGACGACGGCACCGAGGCGGGCAGCCGCGTGCTGGTCGACGGACGGGCCCGATCGATCAACGTCGACGGCAACCACAGCGGCCTGATCGCGACCCGGTTCGGCGCCGACCAGGCGACGTTCAACGACGTGGACCTCGGCCTGTTCGCGGCCGGACTCGAGTCCGGCCGCCTGACGGTCAACGGCGACACCGAGGGCGGCGTCTACTCCTTCGGCGCGTGGGTCGGCCCGGACGGCGTCTACAACACGCCGGACGACCTGCTGACCGGCGGCTCGCTCGACAGCGCGACGTTCAAGGGCGTGTTCAACGACGGCGTCCTGGCGATCGCGGTGCTGCCGAGCGTCGAGGCCGGGAGCAGCAACCCGAACAACCTGCCCGACGACAACCGTGCGTACTCGGGCAACGCGGCGGCCGACGACGTGCGCGAGGCGGATTCGGCCCAGGCCGGCGGCCTGTTCACGGGCACCGTCGGCCGGCTCACCATGCAGGGCCAGATCACCAACACCGCGGCGGCCGACGGCAGGCTGCCCGTGGTCGTGGCCGCCGGCGGTGTCGATCGCGCGTCGCTGGGCGCCTTCGGATTCGCGCTGACCCCCCGGACGCTCGACGATCCGACCGGCCCGGTGCAGGTCGAGTCGTCGACGATCCTCGGGGACACCCAGATCGAGATCCTCTTCAGCGAGTCCGTCGACACCTCCACGTTCACGCTCGCGTTCGACGGCAACGACGACGGCGACGTCGACGACGTCGTGGACGTGCCCGGCAGCATCGAGATTCGTGACGCGGACGACAGCATCATCGACGACGGCGGCACGATCCTCTCGTACGACAACCGCCTCGCCGACGACGGGCGCACGCAGGGCGTCCTGACGCTGCGCCGCCCGGAAGGTTTCGGCGACCGGGTCAAGATCACGCTCTTCGGCCGCACGCTGAACCTTGCGGGCGACCCGATCACGGCCGCGGATCTCGAGATGTCGCCGACGATTCACGATCGCTCCGGCCTCCGCAGCGTGCTGCGCGATTTCAACCAGGACGGCATCGTCGAGACCGGGGAGGACTTCCTGGGCTCGATTCTCGACGTCGACGGCGACGGCCTGGAGGGCGGTCAGTCCGGCGACGACAGCGTGACGCTCGAGTTCATCCTGACCGACGCCCCCGACGACTTCGTCGAGGCGCTCGCATCGGAACCGCTGGACCTCACCGTCGACAGCGGCCCGCTCGCGCTGACGTCGAGACTGGAGAACGTCACCGACGTCGACGTCTACCGGATCATGGCGGACGCGTACCAGTTCCTCAGCGTTACGACCGAGGCCGAGTTCCCGATCCTGACGGGCGTGTTCGTGCTCGACGACCAGGGCACGCCGCTCGACCCGTCGGACGACAGGTTCGAGATGCTCACGCGCTGGGAGGACAACGGCCTCGAGGAGTCGCCCAACTTCGAGTTCGATCCGGACCTGCTTCCGGAGCAGATCATGAGCTTCGAGCTGCCGCCGGTCGAGGACGCCGGCGCACCGGGCGGCTTCGACACGACGGACCTCGAGTACTTCGTGCTGGTCGGCAAGCCCGGCCTGGCGAACTCGCTGGAGGTCGGCACCTACGTCGTGACGGTGAACCTCGCGTCGACCGATCTCGGCCTCGGCGACCTGCCGCCGGAAGAGCCGATCGCCTACATCAGCAACACGATCGGCGAGAACAACAACCTCGCCGGCGCGCAGGAGCCGAAGCAGCTGGTCTACCTCAACTTCGACGGCGGCATCGTTCGCGAGATCGACCTGCACGAGGGCGACGCCGTCGAGCCGTTCGACCCGGGCGTGATCAACCCGCTGCTCGCCGACAAGCGCGAGCTGATGATCTTCGGCGGGACCGGCGAGGACGGCGACCCCGTGGTCGGCATCGTCGAACTGATCCTCGAGGGCTATCGCGACACGCCGGCGTCGCATCCGCTCGGCCAGTTGAACGTGCAGCTTCTGGGCGGCGACCTGACGGCGTTCGAGACGGCAACCGACGGGCTGTTCTTCACGCTGACCGACCCCAGGCTGTCCGGTCTCGACCCCGCCACCGACTTCACGATCCTGTACATCGGTCAGCTCGACACGATTCCCGACCTGTACGGGGTTGCGAGCCACGTCGATTTCGCGAACCTCGACAAGGCGGACGAAGCGATCACGTTCGTACAGAACTTCGTCGGCGCGACGTTCGGCATCAGCGACCCCGGCGACCCCGACGCCCTGACGCGCGAGTTCTCGGAGGGCATCGCCGGCACCACCGTGCACGAGCTGGCGCACGTGCTGGGATTGAACCATACGCTGCGCGACACCGAAGTGGACGACCCGAACAACGACGGCGATCCGAGCGACACGGTGTTGCCGGACCAGCTGAACATCATCGCCGGCGGACCGGGCTCGATCTTCCCCGACGACTTCCTGATCAATCCCGTGATCGGCACCTCCGGCGTCGACACGGACGAGTTCCCGTCCGTCGGCGGGCTGTTCGATCAGCAGGCCTTCATCGACTCGCTCAGCAACCTGCTGTTCTGGCTGAAGTGATCGTGACGGTTGGCGTGACGGTCGTATCGATCCGGTAAGACAGTCGTGCGTCGAGCGTTCGATCGTGTTTCTGCGCGTCGAATGCGGTCGCGCGGCGCTTGCCTTTTCCACGATTTCCGCTAGAATGTGATCATGTCAGGAGAAGCCGACAAGAGAACCGCGGTCGTGGAGGATGGGCAGGGCGCCTCGAGCGACGCCGCGACGACGACGAAGCCGCAGAAGCCGCGCGCCAAGACGCTTCCCCCGTGGAAGGTCCTGCTTCACAACGACGACGTCAACGAGATGCTCTACGTGATCGAGACGATCACGATGCTCACGCCGCTGAACCGGGCCGAGGCCGGCGCGCGGATGCTCGAGGCCCACAAGAAGGGCCTCACCCTCCTGTTGACGACCCATCGCGAGCGGGCCGAACTCTACGTCGGCCAGTTCGCCTCCCGCAACCTCACGGTCACCGTCGAAGCGGGCTGATCATTTCATTCCGTTTATTCCGTCTAATTGTTATTTGTTAGTTCGGAGTGAGGCTGCGCACTGCGCGCGTTCCGAATTAACAAATAACAACTAGACGGAATAAACGGAATAAACGGAATCTCCTCGCGTAAGCCGCGTTTCGTCGCGCAGCATGCACACGCGCCCGCCGACGATCGTGGCGACCGGGCGGCCGGTGACGTTCCAGCCGTGGAAGGGGCAGTTGCGGCTCTTGCCGTGAAAGGCGTCCACGTCGATCGTCCAGGCCTCGTTCGGGTCGATGACCGTCACGTCGGCGTCGGCCCCGGCGCAGAGCGTGCCCTTGCCTTCGAGGCCGCAGAGCCGCGCGGGCTGGCTGGTCATCATGGCCAGCATGGCGGGCCAGTCGAGCGTCTCGGTCTCGATCAGGCCCCGGACGTATAGCGGCAGCGCGCACTCGAGTCCGATGATGCCGTAAGGCGCCGCCGCGAACTCCAACTCCTTTTCCTCGCGCGTGTGCGGAGCGTGATCCGTCGCGAGGATCGTGACCGTGCCGTCGCGGACCCCTTCACGGATGCCTTCAATGTCGCGACGGGACCGCAGCGGCGGGTTCATCTTGAAGTTCGAGTCGTAGCTGCTGCACGCATCCTCGGTGAGCAGCAGGTGATGCGGCGAGACCTCGGCGGTGATGTGGGCCTGGCCGAACAGGTCGTGCCGGGCCCGTCGCAGCAGGTCGATGCTGCCGCCGCTGGAGACGTGCTGCACGTGGTACCGCGCCCCGACGTTGCGCCGGAGATTGAGCATGATGTCCCGCTGGATGATCAGCTCCTCGGCCACCCGCGGCCAGCCGGCCAGTCCCAGGCGCGTGGCGACCGCCCCCTCGTTCATGGCGCCTCCGCCCAGCTCGGGATCTTCGCAGTGCTGCATGAGCACCTTGCCGGTCATCGCGATGTAGGACAGGGCCTTGGCCATGACCGACGCCGAGGCGACGGCGCACCCGTCGTCGGAGAAGCCGACCGCGCCCGCGGCGGACATCAGGCCGATCTCGGCCAGCTCCTCGCCCTTGCGCCCCTTCGTGATCGCGCCCACGGGAAAGACGTTGGCCAGGCCGACCCGCCGCGACTCGGTGTAGATGAAGTTGATCCGGCCGTCGTCGTCCAGCGTCGGCTCGGTGTTGGGCATGCAGCAGACGGACGTGAAGCCGCCCTGCGCCGCGGCGTCGGCCCCGGTCGCGATGGTCTCCTTGTCTTCCTGTCCCGGCTCGCGCAGGTGAACGTGGGGATCGATCAGCCCCGGGCAGACGATGCAGCCGCGCGCGTCCAGCAGCTGGGCGTCGTCCTTTTGCGCCGTCGTCGCCTCGCCGACCTCGATCACGCGATCGTCTTCGAGTATGACGTCGGCCTGCTCATCCATCTCGCCGGCCGGATCGATGACCCGACCGCCGGTAATGATCAACACGGCCATGCGGGGAGTGTCAGCGGTGGCCTGTCGGGTGTCAAGTCGCGCACCATGGAAGCCGGTCCGGGCGCATGAAAGAGCCCGCGGCCGGTCGGCCGCGGGCTCGTGGGAGAATCATTGTGCTTCACGGCGTCAGGCGCAGCGGCGGCGTGCGAGCACGAGCGTGGCTCCGGCCATGACGAGGCCGATCGACGCCGGCTCCGGGATGATCGGGTTCATGAGGGTGCTCGTGGCGGTGGTCGGACCGCCGAAGGCCGCGGGATCCGGCAGTCCGTTCGGAAGCTGCGCCCCGATGATGAACGGCGGATCCGTGATCTCGTCGACGATGGCGCCCTCGAGGAACGCCGCCGAGTCGAACATGTCCAGCGTCGTCCCGTCGGGCAATTCGATGAACTGTCGGTTCTCGTCGCCCGCCGAGTGGGACGCGAGCGTGAACTTGATCTTGTCGTTGATGCTGTTGCCGTTGATGTCGGCGCCGAGCGGAATCTCGATCTCGAAGTGGCCGATGTACGGATCCGCCTCGGGCGGCGGCAGCAGGCCGAAGTTCGGCGCGTTCTTGTCGAAGATCGCCGAGTGGAACGACCGCATCGAGGCCGGACCGTTGTCCAGGAGCGAGAACGACGCGCCGTCCGGCTGGCCGGCGTAGTCGCGACCGGGCCGGCTGTCGACGTCCGTCACGGTGATGTCGAAGAAGACGTCGAAGAAGCTGTCCACGAAGAAGAACTGGCCATCGAGCTGCTCCGGGTCGATCGGCTCCGGATCGCCGCCTCCGTCCACGCCGCGCAGGAATTCGCCCTCATTGAACGCGAACGCCTGCCCCAGCGTCGGCGGCCCCGGGTCGACGGCCCCGGGTCGACGGCGCGCTGGCTGGACAGCGTCAGGTTCACCGTGGTGTCCACGAAGCCGTACCCGTCGATGCTGTCGCCCAGCGCGTTGGTTGGATCGAACGCCAGCGGTATCGGAAACGGCCCGCCGCCCAGGTCCAGTTCCGCGAGCGACGTATCGAACATGATCTCCGTGCAGCAGACCTGGACGCCCTGCGCCTTGTTCGGTACCGCAACGACACCGACCATCATCGCCAGCAACACCAGCAATCCGAAACGTGACATGTTCATGTGCGCACCTCCCACGGGCTTTCGCATGATTGAGTGCTCGTTCGCGCACCGCGCGCCCGCGAAACCGTCCCTTGGAGCGACGCAACAGGCGTAGCGCCAACGCACCGTGCTCCGGCTTCACATTCTTCGAGAACTCACTTAGCCCAACGCGCTATTTATCTCATCAATCCGCGCCGAGTCAACAGGAGATGTCGGAATATTTTTATCGTCGGCGCTTCGACCTCAGGTCCAGCGCACCGGAACCCGCGTCAGGCCCCGGAGGATCAGGCTCGGCTCGCGCTCGAGGCCGGACCGGTCGAGGTGCAGGACGTCGAATCGGCGCAGGACCGCGTCGATCGCGATCCGGGCTTCCAGCCGGGCCAGTGCGGCGCCGGCGCAGAAGTGAATGCCGTGACCGAACGCAAGGTGATGACGATTGTCGCGGGAGATGTCGAAGGTGTCCGGATCCGGGAAATGCTCCGGATCCCGGTTGGCGGCGACGAGCGAGAGAAACACCATCCGGTTCGCATCGATCGGCACGCCGCGCACCGACACCGGCTCGCGCGTCGTCCGGTACACGAGCTGCAGCGGCGCCTCGTAGCGCAACGACTCCTCGACGGCCGCGGCGACCAGGTCGGGTTGGTCGCGCACCGCCGCAAGCTGGGTCGGATGCTCCAGCAGCGCGACCAGCGTGTTGGCGATCGCCTGCACGGTGCTGAGATGACCGGCGAAGACCAGCAGCACGCAGGTGCTTAGAAGCTCCTGGGGATCGAGTCGCGCCGACTCACCGGCGTCGACCAGCGCCCGAACCAGATCGCTGCCGCGGGCGCCGCCGTCGCGCCGACGCATGAGGTCTCGAAAATAGTCCTCCAGCGCCAGCACCGCGTCGTCGGCATCCTCGGCACCCCGCCGCGACAGGGCCGGGCTGAACGAGGGCAGCAGCCGCGCCGACCACGCGCGGATCCGGGCGCGGTCCTCCTCGGGCACGCCGAGCAGTTCGCAGATCACGATGATGGGCAGCGGGTAGGCGAAGTCCTCGACGAAGTCCATCGCGCCGCGATCCGCGACGGCGTCGAGCAGCGCCGCGACGGTCCTCTCGATCGCCCCGCGAAGTTGCTCGACGATCTTCGGTGTGAAGGAGCGCGACACGGCGCTGCGCAGGCGCGTGTGGTCGGGCGGATCGACCTGGAGCATCCATCGGCCGTAGATGCGGGCGAGCGCGCTGGACGCGTCGTCGAGACGGCCACGGAAGTACCGTTCGTAGTGCGTCCAGTGCTGCGCGCTGGCGCTGAAACGCTCGTCGTGCATCGCGTCGAGCACGTCGTCGTAACGGGTCAGGACCCACACGTCGAGGATCGGATTGTGATGGACGGGATCCTCGCGGCGCAGCCGGTGCAGCAGCGGGTGCGGGTTCATCCGGTATTCGGGGGTCAGCGGATTGAATACCGGGCGCCCGTCGTCCCGGGCATCAGGCCGGACGGCGATGGTTCGTGTCATCGTCTGCTCCGCGGGGGTGTCGCGTCGACGTCGTCCTGCGCCATGTGGTGGCACGACGAGATCACACCGGTTCGGCGCCGGTCGGCGCGGGCTCGGAACTCGGCTCGTTCGCCTGGGGCGCAGCCTGCTCGGCGATGAACCGCGCCAGCTCGCCCACGGACGGGTAATCCCAGAACACCGTCGGCGGGAGCTCCAGGGTCCATCTGTCCACGATCGCGATGGCCAGCTCCGCCGCGTCGATCGATTCGAGGCCGTACCGGGCGAAGGGCTCGCCGGGCTCGATCTCGTCCATCGACACCTTCAGCAAACCTGCCATGCGCGCCACCAGCCAGTGCTCGATCTGCTCGACCGTGCGAGGCACCGCTTCGTCGATGCGCTTCGAGGCTGCTCCTTCATCCGGTTCGCCTTCCGAGGTGCCGTGCCAGATCTCGATCGTCTCCAGGTCGCCGGCCCGAAGGCCCTCGCGGCACACCGCCCGCTGCAGCTTGCCGCTGGGCGTTCTGGGCAGCGCACCGGGTCGGACGAGGGCGACGACGCGCAGCGCGATTTCGTGCTCGTCGGACACCGCGCGCCGGATTCCACGAATCACCTCATCGGGATCCGCGTCGCGCCGATCACGCTTGAGCTCGGCGACGATCACCGGGCCGGACCGGCCGTCGACGTCGGTTTCGAACGCCGCGACGCCGAACCGAGCCACGGCCTCGTGGCCTCCCGTCGCGGTGCGCTCGAGGTCGGCGGCGGCGTGGTTCACGCCGCGCACGATGATCACGTCCTTGGTGCGGCCCGTGACGAACAGTTCGCCGTCGTCGACGAAACCCAGATCGCCGGTCCGCAGCCAGGGCCCCGGACCGACGCCGTCCAGACCCGGGACGAAGGACGTTTCGGTGAGATCCGGACGGTTCCAATAGCCCTTCGCGACATGCGGGCCGCGCACCCAGATCTCCCCCTCCTCGCGATCGGGGACCGGGTATCGCCGGTCGGAATCGACGACGAACACCGTGTCCCGCGCAAAGGGCGCCTGGACGCGTCCGCTGCCGACGAGCTGATTCGCCGATTCGATCGCGCTCGACCGAACGACAGGTGACGATTGCCGCTCACTGCCCGTCACCATCAGCGTCGCCTCGGCGAGCCCGTAGCATGGGAACATCGCCTCCGCCCGGAAACCGCACGGCGCGAACGCCTCGATGAACCTCTCGACGGTGCCCGCATCGATCGGCTCGGCCCCGTTGCACGCGACCGCCCATGTGCTCAGGTCCAGCCCTTCACGCTGCGCGGGCGTCGTGCGTTCGACACACATCTCGTATGCCGAGCACGGTGCCGCGCTGATGGTGCCACCGACGCGCGCGATCGTCTCCAGCCAGCGAATCGGCTTCTGGATGAACGCAGCCGGCGACATCAGGGTCACCGGAAATCCGCAGTAGAGCGGCTGCAGAATGCCCCCGATCAGGCCCATGTCGTGATACGGCGGCAGCCAGATCACGCCACGGCTCTGCTCACTGCTTCCGAGCGCCGCTTGAATCAAACTCGTGTTCGCGGCAAGGTTCCCGTGCGTCAGCACGACGCCCCGGGCCGCGTACCGGTCGGACTCGTCGCCGGACGATTCGGTGGTGGAGCCCGACGTGTACTGAATGCACGCGATGTCGTCCGCAGCCGGGAGCGCGGGTAACTCGGTGGACTGCGCCCTCGCCAGGGCGTCCGTCGCGACCAGAGGAATCGGCTGCCCGTCGGATCGATCCGGCAGCAGCGCGGAAAGGCTCGATTGCAGTTCGGACGACGTAAGGATCGCCTCCGGACGACAATCCGCGATGACGGCCCGCAGGCGCGCCCAGAGAGACTGCCGTCGCGCCGACGTCGGCGGATAGGTCGGCACGGCGACGGCGCCCGCCCGAAGAATCCCGAAGAAGCCGGAGATGAATTCGAGCCCGGGCGGCGCCAGCAGGACGACGCGCTGCCCGGCGAGATCCCTCTGCACGATCTCTCCCGCGACGGCCCGCACGCGCTCGTCGAGTTGCCCGTACGTCAACGACTCGACCTGCCGCGCCCCATCGACGAGGAACTCGAAGACGACGTCGTCGCGCTGACACCGGCCGCGCTCGACCAGCACGTCGAGAATCAGGCGCGTGTCCACGCGGTCGACGGCATCCTTCGCATCAATCTTCGCATCAATGGACTGAACGTCTGTCACGGGTCGCTCCCGTTGGCTGGTCGCACGAAGCGCGCAGACCGAGCCGCTTATTGGGCTGTACTCCTGCTTCTTGATCGGCCCTCTACGCCCGGGAATTGAACCCGCGTCCGTCCCGTCGCGACCCGTATCCGCGGCTCAGCCCTCGTGATCGTCGCAGACGGCACGATCGCTGCCGGTGTCGCGGCCCGGCCGTTGCAGTCGAAGAAAATCTCATCGAACGGTTGCTCGTGTCCCGACCGGGTGTACGTTTCCCCCATTCGGCAATAAGAACCACACGGGAGCAGGGAAGATGTCCACGCAGAATCGGAAACTCATCGACGTGATCAACTCGAAGCGTTGGGTCGCCTACGTCGCGGCGGCAGGCAGCGTCGTTGCCGCGAACCAGGCGGCGCAGGCGGTGCTGATGGAAAGAGATGTCGATGTCGTCGTCTTCGACTTCGACGATTTTGAAGAGGATTCGTACGACCTCGATGTCAACGAGGACGGCGTGGACGACTTCACGTTCCAGTGGAGAGCCGATCCGGTCGATGTGGACGTTCGCGGACCTGAAGCCAAGGACCTCGTCGCGCTGGCTTACGGGCACGATTTCAACACCAACAACGAGGTCGTCAGCAAGCTGGTGCTCGATCTCGGCCCCGCCCTCCTGCGCGGCGACGGCGACCCTGGCATCCCGGAAACGATCGGCAAGGGCCTGAACCTGCCCACGCCTGAGCTGCCGGAGTTCGATCCCCCGGATGTCGCCCCCGCCGACGTCTCCGTGCTCGCGGCTGAGAAGTTCGACGAAATCTACGGCGATACCTACGGGTTCAACTACTTCGGCGCCGGCGGCTTTCTCGGCCTGCTGTTCGAAGCTGAAGACGGCATGCACTTCGGATTCGTCGAGCTATCGGTCGACGAGGTCGAGGACGAAAACGGCCCGCTCGACACGCTGCCGAGCGCTTCGGCGACCGGTGACGGCGGCTCGCCGACCCCGCTCGCCATCAGAATCAGCCGCGTCGGATTCGATACGGAGCCTCTGAGCGCCATTCCGGAGCCCGTCGGCCTCGGCGTCCTCGCCATGGGTGCCGCGGGCCTGGCCGCCCTGCGTCGCCGACGCTGAGAAAACCAGACCAGTGCCTGATCCATGAAAGCCCCGCGGGACCCGCGGGGCTTTCATGCTGCGCAGACGGACCCCATTTCCGTCCGACCCGGCCGTCCCCGTTCAGTGCCCCCCGGCCCGTGCCGACTTTCAGCAAGGGTCCGTGCGGTTCTCCAGGAACCCGTACGGACCGGGACCGGACCTTCCTGAACAAGGACGACGTCGATGGAACGTGTTGCGGAAAAGGTGCTCCTGATCGGGTGGGACGCCGCCGACTGGAAAATGAT
The DNA here is from genome assembly GCA_002686995.1 of Phycisphaeraceae bacterium. Lineage (GTDB taxonomy): Bacteria > Planctomycetota > Phycisphaerae > Phycisphaerales > Phycisphaeraceae > NYZC01. The sequence continues at coordinate 24,405 of NYZC01000184.1, read as the reverse complement.
CCGGCCCCTGATGGACGCAGGATGGATGCCGACGCTCCAGCACCTGATGCAGCGCGGCGTCTGGGGCAACATCGCCACCTTGCAGCCGATGCTCTCGCCGATGCTTTGGACGTCGGTGGCGACGGGCAAGCGGGCCGATAAGCACGGCATCTGCGGATTCACCGAGCCCGATCCATCCGGCGCCGGTGTCCGTCCCGTGAACAGCACATCCCGGCGGTGCAAGGCGTTCTGGAACGTCCTCAGCCAGAAGGGGCTCCGCACCAACGTCATCGGCTGGTATGCCAGCCACCCCGCCGAGCCGATCGACGGCGCCATCGTCAGCAACGCATACAGCAGCGCGGTCGGCCCGTTCGGCAGCCCGTGGCCGATGCGCGCCGGCTCCATCCATCCGTCACGTCTCGAGGACGCCATGGCCGAGATGCGCGTGCACCCGGCCGAGCTCGGACAGGAGCACCTGCAGCCGTTCGTCCCCGACATGCCCTCGATCGACCAGGCGCGCGACAAGCGCCTTGCAACGCTGGCGAAGTTCCTCGCACGTAGCGCCACCAATCACGCGGCCGCGACCTGGCTCATGGAGCAAGAGCCCTGGGACGTCACCGCGGTTTTCTATGAGCTGACCGATCACCTCGGTCACGTCTTCATGCCGTATCACCCGCCGAAGATGGACTGCGTGACGCAGCACGACTTCGACCTCTACCAGCACGTGATGGCGGGCTGCTACAAGTACCACGACATGATGCTCCACCGGCTGCTCGAGCTTGCCGGCGAGGACGCGACGGTGATCATTCTTTCCGATCACGGGTTTCACTGTGACGCACAGCGCCCGTCGACCACGAGCAACCCGACCGCGTGGCATCGCCGATATGGCATCCTGTGCATGGCCGGGCCGGGCATTCCGCGTGGGCAGCGCGTCTACGGAGCGAACCTGCTCGACATCTGTCCGACGCTGCTCGCCATGCTGGGCCTGCCCGCGGGCATGGACATGGATGGAAAGATGATCCCGGGCGCGTTCGACGAGCCGGCACGGCACGATCGCATCACGAGCTGGGAGCTCGTGGCAGACGAGCGTGCGCCGGCGGACGCGACGCCGGTCGCCGCCGTCGACACGGACGAAGCGGGCGACGCCGAGGCCATCGCGCACCTGATCGACCTGGGTTACATCGAAGCGCCGGACGAGTCGGATGTCGCATCGGCAGAGAACACCGCCGCCGTCTCCCGGTTCAACCTTGCGATCTCGCTTCAGGATGCGGGACGACATGCCGATTCCGCCACGATCCTCCGGGAGCTGGTCGAGAAGTGGCCCCGCCAGCTCAAGTTCCGTCTCGCCCTGGTTCGATGCTTCTACCACGCTGGTGACATCGAGGCGTGCCGGGAGCTCTATCCGGCGCTGTCCGATGAGGATGCCGAAGATTCGACCGTGCAGCTCATCCAGGGCGCCCTGGCGATGAAGGAGGGGCGCCCCGAGGCCGCGCTCGAACACTTCACCCGGGGCGCGTCAGCCGCAGACCAGATGCCGGGCCTGCATGTCATGCTGGGACGAGCCCATACGAGGCTCGAGCAGTGGGCGCAGGCGGAGTCGGCCTATCGGCGCGCGATCGATCTCGACGGTGACGAGGCGTCCGCGTACGACGGACTTTCGCATGCTCTGCTGGCCCAGTCGCGCTGGGCGGAAGCGGCGGACGCGGCACTGACGTCCGTCGAGCTGCTCCGGGCGGTCCCGTCCGCGCACTTCCACCTCGGGGCCGCGCTCACGAAGATGAACCGGCCGCGCGAAGCGATCACGGCCTTCGAAACGTGCCTGTCGATGGCGCCGCAATCCATTCGCTGCCATTCGTGGCTCGAACGCATCCATCGCGAAGCGCTCGAGGACGAGCGGCGAGCGCAGCATCATCGCGACGAGATCGATCGCCTGAAAGACGCTCACCGTTTGCGGCAGATGGAATCCAGAATCGACACGGATTTCGACGCGGCGTGAAGGAGACGAGCAGATCAAGATCAATCAAGATCAATCAAGATCAATCAAGATCATTAATTGCTCAAGTTTCCCGCATCCAGCATCATGTACGGCAGCACATTCGAAGCAACGAGTCGGGCGCCCGTCTCCGACGCCATTTTGCGCGTGTCCCGGTGCTGATCGTAGGCGGTGAACCGGATGCCCTTCCGTTTCGACGCCACCGAATGGAGCGCGGTTTCGCGCTTCAGCAGCACGTGCGCCCATCCCAATCGCAATGAAGGATCGACGACGAGCGCCTCGACGGAGCTGCAATCCGGCTCGGGCAGGCGCGCGAGCACGAAGCCTTGCACCTCCCCGTCAAGCAGGAGCACTCTTGAAAGCACGGGGTCGTACGACACGTCGGCGAAGCCCATGATTCTCGGCAGGATGTGATTCATGGAGCCGCCGAGCAGGCGGACATGCATGCGCGCCACGTCCTCGTGCGGAGCGTCGCGCAACGGCACGATCTCGGCGTTCTCCGGAATCCACTTGAGTCGAACCATCTTCTCGTACAGCGGGTCGACGATCTCGAGGAGACGCGACGGTTCGCTCTCGTAGACGTTCTCGGTCTTTCTCTGGTCGAAGCCCAGCGCCACCCACGCGGAAAGCTCGTCTCCGAAGGGCGAGACCGCCTTGTGCGCATACAGCGCCGCGACGCGACGCCGTTTCGACTCGGCGGACGCTTCCGCCACCAGTGCCCGCCCGATCCCTCTGCCCCGGAACGGCCGGGCCACGCGGAGCATCATCTTGAAGCCGACCGGGTTGCCGAGCGGGCAGGGAAACAAGGCCGCGGCGCCGATCACCCGGGAAGCGTCGTCACGGGCCACGAACCGGACCGGTGGGATTCTCCTCTTGACGAAGTCGGGCAGCAGCACGCGGACCGCACGATCGTCATCGGAGGTGGCGGGCGCGATCTCGAATGTCTCCATGGTGGTTCAATCGGCATCGTGATCGGACCTGATGAGGCCCGGATTCCTCCTTGACATGCCGCCGGGGACCCCTGACACTCCCCCACCATGTCGCGGATCGCGCCTGGAACGCATGGAAACCCTGCTCTGGCCCTGCCCGCGGGCGACTCGGGCGGCCGCCTGGTCATCGAGCGGCCGGACGGTGACGTCGTCTGGCGCGGTCATGAGATCGCGGCCGGCGTCGGGGCGACCACCGTCGACGCGTGGCATGGCCGATTCACCGGGGCGTGCGATCGTTACGCGATGCTGCCGGCCGGAACGTACCAGCGACGATGGCAACCTGCCGGTGCGTCCGGAAATGACGGCACCGCGCTCGAAAAGCTCACCGTCAGCGACGAGATCGTCGTGGATGCGGACCTGACGCGCGTGGATGGCACCTGGCTCGGCGATACGCGCCATCGCCAGGCTCATGGCGCGTGGCGGTGCGGTCCGGACGGCCTGCAGCCGGGAAACGAGACGGCGTACCTGTTCTTCGATGCCGCGATGCACGGCACATGGCGCGCAACGTTCGTGACCGGCTTCAAAGGGGGCACATCATTCGGCCTCATAAGCCGCCACTACAACGCGACCACGCACATACGCGTCTCGTGCACCTGGTCGGCGGGGAGACTCCACGCAAGACTGTTGCGCTTCACGGGAGGGCCGCCGGGTGACGACGAACCGCACACCGTGGCCGAGGCCAACCTGAAAGCCTCCAATGAATTCGATCTCACCTGGACGTTCAATGGATCGCGTCATCTCGTCGAGCTTGATGAAACTCCGATCATTGACGACCTCGAAGGTTTCATGGGCGGCGTCGGCGTGGTCGGCATGTATTGCGAGCCCGGACCGATCGAGTGCCTCGCGCTGCGCATGACAACCACGCAGCACGTTCCGTCCTTCGATATCGACCGGCCGTCGTACCGCGCCTCGATACGACCGGGCAACATCAGCCGGCTCGAACTGCGGCGGAGCGCCCGCCCCGAACAGAACCTGTTCTGGGAGAGCGGCGTGCAATACGGACACATCGGGGGATCGGAGATCAAGTTCACCCAGGGCGCGCGCCAGCACAGGGTGGCGGACGGACCTGTCGCGTCCGTCGTGCGATGGCAGGGTCCCATGCCCAAGTTCGTCGAGCAGTCCGACGACGTCCGCGGCTGGGCGCGCGGCGAAGCGCAGTTCTATCCCGAGCACATTGTCGTGTCCGACAAGGTGCTCACCTGGGTGCGCCGCAGCGTCGGACCCGACTTCGACCTGCTCGGCCGTCTCATGCCGGGACCGGCGCGCGTCGCGATGGCGGACGAGCGCGAGTTTCGCGAATGGACGCTGCCGGCCGACGGCGCCATGGCATCGATCCAGACACCGGCCGACGCACCGACGTTCCCGGTTGCGGCGGCCTTTCCGTTCAAGCTTGACGGCGAGACCTGGTGGCTGACGTCCGTCATCGCGCTGAACTATCCGACGAATCCTCAACCGTCGGCCGCCCTGTTCGCCTGGCAGGATCCGCTCGGTCTCACTGGCAGTCATGATTTTCGGTGTGCGCCGTCCGTGCCCGGGTGGGAGTACGCGTACACGCTGCTCATCTCCTGGCGCAAGGAAGACGCCTTCGAGCCTGTCGGCATGCATCTGCTCGAATGGCGCGACGCATGGTCCACGCCGGCGCGCCTCGAGGCCGTCCGGGGCTCGGTCGTCACGCACGATCCCCGGCACGAGGCGCCGCGCGAAGCGATGGAGATGTTGGACGGATTCGACCGCGCGACCGGGCGCTACGTCGTGATCGCCGAAGACGGCGCCGTGCATCTGCGCCTCGATCCACTGAACCTACCGCGACGGGACCTCGCCTTCACGATCCGCGACTGGCCGTCAGGATGCCCCCCTCACTGCATCATCGACGGCAATGCGCTGCGCGCTCCGAACGACTTCGTATTCCAATTCGAGGAACCGGGCGAATGCTGGCTCCTGCTGCGCCGTACCGTTGAATGTGCAGTGAAACTGGAAATCACCCAGGCTTCGTAGCTGAAGTCGCCAGACTTCAGATCACCACGCACGAGACATCCAGAGCATGAGATCTTCATTCACGCACGATGCGCTCGTGGTTCACGCTCGCGGCGTCGCGATCGACACCGGAAAGACTGGCCAAGCGGACAATAGTCCACGGTTTCGCGTCGCGTCGACAAACGACGTGAATATACCTGACGACCGTCTACGTCGCAATCGAAAATGTGAGCGCCTGCCGTCCTGATCGTTTTCCGAATCTGAATCGATCAGGACGCGCGTCCGTTCCTGAGATCGAATGTCTACCTCAAGGTGGGGAAATCGTATGTCCAGGCGACCAACCAGTCGGCTTCGACGATCCGGATCGGCTCGACGTCATCAGAAGATCGCGCGGCCCGCGCACGAGCGGTCACCCTTCGTGCTCGACAGGCTCGAGCCGCGCCTGCTGCTGTCTGCAGACCTGGGCCTGCTTGACGCGGGGCTCCGCGGCGACGGCAGCGCCGACCTGTTTCCGATCCTCCAGACGTTGCTGTCGGGCGACAACACGGCGCCGAACGTCGAGGGCGTCTTCGAGATCGACCTGCCCCTGATCGGCCGTCAGCTCGCGACACACACCGCCGGGCAGATCGCGGCCGGGATCGAGGATGCATGGTCCATCGGCGGCAACCAGGGCTTCGATTTCGGCTCGAGCACGGTCGAGCAGGTCCGCGCGGAGATCGCCCAGCGATTCGCCACCCTGGGCGCGACGACCGCGAACGTGTCCACGAGCGGCGGCATCGCGTCGGACCTGGTGCAGTTCTCCGTGCCGCTGACGCAGACGCTCAGCGGCCAGTCGTTCGACCTGTGGCTGATCGAGCGCCCGGCTGTCGAAATCCTGCTGGGACAGGCGGGCCAGGTGGCGGCCAGCGTGACCTGGTCACTCGATCTGGTGATCGGCGTCACCGACACGTCCTTCTTCATCGACGTGTCGGACAGCAGCACGGTCGTCAACGGCTCGGACGAGCTGACCGTGAACGTGACCGGGTCGGTGAGATCGGGACTGACCGGCTACGGCAAGCTTGGCATCTTCGGATCGCTGTTCACGCAGGATGCCACGAGTGCCTCCACGTTCAACCACACATACAGCGTCGACCTGACGACGAGCGGCAGCGACAGTCGCCTGACCAGCGCGCAATGGTCCACCGACCTCGGCGTCGACACCGACATCACCGGGTCGGCGGTGGCGCACCTCGATGCCGATTTCAGCGCCGTGCCTGACTTTGGCGGGCTGGTCACGGGCGTCGACCCCGCGATCGACATGGATTTCACGACGGACCTGCTGATCTCGTGGCCGAGCTTCACGATCACGAGTCCGACCGACACCGTCAGCGCCGAGCTGACCTACAGCAACACCCAGGTCGACGTGCTGAAGTTCTTCACCGAGTTCATCGGCCCGACCACCTCGGCCGTCAAGGGCGTCCTTCTTCCGTACGGGACGATCGTCGACATCTTCAAGGATCCGATCCCCGGGATCGACGACCTGTTTCAGAAGCTCAATCTCGGCCAGGGCCCGTCGCTGCTGGACCTGATCACCCTCGGCGCGACCCTCGCAGGCCAACAGAAGCTCGTCAGCGGGCTGCTCGCCCTGGACTCGTTCTTTCTCGAGCCGGTCGACGCGCTGCTCGACCTGCCGTCGTTCGAGGCCGGGGATTTCACGTCGTCCGCCCAGGGCGGCGGCAAGGTCCCGATCGGCAGCACGAAATGGGGCTTTACATCGTCATAGGGGCCCGGCCGCTTCGATTCCACGGGCCGCCGGTTCCACCGGCTGAACGCCGACCATGGCAACGAGGTTCTGCGGCAGACGATCAACCGCCTGAACAATCCGGACGGCAAGAAGGTCAAGGCCAGCCGTCTGTTCTTCGGTGGCGCGGGCTTCGCCTTTCCCTTCCTCGACGACCCCGGCCTGCTGTTCGACATGATGATCGGCGGACCGGACGTCGAGTTCGCGAGCTTCTCGACCACGCTCGGCGTCGACTTCAAGTTCGAGATCGACTTCGGCTTCCCGGCCGGCGGGGTCAAGACGTTCCTCGAAAAGATCGGTATCCAGGCCGGCTTCGGGATCGAGATCGTGCTCTCGATCGCCACGAACTTCAAGTACGGATACGACTCCGGGGGCATCCGGCTGCTGACCGACCAGCTCGACTTCACCAACACGACGTTCCTGGCCCTGTCCGTGGCCGACAACATCGACGCGCTCAAGAACGGACATTTCCTCGACGATCACAACACGACCGGCACGACCGACGGGGTGCCCACGGCCGGCGCGCTGCCCGAGGCGTTCGGCGCCAACCCCGATACGGCCGACGGGCAGATCGCGTCGTACTTCAACCATCCCGGCCAGGACAACCCCGAGCTGGCCTTCAAGCTGTCGATCAAACCGTTCGCGAAGATCGGTCTCGACCTGGACATTCTCTCCTTCGGTGCGAAGATCAGCGCCGGTCTCGTGGGCGCCATCCTCTTCGACCTCAACGACCTGCCGGACGGGACCGTCGAATTCCTGCTTTCCGACGGGACGTCCGTGCCCCGTCCGACCGCGCCGTTCACCTACGACGGCAAGGTGCGCGGTCTCGAGCTGGATGCGATCGCGGACTACGCGCCGAATCTGACCGTCTTCGAGGCGATCACGACCGGCGGCGGGTTCCTGAACGTCGGCGGCTCGCTCGTCTTCGAGGGCGGCATGAGCTTCGATCTCACCGCCTTTCGCTTTCTCAAGTTCAGCTGGTCCATCCAGTTCATCAAGATCACGATCGCCAGCGGCCAGTTTCCCAACGACGACGCCAACCTGGTCAACGGCATCGTCAACGAGCCGCCGGTGCTGGGCCAGGTGGCGGCCGACGGCACGCTCAACCTGTACGCCGGCACCACGGCCTCGTCGCGGCAATACACGACCGGCGGGAGCGTGTCGACGAGCGACAACAGCACCTTCGAGGATTTCACCGTCGTGTCGCTGGGACCGACGGATCCGAACGACGTCTCGGCCGGCGAGACGCTTGCCGTCAACTTCGTCGGTCGCAACTCGGCCAGCGGCGACGTCGTCGGGCGCGGACAGCAGCGGTTCGAGAACGTCAAGCGCATCAGCGCCGCCGGGGGAACCCAGGACGACGACTTCTATTTCGATTCGACCGTCGGCGTTCCGGTCGACGTCTCCGGCGGCGCCGGCAACGACATGCTCGTTTACGAGGGAACCGCGCCCGCGGTGCTCCGAGGCGACGAGGATGACGACGTCATCGTCGGCGGATCGGCGAACGACTCGCTGATCGGCGGGGGCGGCGCGGACATGATCATGGGCGAAGGCGGCGCGGACACGATCGACGGCGGCACGGGCGCCGACATGCTCGAGGGCGGCCTCGGGGGTGACGCGATCAACGGCGGCGCCGACAACGATCGAATCCTGTGGTCGGTCGCGGACGGCGACGACACGGTCAACGGGGACGCCGGCATGGACGAGCTGACCGCCAGCGGCGCCACCATGCAGGTCGTCGGCGCGACCCTCGCCAGCCCTTCCTCGCCGACGACCGTCGAGCTGGCGGACGACGTCACGGTGACCAAGACCGGCCCGGTGCTCAGCGTCGCGGCTTCCGGAGCGGGCACCGTGACGACGATCGGTGTCGAGGACGTCAGCCTGCAGCTCGGCGACGGCGGCGACAGCGTGACCGTCGACCGGGTCGACGCGCCCGGCGGCGACCACACCGTCAACATCGAGATGACCGGCGGCACCACGACCTTCAACGGCCTTACCGCGCCGGGAGGCGCCGAACTGGCCGACGTGGTCATGGTCCGGGCCGTCGCCGACAACGACATGGGCAGCGGCACGGGCGCTGTCGTCGAAATTGATACCAACTCGAACTCGCTGGGCAGCGACAAGCTGATGACGCGCCTGATGAACACGGACCGCACCGTGGACTCGGTGTCCATCGTGACCGGTGGCGGCGGGAGCGGTGACGCGATCACCGTCGAGCACGGCGCGCGGATCCCGACGGATCACGTGAGCCTTTCGGTCGACGCGGGCAGCGGAAACGACACGATCGTCGTCGAGAACGGTGACGTCACGATCGACGCCGGCAGCGGCACGGGCGACGCGGTCACGGTCGGCTACGGCAACCACGATATTTCGGGGACCGGCACTTCCATCATCACGATCAAGGACTTCGGACGAGGCACCGGCACGCCGGTCATCACGTCATCGGCGAGCAGCAGCGGCGACGTCGTCGTCGCGCGCGACGGCGTCACGGACCGGGTGCACATCGACGTCACGAATCATTCCCTGACGATCGACGTCAGCCAGTCGTCCGCCGGCGGCGACGTGACGGTGCTTTCGACGTTCTCGGCCGCGACCGCAGTCACGGGCGGCAGCGCCTCCGACACGTTCACGGTCCGCACGGCGTCCGCCCCCGTGCTGCTGGCCGGCGGCGGGGGTAGCGATGCGCTGATTGTCGAGACCACCACCTCGACGGCCGCCGTCAACGGTGGCGAGGGCGACGACACGATGACCGTCGGCGCCGGCGTGCTCAGCGGCATCGCCGGCGCGGTCAGCGTCTCGGGCGACGGGGGCGCCGACACGATCGTCTACGCCGCCCGCAACGACGCGACCGCGCGCCCGTCGATCAGCGTCGGCAACACGAGCGTCGCGAACATTGGGACGCCGACCGACCCGACCTTCAACGCCACCGTCGAGACCGTCAGGCTCGAGCTGGGCGTGGCGGCGAACTCGGTCACGCACAGCTCAATCGATCGCCACCTGCTCGTCGATGGCGGCCGGGACCTCGCCGGCGCGGAAACCGTGGACGTGACCATGGTCGGGCCGAGCACCGGCTCCAGCGACGGCCGAAGGCTCACCACCGTCAACGTCGAGACCGTCGGCTTCACGCACGACAACCAGGGTTCGGCCTCCACGAACACCTGGCTGCTTCAGGGGTCGCAACTGCTGGCATCCCCCACCTCGACCCGATCGAGCATCCAACACGTCGCGCTCGACGCGACCGGCGTGGTGCAGACGACGCTCGACCTCGGCGACACGACCGGAAGCGACAACCTGATCGTTCGCTCGCTGACCGAGCCCACCACGATCAACCTGCGAGGCGGCGACGATACGGTAACGCTCGGCGACGGGCTGGCCGGCAACGCGCTGACGATCGACGCGGTGCAGGCCCCGCTGTCGCTCAGCGGCGGCGGCGGTTCGGGAGACCTCGTGCAGTTCGACGAGGCGGGTCGGTCCGCGGCCGCCACGATCCACCTCAGCGGCACTTCGATCGCGTCCAGCGTCGGCAGCACCATCACCCACAACGGTTTTCCCACGGTCAACCTTACCGGCCGAGACGACGTGAGCGCGGCGTACACGCTGAACATCGATCAGATGAGCAACCTCGTGACGACCATCGACATGTCCGGCGCGGGCGAGGCGCTCGTCACCGTCACCGGCGTGAACCAGTCGCTCGACGTCACGGGCGGCGCCGTGGACGTGCTCGTCGTCGACCTGTCGGGCTCGACCGCGGGCGTTTCCGCGACGCTGCAGGACGAGCCGACGGACCAGACCGGCAACGTCCTGAACTACGTGCAGGGCACGACCGACGTCACCATGACGGGACTCGGGCTGGTGCAGGTCACCGGGTCCGCATTCGACGAGACGATCACGATCAATACGGATGTCGCGATGCCGCTGCTGATCGAAGGACAGGGCGGCCACGATCGAGTGGACGTCGTCGAGATCGGGGCGCGCACCGACGTGGTTGGTGGAGCCGGCGACGACGTGGTCGACGTCAGCGTGCCCGCCTCGCCGGGCGCGGCGATCCACGGCACGCTTTACGACGATCTGCGGGTCTGGGTCGAACTGCTCGAAGTTGACAACGCCGCCAGCACCGTGGCGACGAAATGGATGACCGACGTCGGCGCCCTGCGTTTCGACCGTGACGGCAACGGCACCGACGACTTCCTCCCGTTCATGCGCACGACGGGCGCGGACGAGGTGAAGATCAAGGCGGGCTCGACGCCCAGCACGGACACGCTGACGGTCGAGGAGGCGGTCGGCCAGGTGACCGCCACGATCGACACGGACAGCGTCACGACCACCGATGGTCAGCGTGCGATGCTCTCGCCGTCAAAGGGCGCGCCGGACCTGTTTCCCGACTTCGACCTCCGCGCGATGGTGGGCGATGCCGGCTTTCTGTACGGCATCGACGGCACGGGCACGCTGCGGGTGCTCAACCCGACCACGCTCGCCGAGATCGACAGCGTCAGCGGCTTCGGCATCACGGCGGGCAGTCGGCTCTCGGCCTTCAGCCACAACGGGGGCAACCGGGCGGTGGCGGTCACGACGACGACGGGGGCCGCCATCTTCGAGATCAACGGAGCCGGCGGGATCGGCGCGACGCCGGCGCAGTTCGCGACCACGTCGCCGTCGATCGATGTCGGCTGGGAGCGCCAGGGCGTGCGCAATCTGTGGGTGGCCGAGGCGACGAAGCTTCACGATCTGCAGGACGCGGTTTCCCAGGGCTCGGTCGACCTGCCCGGCGCGGGATCGGGCAACCGGATCAAGGCCATCGAGGTCGTGCAGTCGGGATTCTTCCTGCCGTACGTGGCCGTCGATGTGCCCGGTGCGGACAACGACGTCCTCGGCGCCACGTTCGACCCGGGCTTCCCCTTCGGCGGTCCTTTCTTCCTCAGCGCGCTGCGGATCGGCGAGGGCGACGTGTCGATGGCCCATTCCGGCAGCACGCTGTTCGTTGCTTCGCAGACCGACGATCGACTCGACATCGTCGATGCGACGGGGATCAACAACCCGCCGATGCCCGGATTCAGCCACTTGGCCACGCTCATCGAGGGCAGCCCGGGCGTGACCGGCCTGGACGCACCGATGGCGATGGTCGCCAACGGATCCCATGTATTCGTCGCGTCGAGCGTGAAGGACACGCTCGCAGCGTACGACCTGAACGGCACGCTCCAACAGGTGTTGCTCGACAAGGCGGTCACGTCGATCGGCGACGCGCGGGGTCTCGCCGCGACCGACACCGAGCTGCACGTCGGCGGCGGGCAGGGCGTTGCGCGGCTGCCGATCGACGGCACGCCGTCGTCGCTCACGCATGGCGTGAGCTTCACGAACGTGGAGGCGGTCACCGTCAACACGGGCGCCGCCGCCGACACGATCTTCCAGACGACTGCGCCGGCGACCGGATCCGTCACCGTCAATACCGGAGACGGGGCCGACAACCTCGCCCTGGGCGGTTTCAGCGCGCCTTACACGGTGAACGCCGGCGCGGGCAACGACGTGATCGGCCTTTCCGGCGCGCTCGGCGGCACGGTCACGGTGAGCGCCGGTGCCGACGCGGACACGATCAACGCGTCGGGGGTCGTCGGGGCGGCGACACTCGCGACGCTGAACGGTGACGCCGGCGCCGACACGATCACGCTGTCCGGCTTCACCGGCAGCGGCGGCACGTTCCACGTGAACAGCGTCCTCGGCACCGACTCCCAGCCGCAGACCGTGCGCATCGCGATGGCGATCCCGGGGGTGACGACGACGGTGAAGACCGGCAACGGAACCGATCTCTTCGAGATCACGGAGCTGGCGGCGACGTCGAGCGTCTCGGCCGAGCTGGGCGACTTCGATGACCATGCGTTCATCGACATGCCCGGCATCGCGGTCGGCGCGACCGTGACGGTCGATGCCCAGGCGCACGGCGTGTCCGGCATGGACACGCTCGACCCCGGCGCCATCGGGTCGGTGAACCTTCCGGACAACACCGACGGCAACCCGCACAGCATCAACCAGCCGTCCGATCCGCTGGGCACGGCCACCGTGACCGGCGTCGGCACGCTGATCTACGACGGATTCGAGGACATCCCGGGCTTCGTCCCGACACGGGTCACGCTCGCCGCGGCGACGGCGGGGGAGGGCAGGAGCACCATCAGTTTCGCCTCGACCCCGATCCCCGGCAGCAAGCAGCCGAATACGACGATCACGTCGGTCGAGTGGGACCTTGACGGCGACGGCCTCTTCGACGACGCCACCGGCGAGGATCCGGTGTTCTCCTTCAGCGGAGGGATGACGGGATGGGAGCGGATCGTGGCGGTGACCGCGGATGGTGCCGTGCCGATCGACGACGACGGCGTCTATCCGATCTCGGTGCGGGTGACCGACAGCATCAACGACGTCGCCGTCGCTCACGGAACGCTGACGGTCACCGACGAGGCGGCGCGGGCATCTCTGCCCGGCGAGGTGTTCGACGTGGTTGCGGGATCGCCATTCCAGGTTCCCCTGACGATCCTGGATCCCGGTGACGACCCGGTCAGCCAGGTCACGCTGACCTGGGACGACGGCACGATGGATACGCTGGCGCCGCTGTCGGCGCCAGGCAACGTGGCGACCGTGGGTCAGACGTTCGTATTCACGCACACCTTCGCGCAGATCAACGGCTTCGTCACGCTCGACGTCAGCTGGGTCAACGACGACGGTTCCTTCTCGGACCAGGTCGGCGTCACCATCATGCCGCCGGTCCCGACGGTGGACGCGGATCCGATCACGATCTCGGAAGGCCAGGACCTCGTCTTCACCCCCCGGTCCACCGACGCCGACGCCGTGCTCGTGGAGTTCGGTGGTGAGGACCTGAGCATGGGCGGGACCGCGGATTTCACGGCGACCCCAGGCCAGGCGTTCACGATCACATGGGCGCAGCTGGGCTCGGTCGGAATCAATGACGACGGCACATACACGTTCGACCTGTTCGCGGATGCCCGAACGACCTTCGGATTTCCCGAGGCGATCGGGCTCATTCCTTTTGATTCGCCCCCCGGCACCCCGAACTTCTCGACCGTGACGCTCGTCGTCGAGAACGCAGCGCCGACCGGCACGCTCACCGGCGATGCCGTCACCGAGTCGGAAGCTGCCACCGTCAGCTTCACGGGCGTCTCCGACCCGTCCAGCGCGGACAGCATGTTCACGCTTTCGCTCGACGTGGGCAACGACGGCACGATCGATCTGACGGACGCCATCGAGGGCACGGACAACCGGGCGTTCACCGTGCCGGCGACGCTGCTGAACAACGGCGCGCTCGCGGTGCCCGTCCTCGGCACGATCACCGACAAGGACGGCGGGTTCCGGGAGCTTCTGACGCAGATCGTCGTGACCGACGTGGTGCCGATGCCGGCGCTCACCGGCTCCGACAGCGCCAGCGAAGGAACACCCTATTCGCTCATGCTGTCGGCAAACGGTCTCGACCTGGGCACGGCCCCGGCACGCTGGATCATCAACTGGGGCGACAACACCACGTCCGCGCTCGAGGGCGCATCCGGCACCGTCGAGCACACCTATGCCGACAACGATGCCGACGGCATGGCAACAATCACCGCGAGCCTGACCGACCGTGACGGCACCTACTCGGCGCAGAAGACGATCGCGGTCAACGACGTCGCGCCGACCCTGGGGATCAGCACGGACGGCTCCGCCGCGGACGAGGGCACGCTCCTCGCGTTCGATCTGAGCGCGTCCGATCCGGGCGACGACACGCTGCAGAGCTGGCTGATCGACTGGGGCGACGGCAGCGTTCCCCAGCTTTTCGGCGGAGCGGCGGTCCGTGTGACGCACCTCTATGTCGATGACGGCGCATTCACGATCTCCGCCACGGCCACCGACGAAGAGGGGACCCACGACGCAACGCCCCTGAACGTGAACATCGGAAACGTCACCCCGGACGTCGTCCTGACCACCGAGCAGGGAAGCATGCCGATCGTGGAGGAGGGCAACGACCTCAACCTGGCCATCAGCGACCTGGTCGATCCCGGTCGCGACTTTCCGGCGCAGGTGGTCGTCGCCTGGGGGGACGGCGCGTCGACCACGCTGAACGTGCCGCTTGATGCCATCACGACCGAGGGCGAGCCGAACGATGACGGCACGGCGGGCGCGCTGCAGGCCGATCTCGAGGTGGCCGACGATCTGCGCGGCGCTTTCACGCTCGATTCGACGTACACCGGCGCGGGCGAGAGATACGGCGCCTCGGTCACCGGTTCCATCGGGTCGGCGGCCGACGAGGATTTCTACCGGGTCGCCGTCGCGGACGGCGATACGCTGACCATCAACGTCTCCGGCGCCCTCACCGCGCCCGAGATCGAAATCTGGACGCCCGGCGCCACGGGAGCGCCGACGATGCTTGCGTCCGAAACGAGCACTGGCATGCTCGAATTCAGCAGCTTCGCCGCGGATCTGACGGCGTACGTCGTCATCGCTTCGACAGGGTCGATCACCGGCGATTACACGCTCACCGTCGATCACGTGCGGAGTTCGCCGCTGCGATTCGACGCGCTCGTAGCGAGCCACCAGTACAGCGACGGCGATGCGACGCGCACGATCACCGTCCAGGTGGTGGATGAGGATGCGACCCATTCGGTTTCGACGACGCTCGACGTGACGGTGCTGAACATCGCGCCGACGGTCGACGTGACCGGCGCCGAGACGGTTGACGCGGGCGCGACGTACACCCTCGAGCTGGGCAGCGTGATCGACCCGGGCGATGAGACGCCCACGGGGTTTGAAATCGAATGGGGCGACGGCAACATGGAGACGGTCGGTGTCGTGTCGCAGGCGACGCACACCTACCAGAACGCGGGCGCGTACACGATCGCGGTCTCCGTCATCGACGAGGACGGCACCTCACGACCGGGCACCGGCGCCTATCGGCTCGACCTCGAGCTGACCGACGCGGATGCCCCGAACGTGCTGACCGGCGAGAACGAGCCCAACGACGACGGGACGGACGGCATCCTCGTGGCCGACCTTGCGCTGGCCGAGAACCTCGACCCGAACTTCGTGCCGATCGGCAACCGCGACTTCCGGTCGCTGTTCAATGCCCGGATCGACGCGCTCACCGACTTCGCCGATTTCTACAGGGTCAGCGCCTTGAACGGCGAATCGATCACCGCGACGCTCAGCGGCGTCGACGGCGGCCTCGGCACGCTGGAGGATCCAAAGCTGACGCTGGTCGACGCGACCGGCGCCGAGCTGGCTCAGAACGACGACATCGCGGAAGGCAATCGCGACGCCGAGCTGACCTTCAACGTCACCGCCGATGGCTCCTACTACCTCGTCGTCGACACCGAACTCGTGCTCGACCCTGCCGACGGCGTCTCGATGATTCGTGGCGTCGGAACCTACGCGCTGACCACCACGATCAACCGGCCCGGCGCGTCGGATCTGCTGACCGCGGAATCCGAGGCGAACGATGACGGCGTAGCCGGCGTCGGCGCCGCCGACCTGCCGTTTGCCAATGACCTGGCCGGAAGCCTGGTGCCCCTGATCGCGAACACCAGGGCCGCGTCGCTGACGGGCGCAATCGCCAACGGACTCGACCGGGATCTCGACTTCTTCCGAATCTCCGCCGCGCCGGGCGACGCCCTGACCGCGGCGTTACGCAGCGATCGCACCGTCGGGAACAGCCTGATCGATCCGGTCGTCCGCCTGATCGATCGTGACGGGAACGAGTTGGCCGCGGACGATGACAGCGGTGGCGTCAACGACGCCCTTCTCGTGTTCACGAACTTCGCGTACGACGGCGACTACTTCGTCGTGGCCGACGCGAACGAGACATTCGGCGTCCAGCCGGTGGTCGTCAACGCCGTGATCGCTCCGACCATCGCGATCAGCGGCGCGACAACGGTCATGGAGCAGCAGACCTACACGTTGACGCTGGGCCAGGTGACCGGACCCGGCGCCGCGGACGTCGACGAGATCATCGTGAACTGGGGAGACGGCACGATCGAGTCCTTTACCTCGTCCGGCGACGTGACCCACGGGTACGGGGACAATTTCGCCTACACGATCCAGGTCGATCTGATGACGACAGGGGGCACGCTGTTCGAGAACGCGGCGCAGCAGCGGCTCGTCGTCGAAGGCGTCGCCCCGGCGGTCCTGCTCGATCCCGTGACGACGATCAACGAGACCGGCACCGCCACCCTGACAGGTTCTTTCAGCGACGTGGGCATCACGGACACCTTCACCCTCGAGGTCGACTGGGACGATCCGACTTCGCCGACCAACGTGCAGACGCTGTCCTACGGCTCCGGCGCCGCCACAGGCCAGTCGTTCACGTTGATGCACACCTACCTGGACGACAGTCCGAGCGGCTCGTTCACGGCCACGGTGACCGTGAACGACGATGACGGGGATGCGGGCATCGCGACCGAGACCGTGCTGGTCGACAACCTCGACCCGACGATCACGCAGTTCAACGTGTCCGCGACCGGCATGGAGGGCACATCCCAGAACCTCAGCGCCGCCGCGACGGATCCGGCCGGCGCCGCCGACCCGCTGACGTTCACCTGGACGATCGAGCTCACGACCGGACCGAACGCGGGAGCGACGACGCAGCTGGTCGGCGAAACGGTGGCGTGGGTGCCCTCGGACGGCGGTCAGTTCACCGTGACGCTCGACGTCACCGACGGCGACGGCGGATCGGCGACGTCCAACGGCACCGTCAGCGTGGTGCCGCTCCCGCCGCGCGTCACGAGCGTGCTCATCGGCGGCACGGCGTGGACGGGCGCGTTCCTCGACGCACTCGAACCGGCCGGTTCCGGCGGCGCCCGGGGATACGCGATTCCGGTCGGATCCGTCGCGCAGCTCGACCCCCTGCCCTGGACGGATGCGGACCAGGTCATCATTCGCTTCGACGAGCCGGTGAACGTCGTCCAGTCCGACCTTCTCCTGCGGGGAACGCTGGGGCCGGACGGTGTCGAGGATGCGAACGACGATTACGCATTCAGTGGGTTCCTGACCGAAACCGGTCCGGCCGGAGCGTTCCAGGCGGTATGGACGCTTTCGTCACCGCTCGCCACCGACCGATTGCTGCTCGTGCTGGACGACGCGAACGTCACCGCGACCGACTCCGCGGCGGCGCTGGACGGAGAGTGGGTGGACGGCGTGAGCCAGTTCCCGTCGGGCGACCTCACGGCGGGCGGCGATTTCGAGTTCCGCTTCGACGCCGCTCGCGCCGACGTCGACCGCGACGGCGCGGCGACGATCTTCGATATCAAACCGGTGCGCGACGCCCTCGGGGCGAGCGCCGGAGATCCGGCCTACTCGATCTTCGCCGACCTCGACGGCGACGCGATCGTGGACGATCTCGACAAGCAGCCGCTGCGCGCGGACCTGGGGCGCGTGCTGCCCGCCGCGGCGCCGCAGCGCGCCCCGGCACAGGGCGCAGCCGCGACGATCACGCTGACCGGTCAAGACCGGGTGGTGACGACGCCGGATTTCGCCGCCGGCACGGGTTCGGTCGACATCGTCCTGGACACCGACGACGGCTCCTCGGTGAGCCTGCTCAATTACTCGGTGCGCGTGCGCCTGGAAGGGCCGGGCGCCGGGACGCAGGTGGCGCTGACCGGCGGCGGCCAGGCCACGGTCTCGCCCGCGGCCACCGCGCCCGATCCGCTCAACGCAGGCGGCAACACCGACCGCCTGCCGACCGAGTACTACCACGGCACCGTCAACTTCACGGCGTCGCCGTTCGCCGTTGACCATCGGGACGGTCTGATCCGGGTGGACTACGAGATTCAGCCGGGCGCGCTGGGCGTCTACACGTTCGAGATCGTGACCGGCCAGTCGCACGACACCGCCCTGATCGCCGATGCGACCAATGCCGCCGCAGCGTTCACGGTCACGGCACCGCGCCTGATCGTCACGATCCTGGGCGATCTGGACGGTGACTTCACCGTCGGTGTCAACGATCTGCAGATCGTCCTCGCCAACTTCACGCGCCAGGTGCCGGTGGGCGACCTGTCGCAGGGCGACGTGTCCGGTCCGGACGGCATCCTCGATGGCATCGTGGGCAGCGACGACCTGCAGGCGATTCTGCAGAACTTCACGAACTCGGTGACGCCACCGGCGCGAGCCGCCGACCACGGACGGCCCACGGCCGACGCGCTGGATCCGGAGACCTGGGGCGCGATGGCCGTGACCGCGAGCGCATCGACACTTCCGAAGATCGATCCGGCCCCATTGACGCGGCATGGCTGGAAATTACCTGTCGGCGACGAGTCGAACACGTCGATCGAAAGGTGGATCGAGGCACGCCGGCAGCGCTGAGTCAGGCGTGTCGGTCATCGTCCATGTCGCGGCACCGGAAAGCGGGGCATGAGTGGGTCATGGCTCATTGATCCGCACCGGCAGCGCCTCGAGCGACCGAATCCCCATTGCGGGCTTGTATGAGAACGAATCGCTGTTCAGCGTCATGTCACCGAGGCGGCGAGCGATCGCCTTGAACGCGATCTGACCTTCAAGGCGCGCCAGCGGCGCGCCCATGCAGAAGTGGATGCCGAACCCGAATCCCAGGTGCTTGTTGGGGTGACGCGTGATGTCGAAACGGTCCGGTTCGGGGAACTGCCTGGGATCTCGATTGGCGGAATGAATGAGGTGGATGACGGTCTGCCCTTTCCGGATGTGCCGGCCGCGCAGTTCGAAATCCTCCAGGGCCAGGCGAGCGCCGCGCGTCACCGAGGCGTCGTAGCGAATGATCTCCTCCACTGCTGAATCCACGACATCGTCCGGGTTCGCCTTGAGCTTCTCGAACTGGTCGGAGTGACTCAGCAGCGCAAGCGTGCCCGTCGCGATCATGCCCGACGTGGTCTCGTGTCCGGCCACGAACAGGAAGACGCACAAACCGAACAGCTCGGCGCGGCTGAGACGATCGCCCTCCTCCTCGACGTGAACCAGCGCGCTGAGCAGGTCGTCCCGGGGATCGCTGCGCCGCTCGTTCAGCAGGCCCTCGAAGAACTCGTGCAGCTCGTCCAGGTTCGCACGTGCCTCGTCGAGGGCGTCGTTCAGACCCGGGCCGGCGGCAGAGCTGAACGGGAGCAGGCCCTCGACGCACCGGCAGTACCGGTCCTGGTCCGCCTCGGGAATGCCGAGCATGTCGCAGATGACCCGCGCGGGCAGGGGCAGGCTGAAGCTGCGAATGAAGTCGACCTCGTCGCACGCCGCGGTCTGCTCGACGAGCCGGTCGACGATCGACTCGATGCGCGGGACGAGTGCCTGCAGGAACCTGGGCGTGAACGCGAGGTTCACCAGCCGCCTCAGCCGCGTATGGTCCGGAGGATCGACGTTCAGCAGCCAGGTGCCGAGGTTCTCGATCAGGGGTTGCGCCCGCTCGCGGTTCTCGGGCCGGAGCGGCGCGTTGTACATGGCGTCACGATTCGTCGAGAAACGCTTCGTGTCGCGCAGACCTGCATACACGTCGTCGTAGCGCGTGACGAGCCAGGTCTTCATCGGCGCGCAGAAGTGCACCGGATCCTCGTCGCGCAGTCGCGCAAGCAGCGGATAGGGGTTCGCAAGCCGCTGGCGGTAGAACAGCTCGTAGTCCGGGTCGTCGGTGAGCGGAGCGTTCATTGGCCGAAGCATGCCTCGTGCAGGAGCGTCACGGGGTGTGAAACCTCGAGGTCGACGCCCATGCGCTCCGCTTCGGACTGGATCTGCATCGCGCAGCCCACATTCGCGGTCACGCAGCGGCGCACTCCTGTTTTCTGAATGTGGCCGATCTTGCGCTCCGCGAGGTCGCGTGCCATCTTCGGATGGGCGAGGTTGTACGTGCCCGCAGCTCCGCAGCACATGTCCGACTCCGGCAGCGGGATGACGGTCAGGCCCGGAATCGACGCAAGCAGTCTGCGCGGCGGGTCGGTGACCTTCTGGGCGTGCGCGAGGTGGCAGGCGTCGTGGTACGTGACGGTCTGCTCGATGGGGTTCGTCGGCGGCGCCATGTCCAGCTCGACGAGCAGTTCGCTGATGTCGCGCACCCGCCGGTTGAACTCCGCGGCCCGGTCGGCGTACTTCGGATCATGGCGCAGCAGGTGGGCGAAATCCTTCAGCATCGCGCCGCAGCCGGCGATGTTGTTGACGATCCAGTCGACCTCCGTGCCGCCTGACGCCGGCGTGAAGACGTCGATGTTCAGCTTTGCGAACATCTCCGCCGACGCCACGCGCCCCGCGTGGTGATGAATCGCCCCGCAGCACTGCTGGGTGCGCGGGACCACGACATCGCAGCCCGCGCGCTGCAGCAGCGCGATCGTCTGTCGGTTGACGTGCTGGAACATCACGCTGCCGACGCAGCCCGCGAAGAATCCCACGGTCCCCTTCTTCACACCGTCCGGCGCGTCGGCCGGGTAGATCTCGTCGAGCGTCGATTCCCAGAGCGCGCCTTCGGTCGGCAGCATCTGCTGCATCTTTTCGAGCTGGGCCGGCAGCAGCCGCCGCCACGGCCCCTGCGTCAGCACGCGCCACAGGCCGATCTTCTGCATGAGCCGCACGGGCGCCACCGCCAGCTTGAGCCGGCGCGGATGCGGAAACACGTGGAAGAACATCGCGTTGACCAGCCGATCGACGATACCCGGCTGGCGATCGCGGTCGAGCTGGGCGCGCGTCTCCTCGATCAGCTCGTGGTACACGACGCCCGAAGGGCACGCGGTCTCGCAGGCACGGCAGTCGAGGCACAGGTCAAGGTGCTCGACCACGGAAGCCGTCGGCTCGATCTTCCCGTCGGCCAGCCCCTTCATGAGGTAGATGCGACCCCGCGGCGAATCGGCCTCGCGCCCGTTCTGCGTGTAGGTCGGACAGGCCGGAAGACAGAGCCCGCAGTGCACGCAGTCGAGCGAGCGGTCGTACGTCGGGTGGTCCAGGTGAAGCGTCGCCGAAGCGCGCGCCGCCGCGCTCGGCGCCTCGACCAGGGCGCTGATGACGCGTGGCTCGGTGGCGGTCTCGCTCATGCCCGGCCTCCCAGCAGACGCCCGGGGTTGAACAGATCGTCGGGATCCATCGACTGCTTCAACCGGGCCAGCATGCTCCAATCCGGCTGCTCGGGGTGGAACGGCTCGATGTGGGGAACCGGCCGGCGGTACCAGACACGGAAGCCGCCCGTCGATTCGAGTGTCTCCCGGATGTCCTCATCAAGGCCTCGTGCTTCGTCCTCGCCCGCCTCACCGCCCAGGAACACGCAACCGTGGATCGGCTGCGCTTCGATCGAAAGTCCGTCGAGTCCGGTCTGACGTTCGGCGATCCGCGCGCAGAACGCGCCCGTCTGCTTCGGCGCCACCACGACCTTGACGACCGCGGCATGGCTGCGACGCCATGAGCGCCCGCGCGTCCGCTCTCTGACGTAGTCCTCGAGCGATTCGTTGCGCGCGTCGCGAACATTGACGCCCTCGCCTTCCGCCGCCAGCTTCTGCAGGCAAGCGCGCTGCACTTCGCAGCTCCTGGGCGTGCCGAGATAGCCGACGGTCGCGATCCAGGATCCTTCGCGGCGCTCGAGCCAGGCCAGTGCGGGCACCGCGTCCGTGATCATCCACGCGCGGACCGACGCGTCGAGCGTCGGCGCGGAGGACATCTCGAGCTCGACCAGCGTCACCTGCTTCGGGATCGCGTAGGTGCGGAGCGTCGCCTCGTGCACGAGCCCGAACTGCCCGAGCCCGCCCACCATGAAACGCGTCAGGTCGTAACCGGCCACGTTCTTGACCGTTCGGCCTCCCGCACTGATGTCGCGAGCCTGCCCGTCGATGTAGCGCAGCCCCAGCAGAAGGTCGCGCACCGATCCGTAGGAGGCCCGCATCGGGCCGTAGACGTGATGCTGGATGACCTCGCCGACGGTCAGATCGCCATCGGCGTCGACCGGCAGGAACTGCCGGTGCGCGCCGAGCGCCGCCTGCAGATCGGCGATCGTCATGCCCGCCGCCACCCGCACCGTCATGTCGCGCAGGTAATGCTCGATGATCCCCCCTGCCTGGACCAGGCGCGCGTGCTCGAGCGGCGGCGCGTGACCGACGCCTTCGTGGGCGACGCCGTAATCGACGATCGGCCGCCCGTCTGCGCGGCACTCGTCGACGAAGCCGGCGAGTCGAGCCGGGTCGTCGATCGTGACCATCGGATTGGCGGTGCCGGTCGCCATCACATCGCCCCTCCGGGCACGTTGGCCGCCACCGGCTTGAGAATCTCGATGGTCATCCGGTCGCTCGGCACGAGCTTGGCGTCGTTGAGACGCTGATCGGGATCGAACGTCTTCTTGAGCTCGAGGAAAGCGTCGAGCGTGTCGGCGCTGAACTGCTTATTCATGAGGTGCAGCTTTTCGATGCCGACGCCGTGCTCGCCGGTGATCGTGCCGCCGATGTCGACGCAGTACTCCAGCACCTCCACGCTGAGCAGCAGCACGCGCTGGACCTCTTCCGGGTCGTCCTCGTCGAAGAGCATGATCGGGTGAATGTTGCCGTCGCCGGCGTGGAAGACGTTGGTGATGGTGATGTCCCACTTCTTTCCGAGCTCGGCGATGTGCGCCATCGCCTCGGGAAGCATCGACCGCGGCAGGCACGCGTCCTGCGTGCAGTAGCTGTGGCTCATGCGCCCCACCGCACCGAACGCTTTCTTGCGGGCGGCCCACAGCTCGGCGCGGCGGGCCGGATCGGCGCACTTCTGGGTGTCGGTCGCCTGGTTCTCGACGCAGATGCCGACGATCTGATCCATCTGCTCGTCGAGCACGTCGTCGACGCCGTCGATCTCGAGCAGGAGCATCGCCGCGACGTCATCGGGAAAGCCGAAGTGGAACGCCTGTTCGACGGCCTGGATCATGCCGCCGTCCATCATCTCCATCGAGGCCGGCACCATGCCCGCCGCGATGACGTCCGCCACGCTCTTGCAGGCGCTGGTCACGGAATCGAACACCGCGTACACGGTGCGGATCGCCTTCGGCTCGGGCACGAGCCGGCACCAGAGTCGGGTCACGAGGCAGAACGTGCCTTCGCTCCCGCAGATCAGGCCCGTCAGGTCGGCGCCGATGCCGTCGTATAAATCGTTCGCGCGGCACTGCACGATGGTGCCGTCAGGCAGCACGCACTCCATTCCGATGATGTGATTGGTCGTCACGCCGTGCTTCAGGGTGTTGATGCCGCCGGCGTTCGTCGAGGCGTTGCCGCCGATGGAGCTGGCGCGCTGGCTCGACGGATCCGGGCTGAACCGCCAGCCGCTTCCCGCCATCGCGTCGGACAGGGCGAGGTTGCGCACGCCGGCCTGGACGACCGCGACCCGGTTCTCGAAGTCGATCGACTCGATCCGGCTCATCCGGCTCAGCGAGATCATGACGCCGCCGTCGTAGACGACCGCGCCGCCGGCGAGTCCCGTGCCGCTGCCGCGCGGCACGACGGAAAGCCCGTGACGCGCGAGCACCTTCACGCACTGAGAGACCTGCTCGGTGCTCTCGGGAAAGACGACGGCGTCCGGTACACCCCTGGCTACGGTGAAGCCGTCGCACTCGTAGACGAACAGTTCGTCACGCTGGCTGAGCACGAGGTCGGGACCAAGCAGGTCGCGAAGTTCGGCGATGGCATCGGCCATGCAGCCATTCTAGCGGAGGGTATGGGGTATGGGGTATGGGGTATGGGGTATGGGGTATGGGGTATGGGGTATGGGGTATGGGGTAT
>NYZC01000183.1 GCA_002686995.1 Phycisphaeraceae bacterium | reverse complement strand
CGCCTCGGCCACGCCACGGCGCGGCGGGCCTGCATCGACAACCCGAACCGCATCCTCAGCCAATCCCGTGATCTCGTGGAGAAGAAACCATGAACCACGGAATTCACCCAATGTGGAGGGCGGAGCTCCTGCGACGCCGCTGCTTGCTCTGGGGCGGCGGGTTTCGTTTTGACGTTAGCTCTCCATCGGCGCTTACTGCAGGCCGCGGCCCCGCAGGAGCGACCCCGCTTTCCAAGGGGCTTGCTCCGGTGCCCCCCCTTTATAAGGGGGGGTTAGGGGGGGTCGAACGTGAGAAACCCCCATACCCGAACCGGCTGAATCCCAGCACTCCGAACTTGGACGTGGATCGTACCCCACGACGTAGGACAGGTTTCCAACCTGTCCGTATTGCCGTCCGGACAGATTCGAAATGCGTCTCGCCGCCCTCACAAGAGGTTCGAGCGAACGACTCTATCCCCACCAAAGAAGAGCGTGATGCACCGAAATTGAGATTGAGAGTGAAAGGCTGGGTGCCTGGGGTCGAGCGCAGCGAGCCCCCAGCGGGGTCCCGGATCTGCTCCAGGTTGAACTCAGAGCTGCTGTTTTCGTGGCCGTCCGTGACGATGCAGAACACGACCAGGCCCGGCCGGTCCGCCTCGCGCATCGCGGTGAGTTCCGCCCCCTTCTCGGTGATAGCACGCCCCACCGCGTCGAGCAGCGCGGTGTAGCCGCGCGGCACGAGTTCGTATGGCGGGACGTTCTCGATCGGCACGCTGCGATGCACGAACTCGTACTCGGTGTCGAACTGCACCAGCGTCAGCCGGCATTCGCCCGCCTCCTTTCTTTGATCCTCGATGAAGCGGCTGACGCCATCTTCCGCCTCGGCCCGACACGCCTCCATCGATCCGCTGCGATCGAGAACGAGCGTCACGTCGGTCAGGTCCTTCCGCATGGTCGTGCTCCCTGTCACGGTGAACGAGCGCACCGATCGCCCGGCGACCGTCGCCAGGCCTGTGCGGCTCGGAATGGACGGCACGAACTCAGCTTCCCCTGCGATTTCGGTGGGCCTCGAACGATCTTCCCTGTCGGCACGTATGTCGGGGGCCCTGATCGAACCCACAGCGAATCGTAGCGCCGCGGATCCGTCATTTCCACTGTCACACCGCAAGCCGGTGCCGCGAAGAAGAAGTTCAGAATAGGGGTATCCCTGATTCCTGAAGCCCATTCAATCGGCTACCTGTGAGCGCAGTAATCGCGTCGCGGAGGCCGGTGCACCATGTCTGGAACCGATCTCGAATCAAAGCGGTCCAACCTGCTGCGCACCGTGCGCTTCGAGCGGCCTGACTGCATCCCGATGACCTTTCACATCAACGCCGCCTGCTGGCACCACTACCCCAGGCAGGCGCTGCTCGATCTCGCGGCCGCGCATCCGCTGCTGTTTCCCGATCCCAACGCGGTGTCGCGCGCCGCGGACGAGGACCCGCCCGTCTGCGCGCTGGCCGGCGTACCGTTCACCGATCCCTGGGGCTGCGTCTGGGAAACCTCGGACGACGGCATCCATGGCGTCGTCACCCGTCATCCGCTGGCGAGGTGGGATGACTTCGACGACTACACGCCGCCCGACCCGGATCAAACCACGCACTGGGGCCCGATCGACTGGAGACGCGAGGCGAAGAGCCCCGGGCCGGTGATCTCGCAATCCTGTCTGCGCAACGGTCAGATCGGACACAACCACACGTGGCTCAAGCTCACCGACATTCGCGGATACGAGAACGTGCTGGTCGACATGGCCGAAGACGAGCCGCGGCTGCGCGCCCTCCTGGAGATGCTCGAAGCGTTCAACATGGGCCTCGTACGCAATTACGTCGAGCGCGTCGGGGTCGAATGGATGGGCTTCGCCGAGGACCTCGGCATGCAGGTCGGACCGATGCTGACGCCCGGGCACTTCCGAAACTACATCAAGCCCAGCTACCAGCGGCTGATGCGCGCCGCCCGCGACGGCTCATGCATCGTCCATGTGCACGCGGACGGCGACCTGCGCGATCTGATCGATGAAATGCTCGACTGCGACATCGACGTGCTCAACCTCCAGGACCTCGTCAACGGCATCGAATGGATCGAATCGCGGCTGGCCGGACGGATCTGCATCGAGCTGGACATCGACCGGCAGATGGTCACCACGCAGGGCACGCCCGCGCAGATCGACGCGCTGGTGCGCGACGAGGTCGTACGACTCGGAAGTCGCGAGGGCGGGCTGATGATGATCTACGGCCTCTACCCCGGTGTCCCGCTGGAGAACGCCGGCGCGCTGATGGACGCGATGGAGAAGTACGCGACGTACTACAACTGATCCGAGTTGAACCGGCCGGCATCGGATCCGCTCGATCAGGACGCCAGCGCGCCCTCGAGGTAAACGCGAAACGCCGCCGGCTCGTGGATGAGCGCCTGCATCTCCATCGACGGCAGCAGGTAGGGATCCATGTCGCGAGTGATGTAGCGCGCCGCCATGGGCGGGCCGCCGTCCTCCTCGTCCTCGCCCGGCACACCGACCAGGTCCGCGTAGCGCACCTTGCTGCCGTCGACCTGGTAGATCGAACCGACGATCCACAGGCGCCCGAAGCGATAGCGCTGCGCGACCTCCCGTTTGGCGATCGTGCTGAAGCTGGTGCCGGTGAACGCGAAGTCCCTGGGCCGGACGCCGAGATGCTTCTCGATGGTTTCGTCGCATTCGGCAAGCTCGGCCCGCAGCATCTCACCGCTCGGATCCTTGACGCTGAGCTTCGACAGGTTCGGGTGCGTCACGGTGTGAGCCCCGATGTGCCATCCCGCCTCGATCAGCTCCCCGATTTCGTCCCAGGTCATGCACTCGCCGAACTTCTTCCGCAGCGCCTCGTCGTCGCGGATCATCGGCGCGGTGTTGACGAAGAGGTTGCCGGCATAGCCGTAGCGCGAGAGGACATCGTGCATCTCGTAGCGCATGGACTTCACCGGATGGTCGAAGTCGAACATGATCGGCCGCGCCGGCAGATCAGTCCGACCGGCGCGCCAATCGTCGAGCCGGTTGTAGTCGATCGATTCGAAGCCCATCTCCGACGCGATCGAGACGAGCGCATCGAAGATCCCCGTCGTGAGCGGCTTGTCCGGCGAGTGGATCTCGTCGATGCCGTGACACATGGTGATCGGAATGCGGGTCAATGAAGGTGCCCTTCCTGCGCCGGACGCCGTTGGCGGATGTTCGCTTCGCTACGATGTTCGGCTGAATCGTACGCGCGGGCTCGCGAATGTGCCATCCGCGGGCGCAACACCGCCCCCAACCGGTACACTGCGCGGCCTGAAGCCCAAAGAAGGAGTCATGCGATGCCCGGACTGACCGCTGATCGCCTGAGCGAGTTTCGCAGCGAGTGCAAGAAGGTCGAGAAGGTGCTGGCAGCCAGCCCGACCGTCAGCAAGACGCTTGCGGTGCCGACCGCCGAGTTCAAGCTGCGCCAGCGTCGGGTGGCGAACGCCCTGAAGAAGGGGGGGTTCGACGCGGGCGTCGTATTCAGCGACGAGCACTACAACGGCGACGTCCCCTATCTCGGGGGCAACACGAACATCTCGATCGAGCAGGTCGCCGGCGTCATCGGGCGCACCGGCTTTCACATCGCGGCCGGGCTCGAGGGCGGCTACATCGCCGAGCAGCTCGCCCACCGCGCGAGCGCGACCGTGCACAAGGTCGAGCTGCTCCAGCTTGCCGACGAGAAATACCCCATCCGCGCCGTCCGACTCGAGGAGGTGATCGAGGCCGCGACCGGCAAGCGGATGTCGCAGATCAGGCGAATCGCCCTGCTCACGCCGCGGCAGGTGATCCCCGACGGCGTCGTCGGCTATCTCGAGAAGCTGTTCGGCCGCCGCGGCGTCGTCGACGCGCAGGAGATCTACTTCCGCATCAAGAACCTCAAGTCCGACCGCGAAATGAAGCTGATCGCGGACGCGAACGTGATCGCCGACGCGATGACCCGGGCCATGCTCGCCGTCGTCAAGCCAGGCCTGATGGAGACGCAGGTCGCCGGGTGGGGCCACCTCGTCGGCAAGGAGCTGGGCGGCGAGGAGAACGGCTGGGACGTCATGGTCGGCGCCAACGAGGCCAACCGGACGCTCATCGGCAAGGCGCTCAACCGGCGGATCAAGAAGGGCGACTGGGTGCACCTCGGCGTGGCGCCGAAGCGCGACGGCCTGACCAGTTGTCTGCGCAGGTCGATCGTGATGGGCCGCCCCACCGCGAACCAGCGCTATTGGTTCGACCTGGTCAACGACGCGTACCACGTCGGGCTTGATGCGTACAAGGACATCGCGCGCCACCGGAAGCCGGCGCGGGAGCAGGAGCAGGCGCTGGTCGACTTCTTCCGAGCAAAAACCAGCGAAGTGAACCGCCGGTTCGGCCTCGACGTCGACGACCTTTCGCGCTTCAAGCCGTACACCGGTACGCACAATGCCGGCTACACCGAGTGCCAGGAGTTCTACGGCGCGATCACGCTCGAATCGGACGAGCCGCTGGACAAGCAGGTGGTGACGATGCTCGACGTCGCGATCCGGGGCATCGGCGACCACTGGCACGACAAGGTGTTGCCGGTCGACTTCGTCGTCGTCGAGAACACGCTTGGCAAGTACGACCGGCGCGTGCGCGTGCTCAACCGGGTGCCGAACGACTGCCAGGCGCTGATCGGGTCAGGGCTGGACCGGTGACGAATCCGCCGCTGATGACGCCCGGACACGCCGCGCACGTCGCGTCAGTCCGGCCACGCCCGCGCCGGCGAACAGCGCCACGGTCGCCGGCTCCGGAATGACCCCCTCCACCATGACCGTGCCGCCCACGCGCACGGCGACGATGGGCCCGAGCAGGGGAAGACTGCCGAAGCTCACGTTCGTGATGGACGCCGTCCCCTGGCCGTCCGCGTTCACCCCTACGAACACGTTCGCCGAGATGATGCCCGGCTCGTCGAAAGCCTGGTCGGTAATGGTGATCGGCAGCGGACCGGGCAACGTGTCGCTGCCCAGAAGCTGTTCCGCCGTGATGACGCCAAAATCGATCAGGTCGTTCTTGTCGAGCGTCTGGACGCCGATGATCGGCGTATCCACGTCGATGTCGAGTTGCGTGATCTCGGATTCGAACGCGTAGAACGGGAACCCCGTCTCCACGTTCTGGCCGGGAGGCGATGTCCAGGAGGCGTCATTGCCCGTCGTCTCGACGAAGAACGTCCAGTTCGCGGGGTTGACGGAGCCGCCCGTCGACTCGAGAGCGACGCCCACACCCGAAGCGTGCGCCGCGCACGCGGCCACGACAATAATCCCTGACAGCACACCGCCATGACGAGGCGAATCGCATTGCAGCATCACTCGATCTCCTTTGTTCGAAATGTCTGCCGGATCCTAACAGTTGCCGAACCGTCGCCGGGTCGGCGCGGGCGCATTCTAACGCGCGCGACGGCAGGTCAACCGTGGAATCGGAATTGCCGTGGAATGGACGTCCGGATGAACCCGCCGGGCCGGAACTCGATCCGACGGGCCGGATACGCCTGCCCCTGGTCAACGACCGGGCGGGCCGCCGGCGTCAGTACGCCTTCTGCACCCCGAACCCGCCGAGGACCAGGACCAGGATGATGGCCGCGATCACGACGAGATCGATCCAGACGCGCTGACGGAAGAGCGTTCCGAAGTGAAGGTGGAGGAGGCTCATACCGGATCTATCGGCAGGCAATTCGACCGGGTCAAGAGGGGGCCGCGACGATGAGGCGCAAACGCCCCTTTCAACCTGGGACAGACGCACCATGCCCTCCGGCCGCACCGCTCATCCCGGCCGTTTCCCCCCCGATTGCTTGGACACGGCGAAATCGTAGAAGCGGTTGATCCCCTCGCACCCGGTCAGACCGACGTGGAACGCCTCGGGAAGAGCCGCGTCGCGGTAGCCGAACTCGTGGCCGTCCACGGCAACGGAAAGCGTCTTCTTCTGCCGATCGTAAGTCACGGTCACCGGGTAGCGCGTGTCAGGCTTCAGACGGAAACGATTGAACGCGGCAAGCCGCCACGACGGCCGGCCTTCCTCGTACCGATGGTGCCAGACGTTGACGCCCTTGTCCCAGAAGACGACCTCGAAGTGCTCGCGATACTCGGGATACCCGTCGCGCTGCTTCCCCACCTCCGGGGCAAGCACGATCAGCGGCGCCATGCGATCGGCGAACTCGAGCGTGGCCTGCACCGTGACGCTCTCGTGGAACTTCCGCTTCAGCACCATGCTCGTGTAGGTCTCGCCCGCGCGCGGGCCGAGCATCTCCTTCGCGGTCGCGTCTGCCGGTGTTTCGTTGCGAACGTGCGTCTCCTCCTGGATCCATCCGCCGCGATGCGCCCACCGCGGGCTCTTGACCATCGTCCAGTCGCCGCGACGCCACTGGCCTTTCGCGAACGACGCCTGGTACAAGGTGTCGGCGGCCAATGCCGATGTTGCAAAGTAGAGGAGAAGACAGACCGCGATGGATGACAGGTAACGCATGGACGTGAGTGCGGTGACTGAACGGGCTTGCATCGCCGTGATGTTAGGCTCTGTCTCAAAACTCTGCCTGGCGTCGATCGGCTGCATCGCCCGTTGGCGGCGTCGGCCTCCATCG
>NYZC01000182.1 GCA_002686995.1 Phycisphaeraceae bacterium | reverse complement strand
GGGCGCTGACCGCCGCCGCGGATGCCGTGCGGTACATCGTCGGCAACGTGCCGTCGCAGATCATCAGCAGCTCGCCGGTCAGCGGGTTGAACGCCGTGATCCAGCTGTTCGTCGTCGGCAGGCCGCGCCCCGGGTTCTCGGCGCGCTCGTGCCCGAGCTTCATCGTCAGGATGCCGGTCTCGCGCGTGCTGCCCACGATGCACGCGCCCATCGCGCCCTCGCCGGCGTCCGGTATCTGGAAGATCGCCTTGGGCGGCAGGTAGTCCTCGCCCTTCTCGAACGTCGCCATCGCGCGCTCGATGGCGGGGATCGCCTCCACGATGTCGACCTGGGTGGCGATCTCGTCGCGGGTCAGAACGATTGTCGGCTCAGCCACGGGATCATCCTTTCGAAGGCGGCCTCGATCTTCTCCATGCTCGTCGCGAAGCTGATGCGCAGGGCATTGTTGCACGACGCGCCGAACGTGCCGCCGGGAATCGTACAGACGCCGATTTCGTGGAGCATGCGCATCGCGAACTCGAAGCTGTCGCAGCTTTCGGGCAGCGAGGGCATGATGAAGAACGCGCCGCCGGGGGTGTAGCCGGTGAGGTGCGGCGCCGCATCGACCAGCGGCACGATGCGGTCCCGGCGCTGCCGGTAGGCGGCGACCATCTCCTCGACGCAACCCTGGTCGCCCGTCAGCGCCGCGACGCCCGCCCATTGCGTGGGTGTGTTCTCGCACGTGCTGATGAACATGTGGTAGCGCTGCAGGTCGACGATGTTGCGTTCGCTGGAGATCGCCCAGCCCAGTCGCAGGCCGGCCATCGAGAAGCTCTTCGACAGGCTGCTCGTCATGATCACGTTGTCGAGCGAATCGGCGCAGCCGAGGACGCCTGCGAACTCGCCCCCGTCGAGAATGAGCCGGTCGTACACCTCGTCGCTGATCAGGGCGAGGTTGCGCTCCGCCGCGATGTCGCAGATGGCCTGGACGGTCGAGCGCGGGTACACGGCGCCGGTCGGGTTGCCCGGCGAGTTGATCATGATCGCGCAGGTCTTCTCGCTGATCGCATCGCGCACCTGCTGCGGATCAAGCTGGTACCCCTCGGCCGCCGTCGTGACGATCGGGCGCGGGATCGCCCCGGCCATCCGGATCACGTGCTGGAAGACGAACACCGGCTCGACGATGACGACCTCCATCTCCGGCTTCGACGCCGCGGAGAGCGCCATGAACATGGTCTGGCCGCAGCCCGTCGTGATGAGCACGTTGTCCGGGCCCAGCGACGTGCCGTGGTAGCCGCTGTAGAAATCGGCGACGGCGCGGCGAAGCTCGGGCAGGCCGGCGTCCAGCGCGTACCCCGTGTGCCCGTCGCGAATCGCCTTCACCATCGCGTCGGCGATGTGCTCGGGCATCGGGAAGTCCGGCTGGCCGATCGAAAGATGGATGACGTCGTCCATCTTCGCCGCGGTGTTGAACATGTGTCGGATCGGCGAGTACGGCAGTTCGCCAAGCCCGGGATGCCAGTCGATGCCTTCAGTCATGGGATCAGGATCGCAGGGAGTCGAAAAGTCGGAAAGTCGGAACGTCGAGGAGTCGGACGGTCTGATGGTTGGGAGTCGTGTCGATTATGCTACAAACTGTCGCTGGCAATCCACAGTCGAACCTTCCCGGGAACCCCCGATGTCCGACAGACCCATCCGTATCGTGGCTGCCGCCGGAAGCGTGAGGCCCGGGCATTTTACGGGCAAGGCGCTGGCGCTCGTGGCCGAGGAGGTTGCCGCGAGTGATGATGCTTCCATTGACGTCGTCGATATCTCCGGGTTGCGTCTGCCGTTGCCGGGCGAGGAGGCCACCGACGACGTCAAGGCGTTGCAGGAGCGTTTCTCGGCGGCGACCGGGGTCGTGCTCGCGACGCCGGAGTATCACGGCAGCTACAGCAGCGTCACCAAGCTGCTCATCGACAATCTCGGCTTTCCGTCGGTGCTCTCCGGCAAGCCGGTCGGCCTGCTCGGCGTCGCGGCGGGACAGATCGGGGCGATCAAGGCGCTCGAGCACCTGCGCAGCGTCTGCTCGCACGTCGGCGCGATCGTGTTGCCGGGGCCGGTCTCGGTCGCCGGCTGCCACAAGCTGTTCGACGAGGCGGGACGGTGCATCGACGCGTCAACGGAGAAGCGCCTCCGCGGTCTCGCCGCGAACCTGCTCGACTACATCCGCGGTTCGATCTGTCCCCGCGTCGCGCTCGAGGAAGCCGCACGCAGCGGCGAGACGCAATGGATGAAGCGCGTCACCGAGTGAGGGTCGAAGGTCGAAGGTCGAAGGTCGAAGGTCGAAGGTCGAAGGTCGAAGGTCGAAAGTCGAAAGTCGAAGGTCGGAAGGTCGCGTGAGCCGGTGGATTACTTCGTCGCCGTGCCGCGGAAGGTCGTGATGCGTCCCTGCTAAGAGCCTCTAACATGGTTGGCTCTTCACGGAGCCACATCATGTTTCAGTTGCGTCAGGCCACAAGGTACGAACTCGAACCGTTGCGGAGCGGCGGTGCCCGGTGGGCGATGACGGTGTTCATTGCCGTCCTCGTCCTGGCGCTCACCGCCGAGACTGGCGCCGATGCCACCCGGAACGAGGCAGGGGTGCCGTGGGTCGATTCGACGGACAACTGGGGCCTGCCGTGGGGTGATGCGGCGTCGGGTTTCTACGGTCGCCTCGAGGATCAGCGTCGCGCGTTGGCGGCACAGGGCGTCGCGACGGAGCGCATCGAGTTCGCTGTCGGCACCGAGTCGTCGCTTCGGAAGGTGTTTCGTCCCAAGCTCTGGTTCAAGGGCGACTTCTCCGGGTCGGTGAAGCTGGACGCGGCGCGCGGCGAGCACGAGGCATTTCAACTCGTGATCTGCCCGATCGCCGACAGTGAGCGGGCGCTGTCGCATCTCTCTGCGGAAAAGGATCAGGGCCACGCGACGTTCACCGCGAAATCCGTGTCGATCAAGGCGATCGAGATGTCTCCGTTGCGACATGTGGCAGGCGAATTCGAGATCGCCGCGGACCGGTGGACCCTCGACCGGGTCGGCTACGTCCGCACGGTGCAGCCGCAGTATCCCGTCATGAACGTCGGCGAGTGGCCCGACCCATTGCTGCCGCTCGGCACGCCGTTCGAAGTCTCCAATCCGGACTGCCAGCCGGTGTGGGTCGAGATCGAGGTGCCGCGCGACGCCCCGTCGGGCAGATATCACGGTCAACTGACGGTCAAGGGCCCGCACGACGTTCGTATTGCGATCGAAGTCGTCGTGCGCGACTTCGCGCTGCCCGCGCGGCCCCTTATCAGCATGGGCTGGTCGCTGCATGCGTGGTTCGGACGCGACGGCGTCGACATGCTGCTGAAGCGGCTTGAGGTGCTGCTCGAACATCGTCTGGCACCGTGGCACACCGCGTATGGACACCATGGCAAGCTGGAGGACCACGATCGCGTCATGGCGTTCCTGCTCGAGCGCGGCGTGCGCCTGCAGGCCACCAGCGGCAAGCCGCCGGCCGAATTCGTCGCGCACCTGCGAGAGAAGGGCTGGCTGAAGCACTACATCACGCTCTGGGGCGACGAGCCGCACGAGCGCGACTATCCGACGTACCGGCAGCGCACCGAGGAGATTCACCGCGACTATCCCGGTCTCACCGTCGCGATGACCGAGGAGCCCGGCCCGCACAACCGGGGCCTTTTCGACCTCTGGATCGCGGAGCCGACGGCGCAGAAGGACGCCTGGGTCCGTGACGCGATCGAGCGCGGCGATCGCGTGTGGTGGTACCTCTGCCAGCTTCCGATCCATGCCGAGTTCGACGGTCCGATCCACGCCTGCCCCGGCATGGTGGTCGATCGTCCCGCGATCGATCACCGCATCACCTACTGGTTCGCGTTCCGGCAGGGAATCGAGGGCGTGTCCTATTGGGCCGTCTCGAAATGGCCGGCCGGCTTCGAGAAGTGGCCGGCCGAGCCCTGGCCGGTCAACCCGATATCGAAGTTTCCCTACAGCGGTCAGCACAACGCCAACGGATTCCTGTGCTATCCCGGAAGCGACGGGATGCCCTGGCCGTCGATCCGGCTCAAGTGCATGCGCGACGGTCTCGAAGACCAGGAGTACCTTTCGCTGCTCCGGGCGGGCGCCGGTTCCAGCCCTTCACCCACGGTGCGGCGGCTTCTCGACGTGCCCCCCGAGCTCGCGATCGGGTTGCGCTACTACAACAAGGATCCGCGCGTCCTCCTGGACGTGCGACGGCAGGTGGCGGACGCGATCGAGGGGTTGCAAGAGCAGTTTCACTGAAGCGGTAGCGAATGTCCTGCATGACGATCGCAATTCGTGGCGTCTGAGCTGGTGAAGGACACGATCTCTGAGGTCTTGTGAATATGGTTTGGCCATCCGTGGCATCCTTCCAAGCCAATCATTGGCTTGGAGTGGAGCAGGAACAGCCACGGATCATCGCGCAATCCGAACATGCGCCTAACGCGGCTGAGCCGCAACGTTCGGGAACCACGGATGGACATGGATGGACACCGATGAATCAGAAAGAACAGAAAATCTGTGTTCATCCGTGGTTCTTCAACTTCTCGTCACCGCGACAGGAAGTGACGGCGGAAGAGTCTAATGGCGCTGCAGATTCAGCGAAGCCGCTCAAGCGCCGTAGTCGAAGAGGTGACGCTGGCGGGATTCTGTCTTGGTGACTGGAACTCCGCCCCTCATTCTGCAATCCGAACCGGGTTTTCCTGTGAAGCCTGATGCGTCGGGCTGATCACGCGCACGCCGTTGCCGTGCCAGTTTGCGTCGATCTGCTGCGCCGTCGCCAACTCTCTGCCGGTGAGCGGATCCCAGATCTCGTAACGTCCCCGTCGATGCGCCACGAACAGCACCGCGTGGCTTTCGCGTCCGAGCTTCGGATGATCCACGAACAGGATCGCCGGCGGCGGCACGTCCGCGAGGTGGTGGTATCCCCTGTTCAGGGTTTCGTATGCGTACCCGAGCCGGTCGAGGGCGTATCGCAACTGGCCGTTGTGCGTGCCGGTGCGCGTCGTGCCGAGAAGCTCCGCTGCTTCTTTTTCGGAAAGGTTCGAGCCGAGCAGGGTCGTCGCATTGGCGAGTGAGGTCGCGACGCAGCTCGACCCGCTCGACTGCAGCAGGATGCCCTGGCCGGTGGCGCGCGATGCCAGCCGCGACGCGATCGGGACCGCGCGGGTCCACTGGAACTGCACGAGCGCCACGTTCATGATCGTGGCCGCCACGAGAATGATGCGCTTCTTCGGATGGTTGGTGTGAACGGCGAGCGACGCGGCCAGCGCGAACAGGAACGGGAACATCATGAGCAGGACGACCCAGGTTGCGACGTGCATGTAACGCTGGAACCAGAGGGGATAGAGCTGGCAGACACGATCGAACACGATCGCCGAGGCGGGGACTGCGAGAATCATCAGCAACCCGATCGCGCCTGGCAGCAGCGGCCGGCAACGGCGATGCACGTTCTCCGGCGTGGCGTCGGGGCTGCGTGTGCGGATACGTCGGGCCGCATGCACGCCGAGCACGAGCGACGCGATCTGCGTCAGGAGCAGGGAAAGGAACACATCTGTTCATACTTCATCGGCGCCGCGAGGTTCGCGCCGTGATGTGTCGATCAGGTCGTTCATCTACGATGTGCAGATGACCGTCCATTCACGAAGCGCACTTTGTGCCTTTCTGCTGTTCACGCTCCAGACCCCCTCTCTCGCCGCCGTGCTTGCCCAGGATGGGCGCACCGAGCACGTGATCGTCGTCGGCGCGGACGCGATCCCGCTGGAGAAGATGGCGGCCGAGCAGCTGCAGAGCTACCTGAAGAAGATCATCGGCGCGGACTTGCCGATCCGTGACGACGCGAAGGGGCCGGCGATCCACGTCGGGCCTACCGACGCCGTGCGCCGGATGCTGCCGGACGTCGACTGGGCGTCGCTCGCCCCGGCCGGGATCGTCATCCGCACGGTCGGCGACGACCTCGTGATCGCGGGCGGGCGCCATCGTGGCACGATCTTCGCGGTCTACACGTTCCTGCAGGACTTCGCGGGATGCCGTTTCTGGGATACCGACGCCGAGCTCGTGCCGCAGCGCCCCACGCTCGTCTGTGACGATCTCGACGTCGTCTACCGCCCGCCCTTCCGGATGCGCATCCTCAGCTCGAAGCAGTTCCAGGACCGGACGTTTTCGCTGAAGTCGCGCCAGAGCGTCGACATGGAGTACCCGTTCGGGGATCACACGATCCACCGGCTGCTGCCGCCCGAGAAGCACTTCGAAGCGCACCCCGAGTGGTACATGTACGCGCCGGATGACGACTTCCAGAACGACCCGAACGCCGAGTACTCGCTCGCCAACATGCTGCCGCAGGTCGAGACGTCGAACCCGAAGCACGCCGAGATCGCGCGGCGCACGCGGCGCATTCCCCGGCAGCCGTGTCTCAGCTCGTCGGATGGGCGTCAGGCGATCAGCGACGCGGCCGTGGCGGCGCTGGCCAACGGCTCGGCGTTCAACCCGAAGTACTCGGACTGGAAGTACCCGCCGAAGGTCCTGTGGGTGACGCAGTGGGACGGCCGGCAGAAATGCGAATGCGACCGGTGCACGGCCTACGTCGCGGAGGAGGGCTCCTACGCGGCGCTGTGGCTGCGGCTGGCCAACGAGATCGGTGAGCGCATCGAGTCGCAATTTCCCGACGTCCTGGTCGGCATCCTCTCGTACCTGCACACCAAGGCGCCGCCGCACACGGTTGTCCCCCGGAAGAACGTGCTCGTCTACATGGCCTTCCTGGATCGCGACCACGGCCGGCCGGTGAGCGAGCTCGAGCCGCAGCGCGATCACCTCGCGCGGTGGGGCAGGATCGCGCCGCACCTGTGGGTCTGGGACTACAACACCAACTTCCGCCAGTTCACCAAGCCGCACCCGAACTACTTCGTCCAGGCCGGGAGCATCCACGCCTATCACCGCGCGGGCGTGAGCGGCATGCTCGTGCAGAGCTTCTTCGGCGAGGCCGGCGACTTCCTGCGAATGCGCTATTACGTCAATGCCCAGCTCATGTGGGATCCGACGAAGGACGAGCAGAAGCTGGCCGACGAGTTCCTGGCGGCGTACTACGGGCCGGCCGCGCCAATGCTGCGCACCCACATCGACCGGATGAACGACGCGATCCGGCGCGACGGAGGCAGGTTCCTGAGCTGCTACGCGACGACGACGCGCGGCTGGCTGACGCTCGACGACCTGAACGAGGCGACCGAGCGGTTCGAGCGCGCCCTCGAGGCGGTGAAGGACGACGAGACGCTGTCGTTTCGCGTGCGCCGCGCCCGACTCGGCCTCGAGATGGTCTGGCTGGATCGATTCCGCGAGCTTCTGGACGCCTCGCGGCGCACGGGCAAGCCGTTTCACGGCCCGGACGACCCGTACGCGCTCGTCGAGCGCATGGCGCGCAACGAGTTCAATGTGAACACTTACCGCCCGTGGCGCCCGCTGTCGGAATACGTCAAGCTGAAGCGCGAGACGTTCCCGCCGCGGACCGGCCGCGTGCCGGAGCAGTGCGCGGACCTCGCGGCCTATGAATGGGAAGACATCCAGGAGCACCAGTTCGAGGCCGTGCTCGATCCCGCGCTCGTGTCGGTGGTCGAGGATCCGAAGGCGTCGAACGGCAAGGCGGCGAAGCTGGTCGGCAAGCTGAAATCACTGCAGGTGCGCGCACGGGTTCCCGAGCGGCTCGCGGGGAAGTGGCGCGTGCACGTGGTCGCGCGCGCGCAGGCGCTGGGTACCCGCGCGGGCGATCAGTCCGGCACGACGATGGGCATCGATCTTCGCGACGCGCCCGATCAGGCCGTGAAGGACGTCAGACGGATTACGGGCAGTTTTCCGGCGATCGTGGACAGCGATTACAAGACGTTCGATCTCGGCGTCCACAATCTCGGCCACGGCTCGACGATCTGGTTGCGCCCGAACGGGCAAGGCGCGTACGGGGACCAGGCCGGGGTGTGGGTGGATCGGGTTTTTCTGGTCGATGCGAGGTAGCCGAAGTCGCCAGACTTCGGATTCCGTCCCATACCCGGAACCCGAAGTGTGGCCACTTCGGCTGGACTCCGGTTCAATCTCCACCTCGACGCCTCATCGGGAAGATCACCGCCTGGGTTTCCACCATCCGCCCGTCGTCCACTCCCACGTGTACACCAGCGTTTCGGCGGGGGCCCAGAGGGCGGAGCCGTCGACGAAGACATGATTGGAGCCGGCGAGCGGGCCGAATGCCTGCTCGGCCGCGCCAGCCTTGTACCACTGCGACACCCAGGCGAAGCCGCCTCCGCCGGTGAAGTGACCGATGTAGAACCACTGATCGGGCAGGGACTGAGGGGGCGTGCCGTGTGCGGCATGGTCGGCGAACAGCGGCAGGTCCGGCTCGCTCTCGATCGAGGAGGCGATCGGCACCTGGGAGACGGGCCAGCGATTGTCGTAGTCCTTTTCCAGGACCGTGATCTGGCCGGCCGCCTGG
>NYZC01000181.1 GCA_002686995.1 Phycisphaeraceae bacterium | reverse complement strand
ATCAGCATCATGGTTCGAGGCGCTGAACTGTTCGACACCGGGGGGCAAAAATGTGGGTAAGGGTGAGGGCTGACGCCGCGCGGTTCGCAGAACGGGTGGCGTACCGCGGGCGTCAGCCCACGGGTCTGATGCGCCGCAACCCGATACGAGATGCAGCGCGACTGCGCGCCCCGGAACCCGGAACCCGGAACCCGGAACCCGGAACCCGATTCCTTGACACTCACGCGCGCACCCCGGAAACTTTCCCCGTGCCTGATTACCGCGTCGAACTCGATGCCTACAGCGGTCCGCTCGATCTGCTGCTTCTGCTCGTGCGACGTCACGAGATCGACCTGCACGACATTCCCATCGCCGAGCTCACGGACCAGTACCTGCGGCACCTCGAGCTCATCCGGCACATCGACGTGAACCTCGCCGGCGAGTTCCTCGTCATGGCGGCCACGCTGCTCGAGATCAAGAGCGCCATGCTCATGCCCCGGGCGCCGGTGCCCGAGGACGCTTCGGAGGAGGCCGCGGCGCAGCTCGACCCGCGATACGAGCTGGTGCAGCAGCTTCTGGCCTACAAGCGATATAAGGATGCGGCCTTCGATCTCGACGAGCGCCGTCGCCACTGGCGGGACCGATATCCGCTTCGTCCCGGGCGCGTCCGGGAGGACGGCGCCGAGGAGAACGGGGCCGCGCCGGTCGAGATCGATCTCGAGGACGTGCACGTCCTGGATCTCTGCGAGGCCTTCGCGAACATCCTCGACTCGATCGGGCAGGGCCGCGCGGGGCACGAGGTCGTCAACGACGACACGCCGATCGCCCTGCACGCCGAGGACATTCTCGATCGCATTCGCCGCGACGGGCCCATGACGCTCCAGGAGATTTTCGTGGGGCGCGAGAATCGAACCGAGATGATCGGACTTTTCCTGGCGACGCTCGAACTTGTGCGCCGGTACGAGATCGAGGTGGTCCAGGACCGGATCGCAGGGGAAATCAGCCTGCGACAGCGATCCGAGGAAGATCGGCAACGCCGGTCCGAGCGGGAGGAGCGGGCGCGGGACTGGACGGATCCGGAGACGGGCGAGGTCGAATACGAATGGCCCAGCGCGGAGGTCAGGGAGGCGGTCGAGCGCCGCGCCCAGCGCCGCAACGACCGGCTCAAGAGCATCCGGATGGGCCGGCCGGTCGAAGACGACGACCCGATCGTGGACCCCTGAGCCTCTGTCGTGGCGATGCGCATGGATTCGGCCCGGCGAACCGGCGATAATGAACGAGGTTCACACAGGAGGCCACATCCACATGAAGATTCGCAACCTGGTTGCATCGGTGCTGGCGGCGCTGCTGATCGCGTCGGCCACCTGGGTGGCCGCGGCCCCGATCAAGCCGGCGACCAAGCTCTCGAGCGAAATCCGTTCCCTGCGCGATCTCGAGGAGGTCGAGATCAAGGTCCAGGCCCTTTCCCGGGTGCTCGACGAGGTGGGGCTGAAGTCCGCGACGGTCCACGGCCGCATGGTCGAAGCGCTCGCCGACTCGGGCATTCTCCCCTCCGAAGGGACCGGCGGCCCCGTGCTTCGCCTGGTCATCCTGACGCAGACCGAGCCGGACTACCCCGAGATGGTCAGCTTCACCTACCACCTTTCGCTCGAGCAGAGCGTGACGGTGAACCGGATCGACGAGCAGGTCCACGTGCCGACCTACGCGCTCGTGCACGGCACGCTGACGACCAAGGACAAGCTGCTTCCGGACCTGAACCGGCTTCTCCCGATCGTCATGCGGCACTTCCTCGAGCGGGTCAAGATGGCATCGAGAGCCAGCTGAACGCGGCTTCGAGGCATCGTCGTCCGATAATCCATTGGCGCGGACCTGGTCTGATTCGGGGTCTGTTTCCCGCTGAAACCCGTTGGGGACCCCGCAGGGGACCGATCGGCCTCGATGGGCGGGGCGGCGGCGTCCTGGAACCGGCCGGATCGGCCCAAACAAAAAATTCACACATCCCTGAAGGCAGGAACGATAATAGGGGCGGCTGCTCTGAAAACGAAATTTTTTTCCCGAAACCGCCCACATGCAGCCATGGCGGCTTGACGGAGCGCACCCGGTTGGCATAATGTCCGCCCTGTATCGGGTTTCGCCTTTGGGCGTGACCCGGTTGACGACGGGATTTCAGTCAGCGGGCCAGGACCTATATCAGAGAACTTTCAACGACCGGTTTTTTTCACGGATGTACCAGCTGGTTTCCATTGGTAAAGGAATTCTTGGGCGTCGCGTTGGCGCCGGTCCGGCTTCGGCTGCGTTGGCCGAGGCTTGGGTGACGGTCACTCGTTGTGGCCTAGGGGCACCCAGAGGCTCTCAACACTCTTGACAAGGAGAGATGTTCCATGAGAAGCAGACATCTGTTGGCCCTCGGCGGCAGCCTGCTTTTGGGCATGGCCGGCGTGGCACACGCCGACGCGCCCACTAGCGACGACCTCCGAGCAGAACTCGATTCGGTCAAAGCTCAATTGGCCGAACTCAAGGCCTCGCAGGACGGTGACTGGCTTGACCAGCGCCGTGCCGAAGAGGTCAAAACCCTTATCCGCGATGTGCTCGCGGACGCGGAAACGCGTGCCAGCCTGATGGAAGGCGGCGCGACCGCGGGCCACAACGGCGAGTCGTTCTTTCTCGCCTCTGACGACGGCGGTTTCCTCCTGAAGATTCAGGGGCTGCTGCAGATGCGTTACGTGGCCAGCTTCCAGGATCGCGAATCGCTCAGCGAAGACGAGATCTCGGAGATCGCCGGTGAGTTTGGCGACCTCGAAGACTTCGTCGCCTCCGCCCTGAGCGACGGGGTCGTGGACGACGAAGGCGAGTTCGGCATGGAAATCCCCCGGGCGAAGATCATCTTCTCCGGCCACATTGCCGACCCGCGTCTCCAGTACGTGATCGAATTCGTCGTCGATTTCAACGACAACTCCGTCCTCGGTGACTGGATGACGATCAGCTACGAGCTGATGGACGGTGTCACGGCATGGATCGGCGAGGACAAGATCCCGTTCCTTCGTGAAGAGATCACGCAGCCCTGGAACCTCCAGGCTGTCGATCGCTCGTACATGAACGAGTTCTTCACGATGGGCGTCGGCCAGGGCGTGGGCGTGATGATTGCCGGCGACGTGGTGTTCAACGCCCCGGTCAACCTGCACGTCATGATCAACGACGGCTTCAGGTCGGGTGACGGCTCGACGGCCGTCAATCCGTTCACCCAGTCCGGTTTCTCGCAGATCGATGCGGATGAGGACGGCCTCCCCATCGTGGACGATCCCGATCTCATTTCGACGTTGTCCGATCTTGTATCCGTCTCGAGCAGCGGCAAGCTGTTCGATCGTGACCGGTCGGACTTCGCCATCACGGCCCGCGTCGACGTCAAGCTGATGGGCGACTGGGACCAGATGGCCGACTTCGCCGCCTGGGGCGGCGAGGACACTGCGGCGTTCATCGGTGCCGCCATCCACTGGGAAGTGGGCGAGACCGGTGACTCGGCGTACAACAACAACTTCTTCAGCTGGACGATCGACGGCTCCATGGAGTGCAGCGGCTGGAACCTGTATGGTGCGGTCGTCGGCCACCACACCGACCTCGAAGACGAGGACTCCGTGGTCGCCAGCGAATACGACCTGTACGGTGCGGTCATCCAGGGCGGCTACATGATTCCCAACACCGACTGGGAGCCGTTCGTCCGCTACGAGTACCTCGACTTCGACGATGCGCTCGGCTTCGGCAGTTCCGCATACGACGAGTTGAGCATCGTTACCGTCGGCGCCAACTACTACATGGCGAAGCACAATGCGAAGATCACGGTCGACCTGATGTGGGCCCTCGACGCCGTTCCGGCGGCTTCGACCCAGATCGGTCTCCAGGCCGACGACCCCGATGGCGAGGACCAGGTGGTCGTTCGGGCTCAGATTCAGCTGTTCTTCTAAGCCGACACCCCAAACCCTCAGCCGCCCCGAGGTGGCCGAGGTAACCAAGACCCAAGACCGGCCGGTCCTTCCCCTGGGACCGGCCGGTTGTTTTTTTGTCCTGCGGAGCGGGGAGCGGGGAGCGGGCGGGGAGCGAGCGGCGCACTGCTCCGGAATCCAGGCCGATCGGCGAACCGCGCGGCGTAAGCCCGCGGGTCGAATGGCATGGGGTCCCGTTGCCACCCGACGGGCAGTACGCGGCACGGCTTCGTCGGCGGCCGCGCGTCCGAAAGCGGTGGGCCGCCTGCGGCCCTCCTTTCGCAGCGTCGCTGCCTTCTGACCTCCCGACCTTCCGACCTTCGACCCGCCGCGCCGACCCGCTACGATGGGCCACGCGCGGGAATGGGCC
Organism: Phycisphaeraceae bacterium; assembly: GCA_002686995.1. Classification (GTDB taxonomy): domain Bacteria; phylum Planctomycetota; class Phycisphaerae; order Phycisphaerales; family Phycisphaeraceae; genus NYZC01. The sequence goes on along the minus strand of NYZC01000181.1, from coordinate 13,343 downwards.
CGCAGGGTAGGAATGCCGACATGCCATACGAACGTGAACGCGACACCGCCATTGCCGCCGTCCGGGCGGCCTCTCGCGTCTGCCGGGGGGTGCAGGCGAACCTCGTCACGGCCGAGACGCTCGAGAAGCGCGACCGCAGCCCGGTCACGGTCGCCGATTTCGCGTCGCAGGCCGTGGTGGCGTCGGTGCTCGCCGGCGCGTTCCCGGACGACACGGTCGTCGGTGAGGAGCAGGCCGGCGAATTGCGCGAGGACGACCAGGCGGCGATGCGGGCGGCGATCGTCGAGCACGTCGCCACGGGCCTGGACGGCGAGGCGCCGGCCGAATCGAAGGTGCTCGACCTGATCGACCGCTGCGGCCTGAGCCGCGCGGAGGGCGACCGCTACTGGACCGTCGACCCGATCGACGGCACCAAGGGCTTTCTCCGGGGCGGGCAGTACGCTGTCGCCCTGGCCCTGATCGAGTCGGGCCGGGTGGTCATGGGCGTGCTCGGATGCCCCAACCTCGATCCCGGCGGGGGGATGGCCGAGACCGGCGGGGCCGGTCTGATCATGGCCGCCGCCCTCGGCGACGGCACGCACCTCTGGTCGATGACGGATGACGGCGAAGGCCGTTCGATCCGGGTCAGCGAGGTGCGGCGCACCGAGGACGCCCGATTCTGCGAGTCCGTCGAGTCCGGCCACTCCAGCCATGACGACGCCGCGGCGGTGGCGAGGGCCCTGGGCATCACCGAGTCGTCCGTCCGCATGGACAGCCAGGCCAAGTACGCGACCGTCGCCCGGGGCGAGGCACAGATCTACCTTCGCCTGCCCACCCGCAAGGACTATCGCGAGTGCATCTGGGACCATGCCGCCGGCATGATCACGGTGACCGAGGCGGGGGGGCGCGTCACCGACGTCCACGGCCGCGACCTCGACTTCAACCATGGCCGCCGCCTGGAAGCGAACGCCGGCATCATCGCCACGAACGGCCCCATCCACGACCGCGTCGTGGAAGCGGTCCGCGGCGTGCTGGGCTGAGGGGGGTCGAAGGTCGAAGGTCGAAAGTCGCAAGAGCGTCGGCGCGCGTGGCCTCGGGGACGCACGCTGCCGACCTTCGACCTTTGACGTTTGACCTTCCGACCTTCTCAGAACGGCGGCTGGGCCATGCTTTGCGGCGCGAGGTTGTTGAAGCGGGTGCTCGCGGCGTTGAACTGCAGGTGCACCGTGCCGGTGGGGCCGTTGCGCTGTTTCGAGAGAATGACCTCGGCGGTGCCGACCTTGTCCGGGTTCTCCTGCGCCCAGTCCGGGTTGCTCGCGTGGTAGTACTCCTCCCGGTGCAGCATCATGACGACGTCGGCGTCCTGCTCGATGCTGCCCGACTCGCGCAGGTCGCTCATGCGCGGCCGGTGGTCCTCGCGCCCCTCCGGGCTGCGGTTGAGCTGGCTGAGGCAGACGACCGGCACGCCCAGCTCGCGGGCGAGGGCCTTGATGCCCCGTGACATCACCGAGACCTCCTGCTGGCGCGACTCGCTGCCCGGCGCGCTCATCAGCTGCAGGTAGTCGACGAACACGGCCTTCAGGCCGAGGCGCGACTTCATCCGACGGGCCTTGGCGCGCAGGGCGAGCAGCGAGAGGCCCGGCGTGTCGTCAATGTAGAGCGGGCAGTCGCTCAGCTGACCCATCGTCTTGGCGAGATGCGCGAAGTCGTCGGCGCCGAGCATGTTGCGGCGCAGCTTGTGCGAGTCGACGCCGCTGCACGAGCAGAGAAGACGCTGCGCGAGCTGCTGCTTGCTCATCTCCAGGCTGTAGAACGCGACCGGCAGCTTGCCGGTCACCGCCATGTGCTCGGCGAGGTTGAGGCTGAAAGCGGTCTTGCCCATGCTGGGCCGGCCCGCGACGATGATCATCTCGCCCTCCTGGAGCCCGCTGGTCATCTCGTTGAGCTGAGTGAAGCCCGTGTCCAGGCCGGTGAGGAACTGCCCTTCGCGCGACTCGAGCTGGGCGTAGAGCTCCTGGAGCAGGTCGTTGAGCCGGGCCGCGTCGCCGCCGACGTCGGCATCGCGCAGAAGGAAGATCGCCTTTTCCGCCGCGTCGAGCTGGTCCGCCGCCCCTTCGGCGCTGGTATGCGCCTCCTGCAGGATCTTGCCGGCGGTGTCGATGAGGCGCCGGATCAGCGCCTTGTCGCGCACGATCTCAGCGTAGTAGGGCGCACTGGCGGCGTGGGGGACCGACTCGGCGATTTCAACGAGGAACTCGACGCCGCCGATCTGATCGAGCAGAGACAGGTCGTCGAGGCGCTGCTTGAGCTGGACGAGGTCGATCGACTGGCTCTGGTCGTAGAGGTCGATCAGCGTCTGGAAGATCGAGCCGTGCCGCGGGTCGGCGAAGTCGTCGGCGCTGCGCACCAGTTGCACGACGTCGCCGATGACCTGCCAGTCGAGGATCATCGATCCCAGCAGGGCCATCTCCGCCTCGAGGGCCTGCGGCGGCAGCTTTTCGAACAGCTGAGCGAGTTCAGTCCGTTGAGGTTCGTATCTCGTCCGTGAGGTGGTGCTCGTCATGTCGGTATTGTCCGGCGCATCGCATGCGAATTCCAGCGGGATCCCGAAGCTGTCGAGACGCGGTGCAAAACCTGTCGCCAACCGGGGCCGTTCGACGGAACGTCCAGGCTCCGGGCGTCCGGCGCCCGTCTTGCCCGGATGCAGGGTCGATCGTATAACTTCCGGTTCGCACTGCACTCACCCGGGAAGTTTCACGGAAGCCAGAGATGACACGACTTGCAATCAGCATCCTGATCGGCCTCGGCCTGACCGCGCCCACCATGGCGGACGAACAGATCGATCTGGCGGTGGCGCTGTCGAACCTCTCGGCTTCGACCGTGGTCGAGCAGGAGGCGCCCGAGGCAGCCGGCGCCTTCGATGCCGGCAGCTGGGTCGGCTATGCGATCGCGTCGGCGCGTTTCGCCGACGACGATGCCGATCTGTACGACGGCCGGGTCGCGTTCGGTTACTACTTCCTCGACAACGTGGCCATCAACGCCGAGCTGACCGGCGGCTACGCGAAGGTGTATGACGACAGCCGGCAGGACGCGGGCTTCGGCGATCTCGAGGTGCTGTTTCGGTGGCACTTCGCCGGCGAGCCGGGCTGGTCGCTCTACTTCGACGGCGGCGCGGGCATCATGCAGTCGACGCTGAGCATTCCGGACGAGGGCACCCACTTCAACTTCGTGCTTTCCGCCGGCCTCGGCGCCACGATCGACCTGAACGATCGGCTCAAGCTGATGGGCGGGGCCCGGTACGTGCACATGTCCAATGCCCGGATGCGCGGCTCGAACCGGAATCCGGGCTGGGACGGCATGATGCTCTACCTGGGGCTGATGCTGACCTTCTAGCGAGGCTCCTTCGACCTTCGGCGATGGAGGGGTGATTGGCGCGCCGAACGGCGCGCATCGGTTGCAACGGCCATGAAATACGACTTCCAGGCGATCGAGCGCAAGTGGCAGGACCACTGGCAGGCGCATCGGACGTTCGCGGTGCCCAACCCTGGCGACTGCGACTTTGATCCGGGTCGTCGCAAGTGCTACGTGCTGGACATGTTTCCCTACCCCTCGGGGGTCGGGCTGCACGTCGGGCACCCGCTGGGCTACATCGCCACCGACATCGTGAGCCGCTATCGCCGGATGCACGGTGACGCGGTGCTGCACCCGATGGGCTACGACGCCTTCGGCCTTCCGGCCGAGCAGTATGCGGTCGAGACCGGCGTCCATCCGGCGGAAACGACCCGGAACAACATCGAGACGATGACGCGACAGTTGCGTCAGCTCGGGCTGAGCTACGACTGGGATCGCTGCGTCGCGACGACGGAGCCCGGCTACTACCGCTGGACACAGTGGATCTTCCTCCAGATGTACCACAGCTGGTACGACCCGGCGCAGCAGAAGGCCCGACCGATCACCGAGCTGCGCACGCTGCTCGAAAACGGCGAATACGACGTCGGCTTCGACGGCGCGCCGGTTCCGGTCGCGGCGTCGGGCGCGATGGACGCGCTCGGCGGCACGCCGGCCGGCGTGCGCAAGTGGCACGAGCTTGACGAGCGCGAGCAGGCCGACGTACTCGACGGCCTGCGCCTCGCGTTCCGCGACGAGGTGCCGGTCAACTGGTGCCCGGCGCTCGGCACGGTGCTCGCCAACGAGGAGGTCACCAACGACGGCCGCTCGGAGCGCGGCAACCACCCCGTCGAGAAGCGACCGCTGCGCCAGTGGATGCTCCGGATCACCGCGTACTGCGACCGGCTGCTCGCCGACCTCGCTCTCGTCGACTGGCCCGAGCCGATCAGGATCATGCAGCGCAACTGGATCGGCCGCAGCCGCGGGGCGATGGTCGACTTCGTGCTCGAAGGCACCGACGAGGTCATCCAGGTCTTCACGACGCGGCCGGATACGCTCTTCGGCGCCACGTACATGGTCCTGGCGCCCGAGCATCCGCTCGTCGGCCGGATCACGACCGACGCGCAGCGCGCCGACGTCGAGGCGTACCAGCGTCAGGCGGAAGCGCGCAGCGACGTCGACCGCATGGCCGAGACGGACGGCGCCGCCTCGAAGACGGGCGTGTTCACCGGTGCGCACGCCGTCAACCCGACCAACGGCGCCTCGATTCCCGTATGGATCGCCGACTACGTGCTCATGGGCTACGGCACCGGCGCGATCATGGCGGTGCCGGCGCATGATCAGCGCGACTTCGAGTTCGCCGCGAAGTTCGACCTGCCGATGCGCGCGGTCGTGGCACCGGACGGCGACTGGCTCGCCGGGCATAGCATCGACCTCGCCGCGTACCAGGAGAACCCGCGCGGCGCCGGGGCCGCCTTCGCGGGCGAGGGGGTCTCGATCAACTCGCAGCACGAGGACCTCAGTCTGGACCAGCTCGAGACGCCGCACGCCAAGCAGTGCATCGCCGAATGGCTCGAGACGCGCGAGCTGGGCCGCGCCCAGGTTCAGTACAAGCTTCGCGACTGGCTGTTCAGCCGTCAGCGCTACTGGGGCGAGCCGTTCCCGGTCCTGCACGGGCCCGACGGCGAGGTCGTCGCGCTCGACGAGTCGGAGCTTCCGGTCGAGCTGCCGCCAATGCAGGATTTCAAGCCGCACCCGGACGCGGGTGACGGTGAGCCCCGGCCGCCGCTGTCGCGCGCGCCGGACGACTGGCGCTTCGTCGAGCGCGACGGCGTGCGCTACGAGCGCGAGCTGAACACGATGCCCCAGTGGGCCGGCTCGTGCTGGTACTACCTGCGCTTCTGCGATCCCGGCAACGACGAGTGCTTCGTCGATCCGAAGATCGAGCGCTACTGGATGAGCGCGTCCGCAGGCGGCAGCGCCACCGGTCCGGACGGTCACGGCGGCGTCGACCTGTACGTGGGCGGCGCCGAGCATGCGGTCCTGCACCTGCTCTACGCCCGATTCTGGCACAAGGTCCTCTACGACCTCGGGCACGTCTCGACGCCCGAGCCGTTCGGCCGCCTGTTCAACCAGGGCTACATCCAGGCCGCGGCGTACACCGACGAGCGCGGCACCTACGTGCCGGCGGAGCAGGTCGAGCAGCGCGGCGATGCGTTCTTCCACGGCGACGCCGAGGTCACCCGCGAATTCGGCAAGATGGGCAAGTCGCTGAAGAACGCGGTCGGGCCCGAGGAGATGTGCGCTCAGTACGGGTGCGACTCGCTGCGTCTTTACGAGATGTACCTGGGACCGCTCGACCAGTCCAAGCCCTGGCGCACGCAGGACATCGTCGGCGTCCACCGGTTCCTGCAGCGCGTGTGGCGCAACTACGTCGACGACGACGGCAAGCTGCTGGTGGACGACGCGCCGGCGGCCCAGGAACTCAAGCGCCTGCTTCATCGCACGATCAAGCGCGTCACCGATGACATGGACCGGCTCAGCTTCAACACGGCGATCGCCGCCCTGATCGAGCTGAACAACGCCCTGGTCGCGCTGCCGGCGGTGCCGCGCGAAGTCGCCGAGACGATGTTGCTGCTGCTTGCTCCGATGGCCCCGCACGTGTGCGAGGAGCTCTGGCAGCGCATCGGGCACGCCGATTCGCTGGCCTGGACAGCATGGCCGTCCTACGATGAGGCGCTGCTGGTCGAGGAGCTGATCGAAGTGCCGGTCCAGGTCAACGGCAAGCTGCGGGGACGCATCCGGGTGGCGGCCGACGCCGATCAGTCCGCGCTCGAGCGTGCGGCGCTCGAAGACGACGCGGTGGCGCGGGCGATCGAGGGCAGGACCGTGCGCAAGGTCGTCGTGGTGCCCGGCAGGCTGGTGAACGTCGTGATCGGCTGATGTTGAATGGTTCAAAGTCCATGGTGAAACGTGATCGACAGATCACGGCACGGGGCCGCGGCGGCCGCGTCGCGGGGCTTGCGCTCGTGGTGGGCGCGATCCTGTTCGTCGGCTGTACGCAGAAGGTCGTGCGCCGCAGCGCCTATTCCTCGCAGCAGTTCGAGTCGTACGGACCCGCGCCGACCGCAGAGCCGGTCGAGCCGCAGCAGGTTGGCCGGCCGAAGCGCGGCGTGCTCGACGGTCTGAAGGACGGCGTGAGCGGGCTGAACCCTTTCAAGAAGCAGAAGAAGAAAAAGCGCTCGTGATCCTGCTGATCGACAACTACGACAGCTTCACCTACAACCTGGTGCAGCGCATCGGCGAGATGGATCGCGGCCTGGACCTGCGCGTCGTCCGCAATGACAAGATCACCGCGGAGCAGGCCGTAGCCCTGGCGCCCGATCACGTGATCATCTCCCCCGGGCCGTGCACGCCGCGCGAGGCCGGTGTCAGCCCCGAGATCGTCCGCGCCTTCGCGGGCCGCGTGCCGCTGCTCGGCGTCTGTCTCGGTCACCAGTGCATCGGCCACGTCCACGCGATGACCGTCGATCGCAACGATCGGATCATGCACGGCAAGACATCACTGATTCACCACGACGGACGCACGATCTACGAGGGCCTGAACAATCCCTTCGCTGCGACGCGCTACCACAGCCTCGTGATTCTCAAGGACTCGTTCGACCACGAGCGATTCGAGGTCTCCGCCTGGACCGAGGAAGGCGAGATCATGGGCCTTCGCGCCCGGCCCGGCGCCCTCGATGGCGGCGACGCGCCGCTCGAAGGCGCGCAGTTCCACCCGGAAAGCTTTCTGACCGAGGAGGGGCCGCGTCTCCTCGCGAACTTCCTCGGGATCGATCCCTGATCGCCGTGCCGTTCGCACCGATGCGCTTCGAGATCCTTCGTCGAAGCTTGACCGGCGGCCGCCGCGCGCGAAGAATGTGAACGGCCCGACCCCACCTGAGTGGAACGAGATCCCGTGAGCAAGCCAACGAGGATCTGGGGGTGGCGGGGTTCGACACGGGGGTCTACGCCACGACATCCTCTCCGGCCCTGGCGCCCGCCTGGATGCCCCTGGCGCCGCGTGACGCCGGGACCGCACCGGTGGTCTGGATGGCGGCCCCGGAGGTGGGCGGTTCGCGCGTCCACGGGCGCCGGACGCCGTGGCAGGACTTCCTGCGCGATCGCGAACGGGTTGACCTGATCGCGGCGATTCGTTAAACTCTGTTCCATAAATGGTTTCCGGTGGCCGACTCGAATGGTGGGCGGCCGCCAGGGAGTTCAGGCATCGCCTCCGGGAAGGGAGCGGGCTTGGTCACAACCTTTCTCGGACACGGAGGCGGCGCCCCGTGCTGATCGACCGATTTCGGGCGTCTCGACTCAAGCAAGGAGTGTGGGATCCAATGGCTCTACGAACGCGACGAAACGCGATCCGGCGGCGGCGTCGTTACCAGTCTGCTTCCGCGCGCGCCTCGGCACGGGCATTGGCAAGAGTCGTCTCGATGGAGCGTCTCGAGTCGCGGTGGCTCCTGGCCGCGACGCTGCAGTCGCTCGCGCCCGCGGCGAACAGCCCGTCCGTCGCGGTGTCCACGGACGTCACCGCAACGTTCACCGGCGACGTGGACGCGGCGACGGTCACCGACCAGTCGTTCGTCGTGCACGCGGCGCAGTCCGGCCGGCTGCTGACGAGCCAGGGCGATGCGCTTTCAGTCAACCAGGCCACCGTCACGCTCGATCCGTCGGACGATTTCTTCCCGGGGCAGTGGGTGTCGGTGACCGCGACGGACGCCATCGACAACCTGCCCGGCGGGCGGGGCCCGGGCGGCGCGCCGCTGCCGCAGGTCTGGCAGTTCCAGACCGCGGCGACCGGGGGCGACGGCTTGTTTACCGACAATGGTCAGAGCCTCGGCGACGGGTCCACCCGCGACGTCGACCTGGGTGACGTCGACGGTGACGGCGACCTCGACGCGCTGGTCGCCAACGTCGGTGACGGATCGCCGAACGCGCTCTGGCTCAACGACGGCGCCGGCATGTTCAGCGACAGCGGTCAATTGCTGGGCGACCATAACGCGCGCGGCGTCGGGCTGGGTGACCTGGACGGCGATGGCGATCTGGACGCGTTCATCGCGAACTTCGACCAACCCGACCGAATCTGGCTGAACGACGGCAGTGGCGTGTTCACCCGAAGCGGCCAGAGCCTCGGCGACCACGAAAGCAAGGGCGCCACGCTGGGCGACCTCGACGGCGACGGCGATCTCGACGCGTTGGTGAACGGCGATTTCGGCGGCGGCCGGGTGTGGCTGAACGACGGTTCGGCAGGCTTTACTGAAGGCGCGACGACTCTCGAGGGTTTCACCTACGACGCCGATCTCGCCGACGTGGACGGGGACGGCGACCTTGACGTGTTCTTCGGTCGCGGCGGCCTGGCCGCCGTTCGTCCCAATACCGTCTGGCTCAATGACGGCACCGGGAGCTTCAGCGACAGCGGGCAGGCCCTGGGCACCGGCTTTACGCGCGGGGTGGACCTGGGGGACGTCGACGATGACGGCGACATGGACGCGTTCGTGGCGAACAACCACCCGTTCGGGGGGCAGCCCGATCGAATCTGGCTCAACGACGGGAGCGGTAACTTCAGTGACAGCGGCCAGGCCCTGGGCGACCACTTGAGCACCGCCGTGTCGCTGGGTGACGTGGACGGCGACGCCGACCTGGACGCGTTCGTCGGCAACGGGGGTGAAGGGGACCGGGTGTTCCTCAACGACGGCAGCGGCAACTTCACGGACAGCGCGCAGAGCCTGGGCGATCACGCCACTCGTCGGGTGGCGCTGGGTGACGTGGACGGGGACGGCGACCTGGACGCGTTCGTGGGCAACGTCGCGCTTTCGTTTCCTGAACTCGGCAATCGTGTCTTCATCAACGGCGCGCCGCCCGCCGATCAGACGCCGCCGCAGGTGACCGGCCTGGCGCTGCGCGGCAGCGGCTGGACGCTGGCCGACTACGCCATCGAAACCGGCTCCGCGGCGCAGTTCGATGCCGTGCCGTACGTCGGCCTCGACCAGGTCGTCATCGCGTTCAGCGAAGACGTCGTGGTCAGCGACGCGCATCTTTCCGTGGCCGCCGACGGGAGCCCGTTGCCCGGCGGCACGCTCGCCTACGACGCGACCGGGCACGTCGCGACCTGGACCCTGCCGGCCCCGCTCGAGACGGCGGCCGTCCATCTCACGCTCTCGGATGCGATCACCGATGCGGCGGGCAACCTGCTCGACGGCGACTGGACCGACGGGATCAGCAGCTACCCGTCCGGTGACGGCGGCGCGGGCGGCAGCTTCGCGTTCTGCACGAACGTGGTCATCGCCGATGTCGACCAGGGAGGCTTCAGTGTCGGATCGGACGACCTGCAGATCGTGCTCAGCAACTTCACGCAGGTCGTGGACCCGGGTGATTTCAGCCGGGGCGATTTCGCGGGCAGCGGTCAGCCCGACGGCGTCGTCGGTGCGGACGACCTCGGGACGATCCTCAGCAACTTCACGGTGACGCTGGGCGCACCGTGCGGCCTGCCGACGGCCGCGGCGGCGTTCGAGGGCACGGCGGCGCTGCTGATCGACACGTTTGATCCGGAGCCGAACCGCCACGACGTGCCGGCGTCGTCCGACGTCAGCGCGACGTTCGCCGCAGTGATCGATCCTGCCACCGTGACGGACCAGAGCTTCGTCGTGCACGGCGCGCAGACGGGGCGCCTGCGCACTGCTGACGGCGATGCGCTGAACGTCAGCGGCATGGTGGTGTCCGCCGATCCGGCGCTGCCGTTCCATCCGGGCGAGCGGGTCGAGGTCACGGCGACGAGCGGGATCACGGCGCTGCCGCAATCGCGCGTCCCCGTGCCGCACGACACGCCGGAGGTGTGGCGCTTCCGGGTCGCGCCGCAGAACAGCTCGGGAGAATTCAGCGACAGCGGACAGGCGCTCGGCGCGAGCTTTAGCACCGGTGTGGCCGTGGGCGACGTGGACGGCGACGGTGACCTCGATGCGGTCGTCGCCAACAGCGCCGCGCCCGGCGATCCGCCCCCGTCTCAGGTGTGGCTCAACGACGGCGACGGGAACCTGGCGGCCGGTCTGACCCTGGACGGTTCCTACAGCCGCGACGTCGCGCTCGGCGATGCGGACGGCGACGGCGACCTCGATGCACTGTTCGCCAACGGCTTCACGACGAACCGCCTCTGGCTCAACGACGGCAGCGGCAACTTCAGCCAGAGCGCGCAGGATCTCGGCTCGCATGGCACGCAGGCCGTGGCGCTCGGCGACGTGGACGGCGACGGCGACCTCGACGCGCTTTTGGCCAACAACGGGGGCGCCAACACGCTGCTGATCAACGACGGCGCCGGCAATTTCGGCGACAGCGGCCAGGCGCTCGGCACCTCGTCGCACCAGGACGTGGACCTGGGGGATCTCGACGGCGACGGCGACCTCGACGCCGTGACCGCCGCGCTGTCGCAACCGAGCCGCGTCTGGCTCAACGACGGCACGGGCGGTTTCACCCAGAGCGGGCCGGGGCTCGGACAGGGGTTCTCCGGCGTCGAGCTGGGCGACTTGGACGGCGATCGCGACCTGGACATCTTCTTCGCGAACCAGAGCCTGGCCTCGCCCGATGTGGTGCTGCTGAACAACGGCGCGGGCGGGTTCTCGAGCAATGGACAGACCCTCGGATCGGCGTTCAGCAGCGACGTCGCGCTCGGCGACATCGATGCCGACGGCGACCTGGACGCGCTGCTCACCCGGTACGACCAGGGCGGGCTGCCGGAGAACCGTGTCTTCGTGAACGACGGCAGCGGACAGTTCAGCGACAGCGGCCAGGCCGTCGGGTCGCAGGACAGCGCGGCCGCCGCGCTGGGCGATTTCGACGGCGATCAGACGCTGGATGCGTTCGTGGCGAACGTCGACTTCCTCGGCGGAGCGAACCGTGTCTGGTTCAACCGGTCGACCGGCGTCGATCTCTCGGTCGACAAGGACGGGGGCGTCGTCTTCACCGTGCCCGGCAACGCCGTGACCTACACGATCGAGGTCGCCAACCAGGGGCCCGCGGATGCGCTGGGGGTGACGGTGACCGATGTCTTCCCGTCGGCCCTGACCGGCGTCACCTGGACGTGCGCGGCCACGAGCGGGTCGTCGTGCGCCAATCCCGGCGGCATCGGCGACCTTGCCGAGTCGGTCGACGTGCTCGCGGGCGGTGTCGTGACCTTCACCGTGACGGCGACCGTCGACATGATCCAGGCCGAGTCGATGCCTGCGGTGACCAACGCCGTGACGCTCACCGTGCCCGCGGACGTGGTGGAGACCGATCCGCAGGACAACCAGCATCACGACGCCGACCTGCTGTTTCCGCGCGTGACCGGCGGCAGCGACAGCTTCACCGACAGCGGCCAGGTGCTCGGTATCCCGTATGGCACCGACGTCGAGCTGGGCGATGTGGACGGGGACGGCGATCTCGATGCGGTCGTAACGCACCGGTACTACTACGAATACAGCCTGATGTTCCGCAACGACGGCAGCGGCAACTTCACCGACAGCAACCAGGAGCTGTTCACGTCGTACGTCGAGGGCGTCGCGCTGGGCGACGTGGACGGGGACAGCGATCTCGACGCATTCGTCGCGAGCTATTACGGCAGCCAGGTCTGGCGCAACGACGGCAGCGGCAACTTCGCGAACAGCCAGTACCTCGGTCCGGACTATGCGACCGACGTGGCGCTGGGCGACGTGGACGGCGACGGCGACCTCGACGCGCTGGTCAGCTCGAACGACTCCGAGCTGGCCAACGTGCTCCACCGCAACGACGGCGCCGGCAACTTCTCGCCGAGCCAGACGCTCGACAGCAACAGCACCGAGAGCGTGGCGCTTGGCGACGTGGATGGCGACGGTGACCTGGACGCGGTGATCGGCAACTTCGAGCAGGCGGATCGCGTGTGGCTGAACGACGGCAGCGGCAACTTCAGCGACAGTGGCGTCGCGCTCGGCAGCTTTCCGACCCGCGCCGTCGCGTTCGGTGACGCGGACGGCGACGGCGACCTGGACATCTTCGAATCGAACTTCGCGGAGCCCAACCAGCTCTGGATCAACCAGAGCACGCCCGGAGCCATCGCGTTCGTCAACAGCGGCCAGTCGCTTGGGAGCGGCAACAGCCGGGACGGTCGATTCGGCGACGTCGACGACGACGGCGATCTCGACGTCGTCGTGGCCAACGACGCCATGAACGACAACCGCGTGTGGCTGAACAACGGCAGCGGCGTCTTCTCGGACAGCGGCCAGCCCATGGCGCCCGCCGGCAGCGCGGTGGCGGTCGGCGACGTGGACGGCGACGGCGACCTCGACCTTTACTTCGCGAGCTACACGGACAGCGATCGCGTGTGGCTGAACGACGACGCGGCCGCCGTGCCGCCGCGCGTCGAGGAGGTGCTGCTCAGCGGGGACAACTGGACGCACGGCCGGCATGCCGTGCCGTCGGGCGTGAACCAGTTCGCGCCGATTCCCTACCCGTCGATCAACCAGGTGTCGATCCGCTTCAGCGAGGACGTCACCGTGGCCAACGGCGACCTCACGGTCGTCGGCGCGGCGGCCGGCTCGTTCGGCACGACGTTTTCCTACGACGCGGGCAGCTCCACGGCCACGTGGCAACTGAACGCCGCGGTGTCCGCGGACGAGATCGCGCTGACGCTCTCGGACACCGTCACCGGCGCCACCGGCCTCGCGCTGGATGGCGAATGGACGAACGGCTCGAGCAGCTTCCCGTCCGGCGACGGCAGCGCCGGCGGCGCGTTCTCGTTCTGCTTCAACGTGCTGCCGGCCGATCTCGACGAGTCGTTCGTGGTCGGCGCCGACGACCTGGGTACGATCCTCGCCAACTTCACGCGGTCGGTCGGGATCGGCGATTTCTCCCTCGGCGACATCACCGGACCGAGCGGGGTGCCCGACGGCGTGATCGGGGCCGACGAGCTGGGCGCGGTGCTT
>NYZC01000180.1 GCA_002686995.1 Phycisphaeraceae bacterium | reverse complement strand
GGGCCGACTCGGAGCGGGGAGCGGGGAGCGGGGAGCGGGGAGCGGGGAGCCCTTTTTCCTATTCGGTCGGCGCCTTCCTGCTCCGCGCACGCCTGATGTTCTTGACGAGGTTGTCGATCAGCATCTCGAGGTTCGTGCGGAGAAACTCGATCACGTTGTCCGCCGAGGCGATGGTCGCGGTCATGTCAGAGAAGGAGACGACGTCGATGTCCAGGTCGTGGCCCTTGAGCTGTGCGGGCTGTATGAGCTTCAGGCCGATGGTGAACAGGTATCGATCGGGCGGCGTTTCGATCGTCGTGACGCGGATATCGACATGCAGTGTCGGCAGCGTCGGATCGGCGTCGTCGGCATCGGTGATCTTCAGGTCGGCGTCCCTGAGCTTCGCCACCCATTCGCCCCGGATCGTCTCGGCGCTGATCGCGGCCTTCCCGGGCAGGCGCGGCAGATCGACGACGTGCACGTTGATCTTCCTGATCCCGGCGAGGCTGCGCACGTTGTCGGGATGACGGCGCCTTGGTTTCGTCGGCGCGGACGCGCGGGCCTCGCGCAGGTTGCGGGCGAACTCGCTGATCAGGACCGTGAGGTTCTCCTGCACGGGCTCGCGCAGCGCGCCTTCATGAGCCATCGTCACCTTGGCGGACACGTATGTCGGGACGTACAGCGACCTGTTGATCTTCCTGAAGAACGCCGGCTGAATGACCGTGATGGTCTGGATGCACAGGGCGAGCCTGACGCCCTCCTCCTCGACATCGCCCAATTGTGCCTGCAGCCGTAGCGTGGGCAGATTCGTGTCGCGCGCATCACGGTCGGTCACCTCCACTCCCGACTTGCGGATGACCTTGGACCAGTCGTCTTCGATCTGCTTCGCGTCGAAGCCCGCCTCCACGAGCTGGCGGGGCAGCATCGGCACGTGCACGTTGATCCGGTTCAGGTGCGCCAGGCTCCGCGCCGCGTCCGATAGCTCCCGCTTCCGGTTCGGCATCATCATCTCGGATGTCGCCGTGTGCGCTGCGGAAAGGGCGATGGCGACCGAGATGCCGATGACGGGAAGCGCGCGTGTTGTCGTTACGACGTGGTTTGTCATCGATCGCTCACGATGCGTCCCGAGTGCGCACGTCGTCAACCAGTCGCCAGATGTCAAGCGGGTTGTCGTCGCGCAGCGCCGGGGGCAGCTGCGCTGCGGGGAAATTCTGGTAGCAGATGGCGCGGGTGAACCGCTCGATGGCGGCGGTGCCGACGGACGTGGTTCGACCGTCGGTGGTTGCAGGGTACGGCCCGCCATGGTGCGTGGCGGAGCAGACTTCCAGTCCTGTCGGGAAACCGCCGAAGAGTACGCGCCCGGCCCGCGTCGTAAGCACCCGCAGCAGCTCCTGCTGATCCGTGATCTCGCGTTCAGTGGCATGGATCGTCGCGGTGAGCTGGCCTTCGAGGCGCCGGGCGACCCCCAGCATCTGCGCCGCGTCGCGACAGCGCACGACCATGGTCGCGGGACCGAAGACCTCTTCGCTGAGTTCGGGGTTGTCGCAGAACGCGTCGGCGTCGGTCGTGAAGACGGCCGCCGCGCATTGCGTCCTGGCGCGATCGGGCGATCCGGCGCTTTGCGCGGCGAGCCTGACGCCCTGCGCCCCCCCGAGCGCGTCGGTGCCCTTGACGTAGCTTTCGCGAATCTCGCCGAGAAGCATCGTCGCCGGCTCGGTCTGCTCGATCCGTCGCGACAGCTCGTCAACGAAGCGGTTCAGCGCCGCGCTCTCGACGGCCACGGCGAGTCCGGGGTTCGTGCAGAACTGGCCGACGCCGAGCGTCACGGACTGGTGCATCGCTTCCGCCAGCCCTTCCGGGTTCGACTCGAGCGCTTCGGCCAGGAAGAACACGGGGTTGATGCTGCCCATTTCGGCGTAGACCGGGATCGGCTGCGGGCGCTGCGCGGCCAGGTCGAACAGCGTGCGCCCACCGGAAAGCGATCCGGTGAATCCGACGGCCTGGATCACGGGATGACGGACGAGGCAGGCGCCGGTGGTGCGGCCAGGCCCGTGGACCATCGAGAACCAGCCGTCGGGCATGCCGACGTCGGCGCAGGCTTTCTGCACGGCCTGCGCGACCAGTTCGGCGGTGCCCGGGTGCGCCGGCCGCGCCTTGACGATCACGGGGCATCCCGCGGCGAACGCGGATGCCGTGTCCCCGCCTGCGACCGAGAAGGCGAGCGGAAAGTTGCTGGCGCCGAACACGAGCACGGGGCCGAGCGGGGCGAGCATGCGGCGCATGTCGGGCTTGGGCAGGGGCGCGCGGTCGGGGATCGCGTGATCGATCCGCGCGTCGACCCATGATCCCTCGTCGACGATCCGGGCGAACATCCTGAGCTGGTTGCAGGTTCGGGCGCGCTCGCCCTCGAGACGCGGCGCCGGAAGGCCGGTCTCCGCCCCGCACCGCTCGATCAGCTCGTCTCCGAGGGCCTCGATCCCGTCGGCGGCGCGCTGCAGAAGATCGACGGTGCGCGCCGGATCTTCCGGGCGCCTGCTGAACGCCTCGTCGGCTCGGCGCAGCGCATCGTCGATCTCCTCCTGCGTGGCGTCGTGAAACGGCGGATCGATCCGGGCCCCGCTCGCGGGGTTGATCGCCTGGACCGTATCGCTGCCCAGGGCCGACGTCGTGTTCCCGATGATGTTCTTACCGTGCAGTGGCATCTTGGCATGGGTCCTTTGGGGTTCGCTTGATGTCGCTTGCCGTCATTCCGACGTGCGTCGGGAGCAGAGCGTCTTCCGGTTGTTCGGCTCCATCCGCGGCCATCCGTGTCCGTCCGTGGTTCCTGATCCCCGCCGCCCCCCCCGGGTCACGCTACATCGTTCACCAGCGTGCCGATGGGCGCGATCGTGATCTGAATCCGGTCACCGCTTCGGAGCGTGAAATCATTGGGGGGCACGATCCCGGTCCCCGTCATGAGCAGGCATCCGGCGGGAAACGTGTTGTCCCGGTACAGGTATTCGACCAGCTCCTCCGGATCGCGCTTCAGCTGCTCCAGCGAGGTCGTACCTTCGAACGCCACCGCGCCGTGCCGCTGGATGCGCAGCTCGATGGCCGTCTGCCGCGCCGGCGCTTCGTCCGCGACGAGAATGCATGGTCCGACGGCGGCGCAGCGGTCGTACACCTTCGCCTGCGGCAGGTAGAGCGGGTTGGCCCCTTCGATGTCACGGCTGCTCATGTCGTTGCCGATGGTGTATCCGTAGATTCGACCCCGGCGATTGATCGCCAGCGTGAGCTCGGGCTCGGGCACGTTCCAGGTCGCGTCACCTCGAATGCGCACGTGCCCGCCCGGGCCGACGACGCGGTTCGGCGTCGCCTTGAAGAAAAGCTCGGGCCGGTCGGCGTCGTAGACGCGGTCGTAGAAGTCGCTTCCGCCTGCTTCGCTGGCTTCTTCCATCCGGGCGCTTCGGCTTCGGTAGTAGGTCACGCCCGCCGCCCAGATCTCGGCCGTACCGATCGGCGCAAGCAGGTCGCCGTCGTCGATCGAATCGACGGGCTCGCCCGATCCGTCGACCGCCTCATTCAGCCGCGCCGTCACGTCGTCGGAGTTGGTCAGCTCGTCCCAGTCGACGCCCTCGAGCAGGCGGACCGTCGATCCGGACCGGACGACCGGACCGCGCGGTGTTCGGTAAAGCTTCATGGCCGTGGTGGTCCTGCGCCTCGGGGTCCCTTGCCCCTGGCGGCGTCCAGTCTAGGCGATCTGCATGATCGTTGTAGCCGGTGCAGAAGGCACCCGGTTCGCTTCGAAAACCGTTGATTCGTGCGCGGATGGCGTGGCGGCGACCGGGATCAGGCCGATACATCCTCCGTGAGTGTTGCCGCCCAAGCTTCGCGGATGCAGGGACTGACCGCGCCCGAACCGGGCCTGGAAGATCCGCTAGGACCCGCCGAGCGAGCCGAGATCGCCGCGGCGCGAATACGCTGCAAGAAGATCGCTTCCGCCTCGCGCGTCGCCGCGTTCAATGTCTGGTCGACGGGCATCTTCGCGGCGCTCGCGCTGCCGTTTGCCCTGTTCAGCGGAACGGCCCTGGTGATGTGCCTCGGGCTGGGGCTCGTGACGTGGAACGAGCTTCGAGGCCGGCGCCTGCTCCAGCGCTTCGAGCCCGAGGCGGCCCGGGTGCTGGGGTGGAACCAGGTGGCCCTGATGGGGCTGCTGATTGGCTACGGCGCCTGGGGCATCTACTCGGCCTTCACCGCGCCGAATCCTTATGAGCCGTACATGCGGTCGAATCCCGAGCTTCGCTCGATGCTCGGGTCGCTCGACGAAATGTACGCCATGATGGCGCTGGTCGTCTACGGCTGCGTCATCGTCGGCAGCGTCATCTTCCAGGGACTCAACAGCCTCTACTACTTCACGCGCCGCCGGCACATCGAGGCGTATCGCGCGGAGACGCCGGCCTGGGTCGTCAGACTCCAGGCGATGACGGCCGGGGCGTGAGCGTCTGAATTCGATATTCGAGGATCGGCGCCGCGCGCCCTTGCCGGACACCGGGTTCAGCTAACGACGTCGTCGCAGCCCCAGCATGCCCATCGCCGCCAGACACGTCAGCGCCGCCGGCTCCGGGACGAGCCTGAACACCTGGCCGGAAGCGCCGAACGGCGTGCCCGTCTGGTTCGTCAGAAAGTAGATCGCGCCGCGCTCGTCCTCGCCGAAGCTCAGCAGGTATCGCCCGAGCCGTTGCGGGCCGATTCCGAGATCGACCATGTGCTCCGTCAGGTCGAAGACGCCCGGCGCCGTCTCGCGCGAAGTGAACACGCTTCCGTCGGGCGAGCCGAACTGCGTGCTCCAGTCGCCGAAGACGAACGTGCCGACAAGGTCGGACAGGCCGTGATTCGAGCCGCGGTAGACGTGACCCGCGACGACCGAACGCCCGTTGGGATCGCCCGCCTGGACGTCCGGGTGCTTCGCGTTGAAGTACTCGATCACCGGATCGATCAGCGGCTCGCCGGAAGGGCCCGTCGTGGGACCGGTCGCAGGCACCGTGTTGGGGTTGTCCGGGTCGAACGGGTGACTGCCTTCGCGCCGGTTCCAGCCGTAATTGCCGCCGGACGCCACGATGCTCACCTCCTCGAACAGGTTCTGACCGACGTCGCCCACGAACAGCCGGTGGGTTCCGCCGGGCCCGTCGTCGAAGCTGAACTGCCACGGATTGCGAAATCCGTAGGCGAATATCTCGTCGGGCACGCTTGCGTCGCTGGTGAACGGGTTGCTGCCCGGGATGCCGTACGCGCCGTTGTCGCTGTCGGAGCCGTCGACGTCGATCCGCAGAATGGTGCCGAGCACGTTGGTGCGATCCTGGCCGTTACCGAGACCTGCGGTGTGACCGTCCGCGACGTCGTTGGCCGAGCCGCCGTCGCCGAGGCTGATGTAGAGGTTGCCGTCGGGACCGAACGCGACGGCACCGCCGTCGTGGTTGAACTGGGGCTCGTCGATGCGCATGAGCTGCCGCGACGTGCCGCTGAAGACGTTGCTTGCCGGGTTGCCGGCCGTCCATTCCGTGATGACGGCCTGGTGGTTGTGGTCGACGCCCGCCGGCATCGGG
Source organism: Phycisphaeraceae bacterium (assembly GCA_002686995.1). Lineage (GTDB taxonomy): Bacteria > Planctomycetota > Phycisphaerae > Phycisphaerales > Phycisphaeraceae > NYZC01. Next base: position 25,838 of record NYZC01000180.1, on the reverse strand, counting down.
ACCGTGAAGTCGGCCGGACCGTCGAGCGGCTGGCTCGTGTAGGTGTAGAACCTGCCGTTGGTGGAGAAATCCGGGTGGAAGGCGACGCTGAGCAGCCCGCGTTCGTCGAAGGTGTTCGGGCCCGCGAAACCGAGCGTGACCAGCTGGCTGCTCACGTCCAGGAACGCCGCCGGCAACAGGATGCCGTTGCTGTTGATCACGCGAATCTGCCCCGGCTGATCGGCGATGAACAGCCGGCCCGATCCGTCTCCGGCATGGGCCGCGCCGACGGGGGACGTCAGTCCCGAAGCCATGAGCTCGAGCGGCAGCACGCTGTCGGCGCGGGCCGCGTTCGACGTCGCGAGGCCCGAGATCGCCAGGATCCATGGAGAGAGCGCAGAGAGCGCAGAGAGCGCGGTGATCCGCGCCCAGGACAGCTTTGAATCGGATCGAGCCATGACCACTCCTTTCCTGTGTTTCTTGCCCTTGATGCCGATGCGCGTGCGTCGGCCCTTCAGTCTCGCCACCTTAAGATGTGATGATGGTGGCGGGCTATTGCGACATGCTCAGATTTTCGCCGGGTGCATGACAGCTGTCGCGGGTTTCTTTGGAATCGTTCGCAGAGTGGGTGGCTGTGCTCGACCCCAACCCCCCAATCCTCTGGAGCAATCTGAATCATGCCCGCGTCAGCCGTCATGCACCCTTTTTCGCCAGGGCGCCGACGATGGCGCGAATCTGATCCGTCGATTCAGCCAGCCGGCTGGCGGACGAAGCGTGCCCCGCGAAGTTCTCGATGATCAGCGGTGCGTGAATGCCCGCGTCGTGCAGCGCGCCGATCCAGCTGGGAACGTGGAGGTCGCCCTCGGTCAGCGCGCACATCTCCGTGCCTGCCTCGCGGAAACCCAGGTCGTCGACGGTGCCGGCCGTGCGTCGGGCCGAGCCCACGTGGCAGTGGTCGATGTAGCGGCCGAGCACGGCCACGGCGAGGTTCGGCACCAGTCCGCCTTCGATCATGAAATTGTTGACGTCGAAGATCACCCCGATGTCGGCGGGATCGAACGGGCTGCAGATATTCAAGGCCAGGGCCGGCGACGTGGCGATGCTCCGGCAGTGCGTCTCGACGACCAGCTTCTGTCCGAAGGGGCGCGCGATCTCGATCACCTTGCCGAACCGGTCGATCATACGGGCAAGCAGGTCGTCGTAGTCGAACGGTCCGACCGGGTAAGTGAAAGGACTGACGCGCACGCGACCCGCGTCCACGACGGCCGCGCCTTCGAGATGGCGCTTCAGATCGTCATCCGGGCCCTCGATCGCCGCGTTCGGCAGCGTGGCGAACGAAACGAGCCCGGCTTCGTCCAACTGCCGCTTGAGGTCGCGCCCCTCGTCGACGAGTCGCTGCGGCGTCAGATCGAAGATGTGGCGTCCCCACGGGCTGGGCTCCTGGTCGCGCTGAACCTCGGGCACCACGCGCGGGCGCCAGCTGTAGTGCGTGATGCCGCACTCACGGCACAGCGCGATCTGCTGCTCGAATGTGTGATCGGGAAGCATGACCGCGGTCACGCCGATCGGAAACAGGGACTGCGACATCGCTCGACTCCTGATGCTACCGCCATGACTCTAACCGATTGGTACGCGCTCGTCGTCGGCGAGCCGCGCGGCGTAAGCCCGCGGGTCTGCGGCCGGGGGTGCTCGAGCGCCACAGGCCTGATTGCGCCAAGTGCGCGGGCCACCCGCCGGCTTACGCCAGGCTGACGCCCTCATCCTTACCCACATCCTGACGCGGTGCCGTCTCCCTGGTGCGTTCATCGCGGGTCGGCGCGAACCGGAAGCCGTCGCGGTTACGGGAAAATCGATCATCGATTACCGATTACCGATTATCGATTGTCGGTTATCAGTTATTTCGGAGGCCATGGCTCCCAATTAACAGATAATCAATAATCGACAATCAATAATCAATCCTCGCGCCCGGAACCAGTTTGACGGGGTATGGGGTCTTGGGTTTGGGGGGCCACCCGGCCCGAAAACCACGTCGCAATGCCATCCGACCCGCGGGCTGACGCCGCCTTACGCCGGCGGTTCGCCGGGGTATGGCCGCACTCGACTCCTCACTGCACCGCGTCGGCGAGACGGACGCTGGTTGCGAGGGAGCGGGCCGTCGAGGTCAGGACGTTTTCGAGGGCGCGGTCGAGATGCTTGCGGGTCGAGAGGCGACCGTCGCCGAGGACGATGGTCGGCGTCGTCATCCGTCGCTTGAGGCGCTCGACGACGATGCGCTGGTGGACCGTGACCAGCACGAATACGGAGACGGACTCCTCCTGGTCAGGGTCGGTCATCGCGACAATCTGGACTTTTACCCGCGGAAGCCCCGCGTCCTCGCTGACCTTGAACCCGAGCTGCTCGATCTGCTTCTGAAAGGTTCGCAGGCAGTCGTCATCATCGATGCCCAGTTCGTCCGCGATCGGCTGGAGCGGGGCGAGTTCGAGGCCGACCTTCCTGATCTTCGCGATGCTGTGCAGCGCCTCGGGGACCGGAACGCCGGGCATCGCGCTGACGTCGGTGGTGATCTCGATCTTCGCCAGCGGCAGCGCGTCCTGCTGATCCTGGGCCCTGGTCGGTGCAACGACGAGGCTCAACGCGACCACCACGGCCACGAACGCAACCAGGGATGCAAAGCGGGTCGGGAAACGATGGATCATGACGGGGCTCCGATCGGGAAGGGGTACGCGTCATGATAGTCCTCGACCGGATGGCCGCCCGGTACCTTGGTTTGGGGGTCGGCCCTGGCGCCGAGCCACGGCGAGCGGACTGCTCAACCCGACGGAGACACCTCGGCAGTCCGGTTCGACGCGGTATGAAGCGCCTGCTCGATGCGCGCGATGAATCGTCCCGGCCCGCCCTTCTGGAACCCGCTCCACTTCGTGATGATGCGTCCGCGGGGATCCATCAGCACGTAGGTGGGATACCCGCGCACGCCCAGGCGTCGTTTGAGCTTGAGGTTCTGGATACCCGTCTCGACCTTCTGCTTCGCCTTGCGCGGAAAATCGACTTGCACCAGGATCAGCCGGTCCCGGGCGTACCCGGTGAACTGCGGCCTGGCGAAGACCTCCTGCTCCATGCGCTTCGTGAACCGACACCAGTCACTGCCGGTGAACTTCAGCAGCATGGGCTGATCGTGACGCGAAGCCGCGAGCCTTGCGGCGCCGAACGACTCGGTCCATCTCCCTGACACGACGCGCGCCGCACCGCCCGGCGCCGGCCCGCCCTCGAAGACCGAGCGCATCTGCGACGTTTCGGGCTTCACCTTCGCGACGAACTTCCCGGCGTGTCCGATCCACGGACCGGGGCCGCCCTTGCGATAGCCGGATCGACCGACCACCGCGCCGTTCGCGTCGATGAACAGGATCGTGGGGAATCCGCCGACCCGGAACTTCCGGGCCAGTTGCTCGTTGCGGTGCTTCAGTGCCGGCGACTGGGCGCGCCGGCGGGGGTAGTCCAGCTTGAGAAGCACGACGTTCTGGTCGGCCCACTGCTGGAACCGCGGGGTCGAGAACACCTCCTTGTCCAGCCGGATGCACCATCCGCACCAGTCGCTTCCGGTGAAGTTGGCAAGAACGGTCTTCCCGGTGCGTCGCGCCGTCGCGATCGCGTTGTCGTACGACTCCAGCCATGGCGCCGCGCTCGCGGGCGCGGCGGTCGCGAAGAAGGTCGCAGCCAGAACGATCAGGTAGCGCGGAGCGAGCATTGGCTTTCTCCCCATGGAGCCGGTGTGCGTGGGTTCTTGCCGGCGGACGATCGCGCGCGGCGGTCGCGCCCCGTTCGGGATCGACTGGATGGCGTGCCGGGTTGATCGATCCGTGGCGATGCGCGCCGCGCATCGGAAAAAGAACTCTGGTCGGCTCGTTACGATCCGAACAACCGGTACAGGCGGACCGGCGATCTCGCCCGCGGCGCCGGGAAGGGCAATAAAAAACCCCGCTGACGCCGAAGCGACAACGGGGCGGAGGGGAGAAAGCGGTGGCAATATAGCCGGAGTGGGCTATTCAGTCAAGCAAGGGGTCATCGAAAAGGCGATATTTTTATAAATTACCAAAAATTATGGCTTTGTGGGAAAAATGAGGCGGCTGGAGACTGGGGGAACCGACCGGTTTGCGGACTTCTGATCGTCTCCGGCGCAACCGATGGGGAAGATACCGGGTTGCCCTCGAAGGTTACCGGATCCCCGCGACGATCCGCAGGGCGAGTGCGACGACGCCCGTGGCACCGAGCATCAGCACGAACAGGACGATCATTTCGAGGCCGACCCGCAGGTCGCGGAGGAACATCCGGCGGTAGTGGCGTTTCACCTCGTCCGGGTGCATCCATCGGTCGTCGAACAGCACGACGTCCTCGCGGCGGCAGTGGCGCTCGAGACGCTCGACGATGCGCTGTCGCCGCGCCTCGAGGCGCGCGGCGACGTCTACCGGAAGGTCCGGCGCGTCGAACGGCGACGGAGTGGCGTGCGCGGCGCGGCTCATACGTGGATCACCATGTTGAAGATGATGAAGTTCAGCAGGATGGCCGTGACGGAGACCATCAGCGCCAGCAGCACGGCGCCGATCACCACGAAGACCGGTCGCATCCAGCGCATCGGCAGTCGCCGCACGTCGGGCACGCGCCCGGAAGTGACGAGCGATCGTTCGAACGATTCGACGGCCACGAGGACCTCGAGCCTGCGAAGCCGCTCCAGGTTGGCGTCGGCGACCTGCGTCACTCCACCGCCTCCTCGGCCAGCGCGATCGCCCATTCGCGGCGCCGAAGGTGGCGCAGCTTCGCCACCCGCTTGCGTCCGGCGAGGTGCTCGAGAAGCAGGGCGTAGAGAATGCCGGCGATCAGCCCGGCCACCAGGGCCACCGCGATGTTAAGCGGAAGGATCGGGAAGCTTGCGCGCATGGGCGGCTTGGCCCGCTCGACGACGAGGCCCGTCTGCCGGATCTGCAGCGACGAGGTCACCAGGTCGTTGCGGCTCGACTGGAGCTGCCCTTCCAGATCGCGTTGCTCCTCCAACTGCTCGTCGTATTGCTCGAGTCGCGCCGAAACGACGGGCAGATCGAGAATCTGCCGGTCGATCTGCGCCATCTCGCGTTGCAGCCCTTCTTCGCGGGCCGCCGCGTCGCTGTGCTCGACGTACTGGCGGGACAGGTCCTCGCGCAGTTTGGCGTAGAGCGAGTTCTCCAGCTTCGATTCGCTCTCGTTCACGAACTTGATCTCGCGGTCAAGCGCCTCTTTCGCCTTGAGGTGACGCTCGCGCAGCGTAACGACCGTCGGGTGGTCGGGCTTGAGCTCGGCGCGGGTGCCCGCGATATCGACCTCGATCAGCGCGATCAACTCGAGCAGCGACGTGATGACGTCGGTGGACAGGACGATGCGCTCGTCCTGGTAGGCCTTCGCCTCGGCCGTGAGCTGCTCCTTCGTCGTATCGATGCGGCGAAGGATGGCGGAAGTGGCGACGCGGGCGTCGGCGAGGCGCTGCTCGAAGGCCGAGCGCTGCCGTTCGAGCTCCTCGATCTTGACGGAGATCGACGCGACCTGGTGCTTCTGCTGGTAGGCCTGGCGCTCGGCGGTGGCGCGCTTGATCCGGGCCCGCACGTCCTCGAGCCTGCCCTCGATGTTCTCCAGCGATCGGGCCACGTCGGTATCGACCATCGTGCCGAGAAAGCCGTTGAAGTACGCGACGTAGCCGTTCGCGACGTCGGCGGCGAGCTGCGGATCCTCGTCGCGGGCATGGATGCTGATCAGGCCCACCCGCGGCACCACGATGTCGACGAAGGTGCGGATCGGCTGGTCGTAGTGGGGCTGGATGCTCTCGAGAACCGCCTGCCGCGTGTCCGGCTGCTCGAGAATCATGGCGAACGACTTGGCGTGCTCGCCCGCGCCGGGCGGAGGCAGGCGCGGCCGCGTGCGGTCGGCCGACTCGAACTGGGTCGTCGCGTCCTGCGGCACATAGAAGACGACGACCGCCTCGTACTGGGGATCGATCCGTCGGCTGATCACGCCCGCCGCGACGGCCGCGAGGATCGTCACCAGCAGGATAATCCACTTGCGGCGATAGAGCGCCAGCCAGTAGTCGTCGATCGTGTACTCGCGATCGTCGGTTGCGTCGACGTCATTCGGATCGCTCAAGGGATCTCCTGTACGCAACGTCGGGCGTGAACGGCGATCGAGCTGGCCACCACGGCCATGTAGATCCAGACCATGTAGCTGGTGAACAACGGCTCGATCATAGCATACATCGTCTGAGCGGCCATTCCCAGGAACATCCCCTTCATCAGCATGCGGGTGCGGGCGTCCGGCGCCCGAACGGCAATCCAGGCCGACCCGACGAGCAGGTACACCGTCAGGGCGATCAGCGTGAGCGCTGCCGGCACGCCCAGCTCGGCAGCGACGTGCAGGAAGGTCTGGTGAATCGGCGTGTGCAGGACGCGCCAGATGTTGCGCAGCCCGAGGCCGAGGAACGGGTGTCGCTCGATCACCTCGAACCCGATGCGGATGTGCTCGATGCGCTCGCCGATGCTCGCGCCGCTGATGGCCAGGATGACGCGTTCGCCGAGCACCTGCCAGAAGCCGGCGAAGTAGAGCAGCGCCGCGGCGCCGAGCAGCACCATCGCGTAGTGAATCGACCGCTGGGGGTGGCGAAGGAACAGCGACCCGAATACGACGAACGCGAACGACGTGTACGAGCCGGAGTTGAACGTGCAGCCGATGCAGACGCCGGACAGGGCGACCCCGAGCACCCGTCGCCAGGTCGGCATCGGCAGGAACAGGAATATGGCCGTGCTGACGAGCAGGACCTGGGCGAGGCTCTGGGTGGTGGGAAGAAACGCCGTGGCGCGCAGCATCTGTCCGAGCGGCGTGGACTTGAACTGGAACCCCGGCGCGTCGTCGAAGCTCAGGGGATAGCCGGTGGCGAGGAACAGCAGTTCGGAGGCAATGCCGACGACGGCCGTCACGATCGCGACGCCGACCAGGCAGCGGATCCCGATGCGGAGCGTGCGCTCGGTGCCGAGCACGTTCGTGAGCAGAATCACCGCGATGATCTTGTTCAGGACCTGGTGCTGACCGATGATGCTCGAGATGCCGCCGTTGATGATCGACGCGATCGAGCAGGTGGTCAGCGCCAGCAGAAGGGCAAGAACGGGCAGGGGCGTGACGATGGCGCGGCGCTCGTACAGCCACATCGCGGCGACCGCGAAGCAGCAGATGAGAAAAGCGACGTCCGTCGGGTCGAGCGGTCCGCGGTTGATTCCGCTGAATCCGCCGCTGCCCACGAGGAGCAGGACCAGCGCCGCGTCACGATGGGCGAACATCGCCTGCCCGTATCGCGCGACGACGTACACCGCGGCGAGCAGAATCAGCGGCACCGCGACCAGCAGGTAGGGCGCGACGGTCTGCGGCAGGGGCAGCGCCGCCCGGGCGATCGGATCGATCGCCGTGACGGCGCCGACGGCACAGCCGATCAGCGCGGGGATCGCGATGGCGTGGAGCCACCACGTCGCGCTCGGGCGCGCTGCTCGGCCTGTCGCTTCAACCGTCATGACAGGCCGCCTGGAACATGTCCTCGTAGCTTCGAATCATCCGCTCGACGCCAAAACGCTCCTCGACGCGCCGCCGCCCGGCCCTGCCCATGCGCGCAGCGCGCGGCAGATCGCGCGCCAGCACGACGAGCGCGTCCGCGAGCGACCGGGGATCGCGCGGCGGCACGAGCAGCCCGGTCTCGCCGTCGACGACGGCTTCGGGATTGCCGTCCACGCTGGTCGCCACGACCGGAAGGCTCATCGCCATCGCCTCGAGTATGACGAAGGGAAACTGCTCCCACAGGGAGCTGAGACAGAATACGTCGGACGCGGCCAGCACGCGTGGCACGTCGTCGCGCCAACCCGTGAATCGAACCGATTCGGAGAGTTCGAGGTCGCGGGCGCGGCGTTCGAGGTCGGCGCGCAGCGGACCGTCGCCGACGATCAGGAATCGGGCCGTCACGCCGCGGCGGCGCACCTCGGCGGCGCCCTCCAGCAGGTCGGACAGCCCCTTCTGCCGTTCGAATCGCCCGACCGTCACGATGACCGGCGCGACGCCGTCCACGCCGAGGGCGCGACGCTGGTCGTCCCGGTCCCCGCCGGGCGTGACGCCGAGGTCGGTGGCGTTGTGAATGACCAGCACCTTGTCGGGCTTCATGATGCGGCTGTGCACGCCGAAGCGCCGGGTGGACTCGGCGACCGCCACGTAACGCGTGGTCAGCGCGTCGAGGGCGCGCTCCACGAGTCGAAAGATCCCCCGTTTGATCGGGTGCTGATGGGGATGCGAGGCGTAGACCTGCACGATCACGATGCGCACCGGCACGCCGGCAAGGCCGGCGGCGACCCGACCCATGAATGACGCGATCGACTGCTGCATGCAGACGATGTCGTATCGATGCCGTCGCATGAGTCGGATCACCTGCACGAATCCGCGCAGGTTCACCCACGGGTTGAGCCTGCGCGAGATGCTGAGGCGCTCGACCGGAACGCCGAGTCGATCGAAGGCGTCGTCGAGCGGGTACCCGGGCCCGAAGGCGACCGTCAGGTCGAAACGCTCACGCGACAGGTCGCGCGCGAGGTAGAGCGCGTGCAGACCCACGCCACCCGCGGTGCTGGTCAGCAGCAGCAGCATTCGGCGTCGTCGCGGTCCGGATTCGGCGTCGGCCGGCATCAGGTCGGTCATGAGGCTGGGGGTCTCTCTTCGCGGTCCCGGTAAGGATTACTTTAGCGGGGTCGGGGCACGAGTTCCGCGCCGCCGGCAGGAGGCACGACGCAGAACACGGGGGAGATCGGGGCACGCTCACCCCTGCATCACGCGCTCGTAGATTTCCTCGAGCTGATGCTGAATCGCATCGCTGGTGTGATTGCGAGCGATGTGCAGTGGGCCATGCTCATGCGCCGAACGTGCCAGCGCATCGTCGGTCAGCGCGCGTACGGCCGCGCGACCCAGCGCCTGCGCGTCGCCCGGCGGCACCAGCAGACCCGTGCGCCCTTCCTCGAGAAGCTCTGGAATCCCGCCGACGCGGGAAGCGACGACCGGGACGCCGCACGCCATGCCCTCGAGCACCGCCACGCCGCACGGCTCGCCCCAGATCGAAGGTACGACGAGGATCCGGGCGCGCCGCAGGTATTCGGGAAGCCGGTGGTTGGGGACCTCGCCCACGAACTCGACGTGATCTGCGATCCCGAGAGTCTCCACCAGGCTTCGGCAGTGTTGCTGGTAACCGCCGCGCTCGGTGCCTTCGAGGGCGGGCCCCAGCACCCGCAGGCGCGCCGTCGGCAATCGCTCGACGATGGACGGCATCGCCTCGATCAGGGTGCCCAGACCCTTTTCCGCGGCGATGCGCCCCACGAAGAGGATCTCTGGTGCAGCCACGCTTTCAGGTGCCGGATGAAACTGCCGGATGTCGACCACGTTCGTCACGACGCTGACGCGATCCGGAGTGAGGCATGACGTCTCGGTGATGCGCTGCTTCATGAAGCCGCTGATCGTTACGAGGTGATCGCAGCGACGCGCGATGCCTCGATCCGCGCCGGCGCCGAAGAAGGCTGCCGCCCGGCGCGTGCCGAGCCATGGGTAGGACATCTGTTCCGCCTGCTTCCAGTTGTGGGCGTGGAAGACGCGGCGCCACGGTGTGCGACTGCGTCGACCGTCGAGGACGAAGGCGGCCAGGCAGGGATAGCGACAATGAAAGTGCACGAGGTCGGGCCGAAGTTCGCGACAGGTCGTGCGCACGCGTCGGGCGAAGCGCCATGCCCCGGCCGCGAGGCCGCCGACGGACCGGTTCGCGCAGAGCACGCGCGCCCTTCCGAGTCGGTGGTAGCGCACGCGATCGAGCGTCTCGACGATCGTGTCGTCACCGCCACCCACGGTCAGCACATGCGCGTCGTGCCCCAGCCCGGCCAGCGCCCGGGACTGAAGCTGAACCTGGCCTTCGATGCCGCCCCACGTCTGGACGGGCACGGGGCGAAGGTCGGTGGAGACGATGGCGATTTTCATGCGACAGCGGAGAGTCGGAGAGCTAAGAGCCCCTGACAGAATGCCTCTGGCTTCGACCGACGACAGCGGCGCCTGGCTGCGTCGACCTGCATCGCCGGCCTATAGAGGCAAGCTGCTTCGGTTTCCTTGCCAGGCACCACTGTCGTCGGTCCCGGGCCTTACGATTCATTCTGTTAGGGCCTCTAAGAGTCGAAGCGTCGAAGAGTCGGGGAGCCGGAAAGTCGACCGGTCAAGGGGACGGGCCGGGGGCAGGATACAAGGCCTGAAGCGGTCCGGCCGTCGGCCGACTAGGGCTCTGTCTTCCGGCGACGAATGAAGCGCGCCCAGTCGTCGGAGTGCGGATGAATTCGGTCCGCGCGCCCTCCGTCCGGCGTCACGACGGCGCCACCTTCGTTGAACCACTGGATCATGCCGCCGTCGAGGCTGTGCACCGGTCGTTCGAGTCGGCGCTCGAGCGCCACGGCGGCCAGGCCCGAGCGGTGTCCGGCCGTGCAGTAGACCACGACGACCGCGTCTTCGAGCAGGGCCACATCGACTCGAGGGACTTCGGGTTCCGCCGCGATCGCGCCGGGCAGGACGGAAACCTGCCGTTCATCGGGCGCGCGGACATCGATCAGCACGGCGCGGCCGGCCCCATCGATCACGCTTCGCAGTTCGGCGACGCTGATCTGGCGTGCGCCCGTCCGGTTGTTGATGCGCTCCGTCATCGCGCGATACTGATTCGCGACGACGTCAGGATCGGTGTCGGCCGGCGGCTCGGCATTGGAGCATCCGAGCGCCAGCGCGGCGCCGAGAGCGCTACCGGCGAGCACGCGGGAAACAGTGCGTTTCTTGGAGTCGGCGCGGGCGATAAGGTAGGTTAGGACGCCGGGTCGGCGCGTTCAATCGCCGGCGCGTCCAGGCATGCTTCGCACCGGTTGTTCTGCAATGGCGACCCGCGACCCTTTCCCCTGGGCTCATCCATGACCGTACGTGCCATTCTGCTCGGCCTGGTCGCGGCGCTGTTCATCGCGACGTACGGCTACGTCGTCCATCACGTGCTGCGCCTCGAGCCCGTCGAGTCGGGACACCTGCTACCCGTCGGCGTGATCGGGGGGCTCATGCTGCTGGTGGTTCTCTTGAACCCGCTGCTGTTCCGGATTCGGCGCAGCGCGGCGCTGCGGCCGTCGGAGTTCGCCGTGGCGTGCATGATGATGCTCATCGCCTGCAGCCTGCCCGGTCGCGGCCTCATGGAGCAGTTCACCACTTCGCTGGCGATGCCGACCCACTGGAACCGGATCGAGCCGGGCTGGCAGCGCAGCGGGCTGCTGGACTACGCACCGTCCCGCATGCTTGCCAACGACAAGCGTGACGATCCGGAGGTGATCCAGGCGTTCGTCGTCGGCAGCGGCGGCCGCCAGCACTGGAATCCGCTGCACTGGATGCCGATCGGCGACGTGCCCTGGTCCGCCTGGACTCGGACGATGTCGACGTGGCTGCCGCTGCTGATGCTCTCCGCGACGGCCGTGATCTGCCTGGGGCTGATCGTGCACCGGCAGTGGACCGATCATGAGCAGCTTCCCTACCCGATCGCGCGGTTCACCGCGTCCCTGCTGGAGCGCGAGCCGGACCGGATGCTCGGGCCGCTGTTTCGATCCCGCGGCTTCTGGATCGGACTCGGGATCGTGTGCTTCATTCGCGTGTGGAACGGCATGTGCCTGTGGTACGACGACTGGATGACGCCGATCCGGCTGACGTTCGACCTGCAGCCGCTCACGACGCTCTGGCCCGACATTCAGCAGACGCCTTGGGGCACCAGGCTGTTCCAGCCGACGATCTATCCGATCGTGATCGGCTTCAGCTTCTTCCTGGCGTCCGAAGTGGCACTGAGCGTGGGCATCTCCCAGTTCCTCTTCGTGCCCCTCGCCGCCGTGCTGGTCGGATACGGCGTCGACATGCATTCGAGCTACATGGCGGGCGGAGCGATGGGGTGGCATCGCGCCGGGGCGTACGTCGCGTTCACGCTCATCGTCGGTTACGTGGGGCGTCGCTACTACGGCCAGGTGCTGCGCAGCGCGCTGCGCGGACGTGCGGCCGACGACGTCGAGACGCACGTCACCTGGGCGTGCCGCATCCTCGTGGTCGCGCTGATCGCGATGACGGTGATGATGATCAACCTCGGACTCGACTGGCCGATCGCGGTCCTGACCGTCGCGCTGATCATGGTGGTGTTCGTCGGCGTCTCGCGCATCTCGGCGGAGACCGGGCTGTTCTTCATCCAGGCGCGCTGGCAGCCTCTCGGCGTGTGCCTCGGCCTGTTCGGCTACTACGCGCTCGGGCCGCAGGAGCTGGTGATCGTGGGGCTGCTCAGCGTCGTGCTCTGTCTCGACCCGAGCCAGGCCGTCATGCCCTATTTCGTCAACGCGCTGCGCATGTGCCAGATCGTCAGGGTGAAGCTGGTGCAGGTGGCCTGGAGCAGCTGGGTGACCTACGGCCTCTGCCTGCTCGTCGCGGTCGTGTTCGTGCTCTGGGCGCAGTATCACTTCGGCGCTCCGCGCGGAGGCTGGTCATTCCGCCGCGTCCCGACCATGACGTTTCGTCCGGCGGCCGTGGCCGTTGACGAGCTGACGGCGCAGGGGCGGCTGGCGCAATCCGAAGCGCTGACGCCGCTGCAGCGCCTGGGCAGCATGCGTCCGCGCGGTCCGTTCGTGTGGTGGTTCACCACGGGCTTCGTCCTCGTGATGCTGACGAGTGCGGCCCGAATGCGGTTTCCGCGGTGGCCGCTGCACCCTGTGGTGTTCCTGCTCTGGTCGACGTACCCGATCGCAGCGCTGCACCATTCGTTCCTGCTGGGATGGTTGCTGAAATCGGCGGTGGTGCGGTTCGGCGGACAGGGGTGGTATCACCGGTGCAAGCCGTTCATGACGGGGATCATCGCGGGCGAAGTGGCGTCCGCGCTGATCTTCATGGTGGTCGGCGTGGTGTATTACGCGATCTTCCAGCAGGCCCCGGTGCCATACCGGGTGCTGCCGCGCTGAGGGGTTGTTTTCCGGGTGCGCGCAGGTGCGACGCATCCGTCAAGAGGTGGTCGCCCATCCGACCCGTGGGCTGACGCCGGCTGACGCCCACGGTACGCCACCCGTCCTGCGAATCGCGCGGCATCAGCCCGCGGGTCGGATGCGCCGCACCCCTGATCCCGGATGCAGCGCGACTTCGAGCCCCGAGACCCGGTCATCGAAGTGCCGCGATGATCCGTTTCCTCTGATCGTCACCGAGGCGTACCGTGCGATGGTGCGCGATGATGCGCTTGCCGCGGCCGTGCTTCAGCTCGCCACCGACCCGGGTCCGAACCTGATGCAGGTCCCTGACCTGGTCCACGAACTGGCTGCGAAGGCGCTTCGGATGCGTCGGCAAGTGGGCGCCTTCGACGACGAGGCGCTCAGCCACCGCTTCGAGCGAAGCGTCGCCGGCGCGAATGCGGTCCTCCATGTCGGCCAGAAGCGCCGCGTAGCGCATCCCTCGGTCGCGCGGGAGACGCTCGATCATCTGATCGCGATACGACAGCGTCGGACGGTTCGCACGATCCGTAAGCTCACGGGCGCGTGCAAGCTGGTCGTTGCGCCGCCGTACCTCCGGCCCGGCATTCGTGTACCGGCTCATCACCGCGTCGCGGATCGAGAGCACGAAGCCCTCGTTGAGCACGCTTAGCGTCGGGTTGAACCCGATGCCACCGGAAACCGGCTCGACATCGCTGATGAACGCGCGCTGGCGGCCGATGAAGATGTACGCGATGTCGCCCGAGGGGCGCCGCCGCAGCGGATCCTCCGTCTGCGCTCCGATCCGGACCACGGGCTGCGACACGATCTCCGGCATCGCATGCACGATCGCGCCGATGGCCGGGGGCGGCAGCGACCCGAAATCCGGGTCGAGATCGAGCAGGTTCGACTTGATCAGGCCGTCGACCGCCGAAAGCTCGTGCCATCTTGCGGTGAGGGCCCGGACCAGCGTCTTGCGGTCCGGTCTCGCTTGCGATGCGAACGTGGCACGGGTTGACGGCCAGTCCTGGCGGGTGCTCCAGCTCTCCGCGGCGTCGTCGACGAGCCGACCGAGGGTCGCTCGGAGCTCGCGCCACGCCGGGTCCTCGGTCGCGGCGGCGGGGCGGGCCGTCGCCGCGAAGGCCAGCAGCACTGCAAAGGTCGCCAGGAAGCGTGACATCGGGGCATTCTATCCCGATAATCGCGCCGCGGACGATTCCCCAGATTCCCGCAAGCGCGCATTCGCACTTCGGATCTCCCGTGGAGCCGTTATGGGGCGTTCGTCGGTTCAGCCGGCACCCGGATTCGGCCGATAGCCGCCGCGGAGATCTCCCGTATGCTTCTGATTCGACTCAGCGCCGTGCAGCCGCGGATGAAACTGGCCAGGCCGGTCCTCCATCCGGATCGTGACAACCTCATCCTGCTCAACACCGATTTCGAGCTGGACGAGAAAATGGTGTGCAAGCTGCGATCCATGAACGTCACGCACGTGTGGATCCAGGTGCCCGGATTCGAGGGAATCCAGCACGACGTCGACGAGAACATCTGTCGCAGCCACCTCGAGCTCTACCAGATCCTCAATCGCTCCATCGAGAGCCTCGAGCCGCGCGTCGCGGTCAAGCTCGAGGTCAGTCAGTACCAGAGCGCGGTGCATCGCCTGCTGGGCAACATCATCGACCGGCCGCACCACGACGTCGTCACCAACGACCTGATGATGTGCGGCCCCCAGCTTGCCGGACACATGGCCAACTGCAGCTACCTGTCGCTGCTGCTGGGCGCGCACCTGACCGGCTACCTCAAGAACCAGCGTCGCGCGCTCCCGGCCGCGGTCGCGCAGCGGACCGAGCAGCTCGGACTGGGGGCGCTGCTTCACGACATCGGCAAGCTCAACATGCCCGACGAGCTGCGCCAGGCGTCGGTGTTCGACGACCTCGCCGACACGAACGAGTACCGCATGCATGCCCGATCCGGGTACGAGGCGGTGCACGAGCTGATCTCGCCCGCGGGCGCGACGGTCGTGCTGCACCATCACGAGCGCTACGACGGCACCGGGTTTCCCGGCCGGCAGGACAGCGAGGACGATGCCGGCATCGCGGGCGACAGCATTCACGTGTTCAGTCGAATCGTCGCGGTCGTCGACGTGTTCGACCGGCTGCTCACGCACAACGGATCGATCGGGCCCACCATCGCCGCGATCCGAGGAATCCGGCACCCGCGCTTCAACGGCTGGTTCGACCCGACGATCGTGGAGGCGCTGTTGCGCCTCGTGCCGCCGTTCATGATCGGATCTCAGGTTCGTCTCAGCGACGGGAGCGAGGCCGCGGTGGTGGCGAATCATCCCGAAGCGCCCTGCCGGCCGACGGTAAGGCTGATCAGGGCGATGGCTCAGGGACCGGCGGCGAGCGATCGGCAGCTTGATATGCGCATGTGCCGCGATCTGCACGTGGCGGAGGTGGATGGTCTGGACGTCACGCCCTACGTCTACAAGGGGGCGTTCGAGGACACCGACGTCGCGGCGTGATTCAGGATCCGGAACCCGGAACCCGGAACACGTCCTCCGACCCCCCCGGCACGCGCACCCGATACCATCCAGGCGTTGCGAAGAGAGTCCTCGTCGACAGGCCGCTCCGCCTTCCTCATGGCCATAGGCATGGCCGTCGGATTCGGCGTCATCCCCGCGCTGATCCTGCTGGACACCGCCGTGGCCCTGCTGCAGGGATACCGTCCGCAGGGGAAGACCGACGTCGCGCTTGCCGTATGCTGCGGTCTCGTGCTGCTGGCGCTGCTCCTGCTGCTTCCACCTCGTCGTGGTCGCGCGCTGCTTGCGCGGTTCGGCGGGCGGCTCGTCCTGCTGGCCTGGTCCTGTGCGCTGTCGCTGGCGCTGCTCGAATCGATACTGCACCTGACCGTGACGCGGCCGGCCTTTCACCACCGGCAGCCGAACCTCACCATGACAATCCCGGCGGCGCCGGAAGTCTGGCCCGGGACGTCCGGCGAGGCGGTCGTCACTTACAACCGTCTCGGGCTGCGCGGGCCGGACCTGCCGGATCAGCGTGACGGGGTGCGCATTCTCTGTCTCGGCGGAAGCACGACCGAATGCGGCAACCTCGACGATGCGGAGGTGTGGTCGCAACTGCTCATGGATCGCCTGCACGGCCAAGGCGCGCGGGTCTGGGTCGGCAACGTCGGCCGCAGCGGTTACGCGACGCATCATCATCTTCAGTTCATCGAGCGCAGTGACCTCCTGGATGCGGTCGACGTCGTGGTCGTCCAGGCGGGGATCAACGATCTCTGGCGCGCGCTGTCCGGATGGGACCGGCGCAGCGATCTCGACCTGCTGCCCAAGCCCCTCTGGTTCCGCACGCGCCTGCTCCGCGAGTACCGTGCCTGGCGCGGCCGAATGATGGAGCAGGCCGAGCATGCACTGCAGACGGAAGGCGCCGACGGATACACCCTGAGGCGCCGGCGACGACAGCAGGCGGCAATCGTGGAGGCTGCGCCGGATCTCACGGCGGCGCTGGACGGCTACCGTCGGCGCGTTGAATCGATGGTACGGCGCGGCCGGGCTCGAGGCGTCGAGGTCGTTTTCACGACGCAGCCCGTCCTTTGGCGGGCGGATCTCGAGCCGCGCGAACGAAAGCTGCTCTGGTTCGGGTGGCTCCCGAACGGCGACTTCCTTTCCGTCGAACGATTACGAAGCGTGATGGACGACTACAACGACGTGCTGCGCCGGACCTGCGCGGATCTCGGCGCGGGACTGATCGACCTGGAGGCCATGAACGGGCGACCGGAACTGTTCTCGGACGACTGCCACTTCAGCGAGTCCGGTGCCCGCGACGTCGCGACTCGGGTCGCCGAATGGTTCATTTCATCACATCCGGCGTTTTCAGCGGCCGATCGTGAGCACGGCGGCACCGGCGAGCAACACTGACCAGAGGTGAACGCGGCACGCTGCATTTCGAATCGGACCGCGCTCGATCGGATTTCGGACCCCGAACCCCGAAACCCGGGACCGTGGTTTCCGGACGCCGCAGGCTTATCGGCAGGTCTCGTCCGAGCGTCCGGCTCAAACTTCGATTTCGAACGACCGATGTTTCATACGGCGACTGAAGAAGCAGCCGAAGCGGTACGCGCGTCGCAAGGGGGTGCGTCCGGACTGCTGTCGCCATTGGAGAGGCAAGGTGAAGATCATCCATGCCAGGCCCGTCGTGTTTCTCATCAGCCGTGATGACGCCACCGTCGATGCCTGTCGGAACGCGGCGCGTCGCGGCGGGCTCTCGCTGCACGAGATCGCCAGTGCGGAGGACATGGCGGATGCGATGCGCGAGGCGCGACCGCACCTGATCGTCGTCGATCGCCAGTTTCGCGAGCGTGATGGCGAGTCCGAGTTCGTCGCCCAGATGAAGGATGATCCGTGCACGCGCGACGTGCCGTTCATTGCCGTGAGCGATGACCTCGCGGCCCTGGTCGACGATGAATCGTTCGACGATTGCATGCGCCGCCCGGTTCATTCCGACGACGCGCTGTTCCGGTTTCGCTCGACGCTGCGCCTGCACGAGGCAAGGATGGAGTTCACCCGCGAGCGGCATCTTCGCGGCGAGCAGGCCAGGGTGTGGACTGCGATCTTCGACCTGTCACGCGTCCTGCAGCGTTCCGTGGAGCTCGATTCGATACTCGAAGCCACCATCGCCGCCGCGGCGGACGTGTCGTGCAGTCGGCGAATATCCATCATGCTTCCGGACGACGCCGGCGAATACCTCGTCATCGCGCAGTCGGTCGGCATTCCCGACGACGTCGCCTCGGAGGTGCGCGTGCCGATCGGCGAGGAGGTGGCGGGCCGGGTCTTCGCATCCCAGGAGCGCATTCTCGATGCGGCGCACCCGGAGCCGACCCGCGACATCGCCCGCTACAAGTCGGAGGTGTTCGCCTGCTTTCCGCTCGTGTCGACGGACCAGGACGCGACCAGCCGGACGATGGGCGTGCTGAACGTCACGGATCGATTCGGCGACCGGGCCTTCGAGCCGTGGGAAATGGAGTTCATCGGCCTGCTCAGCAGCATCGCCGGCTCCGCGATCCACGACGTGTTCCTGCGCCGCTCGCGCGAGGAGACGCGCAGCGCCATCGTCATCGCGCTGGCCACGCTTGCCGAGTACCGCGACAACGAGACCGGGTTCCACGTCGATCGCGTGACGCGGTTCTCGGTGATGTTGGCGCGCGAGCTGCAGAAGCGGTCGCAGTACGCCTCGATCATCGACGAGGAGTTCCTGATCAACCTGTCGCGCTCGGCGCCGCTGCACGATATCGGCAAGGTCGCCATTCCGGACGGCATTCTTCTGAAGCCCGGGCGGCTCAACGACGCGGAGATGGGCGTCATCCGGACGCATGCGGGAACCGGGCAGACGGCGATCCGCTCGGTCATCGAACGTTCGAGCGACACCGACTTCCTGCGCATGGCCGAGGACATCGCCTCGACCCACCACGAGTGGCACGACGGCTCGGGATATCCCAACGGGCTGCGCGGCGACCAGATTCCGTTGCCCGGCCGGATCGTCGCGGTGGCGGACGTGTACGACGCCGTGACCTCCCGTCGCGTCTACAAGCCCGCGATTCCGCACGGGAAGGCGGTCGAGATCATTGCCGAGGGACGCGGCCGGCAGTTCCACCCGGACGTCATCGACGCGTTTCTGACGATCGAGTCGGACTTCCGCGAGCTGGCGAAGAAGCTGGCCGACGACGAGGCGCTGTTCCTCGGCGGTGGGCGTCGCGACAAGACGCCGAAGAAGAAGGCAGCGTGAGGGGCCTGGACAGCCGTGCGCTCGATCGGCGAACCGCGTGGCGTAAGCTCGCGGGTCTGAGGACGGCGGCGCACGAATCACTTACGAGCTGACAGCGCGTTGGCGCGCGTCCCTCCCGCCGGCTGACGCCGGTTCGCCGTTGCCCCCACAGCCTTACGCAGCTTTTCGAGCCGTTGCGGCGTTGCGGAACGCGTCGATCGACATGAAGTCGCCTGCGACGATGAGCACGTCGCCATCTGAGATTTCGTGGTCGGCAGGGGGGCGCAGGCGCGGCGGCTGATCCTCGCGCTTCAGCGCGATGATCGTGATTCGATCGTGCTTCGACTCCTGCTCGCCCAGCTTCGACCCCGCCAGGCTCGAACCGGCCTGCGCCGTGATCTCGGTCAGCTCGAGGTCCTCCATGCGGTCCGCGACACGTTCGAGGAAATCCGCGAGGTGAGGTTTCAGGATCGCGTTGGAGACAGTCGCGCTGCCGGCGCGAGTCGGTGAGATGACCGTCGTCGCGCCGGCCCGCTGCATCTTGCGGATGGCGTCGTCGCCCTCGGCCCGGCACACGATGCGGAGGTCCGCGTTCAGCTCGCGCGCGGTCAGGGCCGTGACGATGTTCACGGTGTCCGAGCTGCTGACGCAGGCGATGGCGCGTGCACGCTCGATTCCGGCTTGCCGCAGCACGTCGTCGTCGGTCGCGTCGCCGACAAGGGCGAGATGATCCGCCTCGAGGACGACGGTCACCTCGTCCGGATCCGGGTCGATGGCGATGAACGGGACGCCTTCGCGCGCGAGGTGCCGGCACACGGCCTGCCCGATGCGCCCGATGCCGCAGACGATGAAGTGCTCGTCAAGCCGTTCGATGCGATTGGACATCTTGCGCTCCCAGATGAGCTGGTAGTTGAACAGGTGAGGGAGAATGCGCCCCGCGCAGAACGTGACGGTGGCCAGTCCGCCGAGCATGACGAGGATCGAGAAGGCGCGGCCCGGATCGGAGAGGGCGTAATCGGAATAGCCGACCGTCGTCAGCGTGATGATGATGAAGAACAGCGACTGGAGCAGGCTCCAGCCCTCGATGATCATGATTCCGGCCGTACTGACCGCGACGACACCTGCCAGTGCGGTCAAGGCCCGGAACAGCGTGAGCCTGGGTGTCGCGGGTGGGGCGGGGAGAAATCGCTTCCGCGGCGGCATGACGAGCGCTGTATCGACACTGGAGGCGTGACGCTTGAGAGCGTGATAGCGGGAAGCATGGAGCGGGGCGCCGGCGGCCCGGGGGATTCTGATAGATTATCGGGCGTCTTCAAGCTTGAAGGAGAACGTCATGCCCGCAATGCACGCGCACGTCGACCCTGACGGACTGCTCGAATACTCGGTCGTCTACACCGATCGCGCCCTGAACCACATGTCCGCGCGGTTCCAGGACGTCATGCGCGAGATCTTGGCGCGGTTGAAGGAGGTCTACTCGGCCGACGCCGTCGCCGTCGTTCCGGGCAGCGGCACCTTCGGCATGGAGGCGGTGGCGCGGCAGTTCGCGACCGACCGCCGGTGCCTGATCGTGCGCAACGGCTGGTTCAGCTTTCGGTGGACGCAGATACTCGATACCGGACGCATCGCATCGGCGTCGACCGTGCTCAAGGCCCGGCCGGTCGAGTCCGGCCCGCAGCCTGCATTCGCGCCGGCCCCGATCGAGGAGGTCGTCGACAGGATTGCGTCCGAGAAGCCCGACGTGGTGTTCGCGCCGCACGTGGAGACCTCGGCCGGAATCATTCTTCCGAACGACTACGTGTCCCGCGTTGCCGAGGCGGTCCACGCGGCAGGCGGGCTGTTCGTGCTCGACTGCATCGCATCCGGTGCGATGTGGATCGACATGAAGGCGTGCGGCGTCGACGTGCTGGTGAGCGCGCCGCAGAAGGGCTGGACCGGGTCGCCCTGCGCCGGACTGGTCATGATGAACGAAGCCGCCGCGGAGCGGGCCGCGGAGACGACGTCGACGAGCTTTGCCTGCGACCTGGGAAAATGGCTCGAAATCATGCGCGCCTACGAAGGCGGCGCCCACGCCTATCACGCGACGATGCCGACCGACGGGCTCGCCACCTTCCGGGATTCGATGCGGCTCACGCAGCAGTTCGGCTTCGACGCCGCGCGATCGGCCCAGCAGGAGCTTGGCGACAGGGTCCGGGCGCTGCTGGCCGGAAAGGGTTTCAAGAGCGTCGCGACGGACGGCTTCGGCGCTCCCGGCGTCATCGTGAGCTACACCGACGATCCCGACATGAAGACGGGGCGACCGTTCGCGGCGCAGGGGCTTCAGATCGCCGCGGGCGTTCCGCTCCAGTGCGACGAGCCCGACACGTTCCAGACGTTCCGCATCGGCCTGTTCGGCCTCGACAAGCTTCAGAACGTCGACCGAACGGTCGGACGCCTCGAGGAGGCGCTGGAAGGGATGGGCGCCTGACCCGCGAAGCGATAAGAACGACGGAATGACCGCCGGGACCGATCGGCCTGTCCCCAAACTGCAGACCCAGGACCCGAGACCCGTCCGATATCGACGCCGCCGCGCGACCGGGTTATCGGGGGCCGCCGGAACGCCGATACTGGCTTCGTGGAACGATTCCGGTGGGTCGCCATTCTCACGTTCGGCCTGGTGACGCTCGTCAGCGGCGCGCCGGTCGAAGCCGACGCCTACCGCCAGAAAATCCTCGACCTCAACCCGGTCGGCTACTGGCGCCTTGGCGAGTCGTCGGGCACGAACGCGGCCGACGAGGTCAGCGCAAGCGACGGCACTTACCGCAACGGCGTGTCGCTCGGACAGACGGGCGTGATGGGGGCCGACACCTCGGCTGGCTTCGACGGATCGAACGACTACGTCGAGATTCCTCACGTCGCCGACTTCCTGGTCGACGAAGGGTCGATCCAGTTCTGGTTCAAGGCGTCCAGGACGTCGAGTCGACGGGGCCTGTTCACCAAGGACTCGTCGGGATTCGACACGGGCGGCCACGTGTCCATCTACATCGGAAGCAAGCGGGTCAAGGTGCGCCTGCAGAGCACCTCCAGCAGCAAGACCCTTCAAAGCGCGCAGATCTCTGCCGACGCCTGGTACCACGTCGTCCTCACGGTCGGTGCGGGCGGCATGAAGCTCTACCTGAACGGCGCCGAGGTCGACACCGACAGCTATACCGGCGGGCTCGGCACCTCGTCGGGCGGCACGGGCAATCTCGAGCCGATTGCCCTCGGCTCGAACAGCTGGGGCAGCGATGACCTCGTCGTCACGCCGCTTCAGAATTACTTCTCGGGCGACATCGACGAGGTCGCGATCTTCAGCTACGCGCTCAGCCCGGCCCAGATCAGCACGGCGGCCGACCCGGGATGGCTGTTCACCGACGTCTCCGCGACGACGGGATTCAACGTGCAGACGGCGTCGGGCACCGACGCATCCGGCCTGCACTGGGCCGATCTCGACGCGGACGGGGATCTCGACGTGATCGTCACGGGATCGGTGGCGTCGAGGCAGCTCATGAACGTCAACGTCGGCGCGTCGTTCAGCGCGAGCACCCTGTCCGGCATGTCCGGTCGTCAGGGGGCGCTCGTGGACATCGATAATGACGACGACATCGATTTCTGGCATCGCGACGAGGCGCTGTTCGAGAACGACGGCAACGCGTTCATGACCGACATCGGCGACCTGGGCCTGTCGCAGCCTTCGAACAACGAGAACGCGGTGGCGGCGGACGTCGATCACGACGGCTGGTGCGACATCGTCATGTTCAGCGGCAGCAACAAGAACTGGATCGGCCGCCTCCAGTCGGGCGCGCCCGTGTCGCTGGTCGGGACCGACGATTCCTCCTACGGCCTGAACGACTCGGGGGATTACGGCAACGGGGACCTGTGCAGCGCCGGGGACGTGAACGACGACGGATTCCTCGACTTCTTCTACCACTACGGCAGCGGCAAGCTGTTCCTCTCGAACGGCGACGGCACGTACGCGGAGAACGCGAGCGGGATCTCGGTCGTCACCGGCAACAGCGACAAGATGGGCTCGGCCTGGGGCGACTACGACAACGACGGCGACCTGGACCTGTTCGTGCCGCGCTACGACTCGGGGCAGCGCGGCTATCTCTGGCGCCAAGACGGGACGAGCTTCACGAACGTGACCGTCGCGGCGGGGCTGACCGACACGTCGAGGCAGCGGAGCGCCTGCTGGGGCGACTACGACAACGACGGCGATCTCGATCTCTACATCGCGACCGCCACCGGCGACAACGTGCTCTACCGGAACCTGGGCACCGGGACGTTCTCGCCCGTCGACGAGGGCACGACGGCCTCCGGCGCCGCCCACGACTCGGTGTTCGTCGACTATGACAACGACGGCGACGTCGATATCGCAGTGACGCAGGCCGGCGGGACCAACACCCTCCTGCGTAACAACACTGACGACACGAACTACCTCAAGGTGCGCGTGATCGGCGGCGGCGGCGGCCTGACGAACAAGGCCGCGATCGGCGTCCGGGTCGACCTGTACAACGCGACGGGGCTGACGCTCCTCGCGCGACGCGACATCGGTCTCGCCCGCGGATTCGGCGGCAGCGCGCCGCTCTGGGTTCATTTCGGAGGGATCACGAACACCGACACGTACATCGTCAAGGTCCATTTCGTCTCGGGTGTCCGAAACGTCACGGTCGTGCCGCAGACCGCGTCCACGACCATCGGCAGCACGACGATCAGCCAGATGCTGACGGTCAAGGAAGGCGGCAAGCGTATCGTGCGGTGGGAAGAGGTGCGGCCGACGCCGTGACGGGCGGCGGACAGTCGAAGGTCGAAGGTCGGAAGGTCACGGCTGCGGCGGGAACTTCTCGCGGATCTCGTCGAAGTAGGCGGAGAACGGCTTGCCGATGTGCCAGTGGCCCCATGAGGTGCGGAACGGCGCCACGGCGTCGACGATCTTCGAGGGATTGGCAGGTCCAAGGAAGGGCAAGCCCTGCTCGCGCGCCGCGTTCCGGAACTCGTCGTAGCGGTCCAGCCATGACAGGTCGATCGACTTCCGCGCCAGCCAGACGCGCTGCGCCAGGATCCTGTCGGCCCGTACCGCGGCGGCGGCTTCGTTGAACAGGCGGGTGGCCGCGTTCATGTCGCGCACCGTCGCCCAGTCCTTCGTCGTGAACGCGTAGCTGCCCAGCCACAGGCCCTTCTTCCGGTGGGCCGCATCCACCATCGTCTCGATGTACTCCATGAGATACGGGCCGGCCGCCCCGTAATAGCCGTTCAGGAACTCGATCATCAGCGTCCGCGGATCCCGCTTCGGGTTCCACATCATCTGCGCCGTCACCCAGGTGCGCATGGCCGCGAGGTCGGCCGCCTTGCCGAACCCGCCCTGGACCATGATGCCGTCGACGCCGACTTCGTGGAAGTACTTGACGTTCTGTCCGCTCACGAAATAGTTGGGGTACGGCTGGTAGTAGTTGCGGTAGTTGGCGTCGTAGTCCCAGACGTAGACGGTGCCGATCCGCGCCCATTTCCGCATGGCGTCCGCGTGAAACGGATAGGTCGTGACGGGATCCAGACGGTTCGTTTCGTGCAGCATGTGGTAGATGAGCACGTTGTCCGCGGGCTCGAGTGTCGCCGGGGGCGCCTCGGTGTGCAGGAATGCGAACGTGCCCACCTTCACCGTCGGGAACTTCGGGGCGACCTCGGCCGCGACGGCGTTGACCATGCGAATCCAGTTCGAGGAATCCGATCCCTCACGGCCGCGCATGGCTTCGCACGCGTCGCACTGGCACATGAAGTTCGCGTGACCCTGCGCGACCCATACGATCTCCGGGAGCGCGCCGGCGGACCGGTTCTTCTCCAGCTCCTCGAGCACGGCGTCGGTGATGACGCGCCGGGCCCCGGCGCTGTTGGGGCAGAACTGGTTGTAGGCCCGTCGCGTGCGGTCGAGCACCTCGACCCACTTGTTGTACGAGTTCGGTTTCGGCTCGTGGATCGCATTGTGCTTCCACTGCTTGCGCAGGAAAAGGTACGTCCCCTCACGGTCTTCGCTGCCGTCCTCACGCAGGTAGGCGAAGTACTCGGGATGGTCGGCGTAGTACCGGTCCGGCCGCAGCGCCCGCGACGGGATCCCGCGCGGCGAGATGTCGAAGCTCAGGTCGTAGCTCAGGCGATGCCACCGGCGGGCCTCCGGCACGCCTCCGATCTGGCTGAGGACGAAGCGAAGTTCGAATGGAGGCCGGTACCGGACGTCGAGCGGTTCGACGGCGAGATCGGGGTCGTTCGGCGCGGTCAGGGCACCTGGCGCCCACCACCGGCAGCCGAGAACGTCCTGGAAAAACGTGCTGACGGCATAGACCGTCCCGCGGGGCCCGCCTCCGGCGAGGACGAGGTCGCGGCCCACGGTCTTCATGACGATCTCGTCGCGTGCCAGACCGTCGAAGTCGATATCGGACGCGATCGCACGGACCGGGCCGCCGCCGCCCACGAAGATGCGCGTCCGTGCGTCGGTGTCGTCCGTCTGCTCGACGATCTCGAATTCGGCCCCCGTGATCCGTTTGAGGACGTCCTGCAGGTCCGCGGCGGCAATGTGGCTCCCCTTCGATTCGACGTCGCCGACGACGATGACGGCGACGGCATCGCCCGCCTCCCCGATCCTGACAGCGGCCGCCGCCGGTGACGCGATCGCGGTCGCGAGCAGCACGCACATCATCAGGATCACAACAGGCCTGCGTCGATTCGTGGTCCCGGGTCGGGGGGGTGTCGGTGGCATGGAGGCATGATAGTTCGGCGTCAGCGATCGCGACTGAGGTTCGTTTCGTATGAAAGATGTCGGGTGGCATGCGGTTTCGCGGCTCGTATCGCGTTTCGTCCGGATGAATGCCCCTTGGCCTGCCCGCACGGAATTGACGATGGAAATGGTTGGTGACCTAGGCTCTGTCTCAAACCTCTGCCTGGCGTCGACCGGCTGCATCGCCCGTTGGCGGCGTCGGCCTCCATCGACGATGCACCGCGACATCGCCTGCTTCGG
>NYZC01000179.1 GCA_002686995.1 Phycisphaeraceae bacterium | reverse complement strand
TCGTCGAACCCCCGCCCTGGCGCAGGTGGTCGTGCTGCCCACCTGCCGGCTGCTCAACCGGCCGATCGCCGGACTGACGGATTCGAACCGGAAGATGGTGGGCTGGATCGGACTGATCACCGTGTTCAACGGGGCCCTCATGTTCGGCTACGGCCTGATCAAGCATCTCCTGAACCTGATCTGAACGAAATCGGACCCTCTGGCCGGGCCGGTCTCAAGCCGGACCGTCAGAACGTCGATGGGGGGAACCGGATGAGATAGGTCGCGGAGCGCCCGACGTACGGGCGCGGAAGCGGCCGGACGGCCGGGCCCAGCATCGCCGCGGTCCGATTTCTCGCCATGTACAACGAGTATTACGGTTTTGACGAGGCGCCATTCAATCTGACGCCCGATCCGCGCTTTCTCTTCCTGAGCCCGAAGCACCGGGAAGCGCTCAACCACATGATGTACGGGCTCCGGCAGCGCAAGGGCTTCATGCAGCTGACGGGCGAGGTCGGCGCCGGCAAGACGACGATCTGCCGGCAGATGCTGCGGATGCTGCCTTCGTCGTTCAGGACCGCCCTCGTGCTCAATCCCTGCCTCACGGACGTGCAGCTGCTGAGCACGATCGTGTCGGAGTTCGGCCTCGACCCGCCGCAGCGCGATCGCATCACGCTGCTCGAGACCCTCAACGAGTTCCTGCTCGAGCAGGTCACGGCCGGCAACGACGCCGTGCTGATCATCGACGAGGCGCAGGACCTGACGATGGAGCTGCTCGAGCAGGTCCGCCTGCTGACGAACCTCGAAACCGACCAGCGCAAGCTGCTGCAGATCATCCTGATCGGCCAGCCCGAGCTGCGCGACAAGCTCAACGACCCGCGCCTCCGCCAGCTTCGGCAGCGCATCTCGGTGCGTTACCACCTGAAGTCGCTCACCCGGATCGAGATGGATCTCTACATCCGGCAGCGCCTCCGCGTCGCCGGCGGTCAGCAGGGCCAGGGCCCGCGGTTCAACCCGATGGCGCTGCGCCGGACCTACCGCTATTCGAAGGGCATCCCGCGTCTGGTCAACGCCGCCTGCGACATGTCGCTGCTCGCCGGCTACGTCTCGAAGCAGTCGCGCGTGACCTCGACGCTCGTGCGCCGGGCGATCCGACAACTGGAAGGACAGACTTGAGCCTGATCAACGACGCACTGATCCGCGCCCGCGAGGATGACGCCGACCGGCATGACGCCACGGGTGACGTCGCCCTCGATCTTCTGGATCACGCCGAGACCTACGAGCGCGAGAAGCGCTCGCGATGGCCCGCCATCGGCGGTGCGGCGCTCGTCGCGGCACTGGCCAGCGGCGGCTGGCTCTACTTCGCGAACGATCAGGGCATCCCGCAGAATGCCGACGGCGCGACGCAGGTCGCGGCCCTCCAGGCGCCGCCTGCGGTCGAGCCCGCTGTCGATCCGGCGCCCGCGGAGACGATCGTCGCCATGACGGACCCGCCTGCGCCCGAGCCGGCGCCGGTCCACGAGGTCGTCCCGACATCGCTTCGGTCCCCGGTCGAGGTCGCGGTCGTCAGCGCGCCCGATCCCGCACCGACCGCGATCGCGATGGTGGACGTGACCGCCGCCGAGCCGACGCCGCAACCCGACGTCGCGACGCCTGTGACATCGATCGCGCCAGTCGCCTCGACACCGGAGCCGGTCAAACCGGCACCGGAACCTGCAATCGACACGCAGCCGATCACGATGCCACAACCCCCCGTCACCATTGCCGCCGTCAAGGTGGCTCCGACCGAGACGTCCGCGCCTGAATCGCAGCCGGTCAGACCTGAGCCCGAGCCCGTCGCCAGGGTTGCCGTGGCTCCCGTCGCGCCGACACCGGTCGCGGCGGTGACGCCCGCCGCCACGCCGACGGCTCCCGCGCCGGCAACTACACCGGCAACTACACCGGCAGCTACACCGGCAACTGCACCGACAACTGCACGGGCAGCCGCACAAACGCCTCCCAAGCCGAGCGTCGCGCGCACGCGGCCTCAGGCGCCGGCCCGAACGACGCGCCGTGCCCCGGCACGCGTCGCGGCAAACGTCGCGGACTTCCACAACAAGACGTTCCACGAATCGTTCGTGCACCCCGACCACGAGCCGCTCAAGCTCGACGGCATCGTCTGGTCGCCCGTCTCGCCCATCGCCCTGCTCAACGGCTCGATCGTCCAGCCCGGCGACGAGCTGCAGGGATTCACCGTCCTGGCCATCCACAAGAAGACCGTCAAGCTCGTGACGGGCGAGACGGAATTCCAGATCAAGCTGTAGAACCGAGCCGCGCCCTCATCGGTACTGCTCGAGATTCCCTCGACACGTCAGCTTCAGCACCTCGCGCGCCCGCGCCGCATTGCAGGTTTCGTCCGCTTCCGGCATGCCGACGATGTGGAGGATGTCGAAGTCGATGGTCTTCGATTCGAGGGCGAGCCGGCAGGCTTCGGCGAGATCGTGACGACAGACGCTCCCTGGATTGAGCGCGCCATCTTCCTCGCCGAGGCGGGCGTGGTTGTAACGGATGCCGAGCCGGCTGTCCTCGATCGAAGCCGGTCGCAGGACGACGATGCTGGTGCCGAACGCTTCGTGGAACTGCCGGCACATCTCCTCCTGCAGGCGCTTGGTGACGGCGTAAAGCGAGCCGTCGGGACGCCGCACGTCCGATTCGAAGAACTCGCCGTTCGGGTGAGCGACCTGGCAGGAGCCGACGTGCACGATCCGCCGGATGTCGCGCCGGTGGCATGACTCGAGCACGTTCCACAGCCCACGCACGTTGACGCCGAAACCCATCTCGGCCTGCGCAGGTTCCTGCGATGGAAACGCCGCCGTCAGGTGCAGCACCGCGTTGGTGTCCGCAATCGCGCGATCAACGCCTTCGTAGTCACGAATGTCGACGTGAACGACCTCCTCGCCGACCGTAGGGCCGTCGATGTCGCGGAACTTCTCCCACGCCGCATCGTCCAGGTCGACCGCGCGAACGTCGTGACGTCCCGCAAGGTTGGCCAGGCAGGCCCGACCGAGCCATCCCGCCGCGCCGAAGACAGTGATATGCATGGTAATGTTCGGGGTTCGGAGTTCGGGGTTCGGTTCGCCCACGGCGCACAGGGCGCCGCGCGACACCTTATAGCTTACGAAAACGACGTGGCCCGTATTGCTGAAGTCACTAGACTTCGTTGGGCGTCTTTGGGGTCGATATCCCGATCCCGCTCGGGGCTCGCGGCGCTCAGCCACCCTCTCGCCACGCAAACGGCATCCCAGATCCGACTCGTCCTCGTACTCAGTCTCGTCCTCGATCAGCCGCGCGCTGGCGTTCAGTGGAAATGCGCGCCACCGGACGGATCGACGTAATCCAATTCTGCCGCGCGCCGCTGGGGGCTCGTTGCGCTCGACCCCAGCCACCCTGCATCATCTGAACGCGAGAGCGCGAACGGTCGAGGACGAGTACGAGTACGAGACCGAGGACGAGTGACCGCGCGCTGGTGTCCAGTGAAAATGCGCGCCTCCGGATGGATCGACGTATTCCAGTTCTGCCGTGCGCCGATGGCGGCTCGCCGCGCTCTCCCCAGCCACCTCTTCGGGTACCGCATTCAGGACGCAGCGCACCAGGTCCGCCACATGGTCCGGTATGCGTCCTCGATGCTGCGTGTGACCGTGACGCCGTCTCCGAGGGGCGAGGCCATCATACGATCGCGAAGCGTGCGACGTAGCGTCGCGAGCCGGTCGGTATCCCCGGCGAGCTCAGTGGTAATGCGCACGAACTCATCGCCCGACGGGGCCGCCAGGTCGGCCAGTCCAACCTGGTGCAAAACGCTCATGCCGACGCGCCCGACGTGCGCCTCGCTCGCCTGCGTGACCGTCGGGATGCCCATCCAGAGCGCTTCGCAGGTCGTCGTCGTCCCGGCGTACGGCAGCGTGTCGAGCGCGATATCGATTGGTCCGTAGGTCGCGAGGTGCTCCCGGCGGCCGTGCACGTACTCGAGCAGCACGATGCGGTCGCGCGCGATCCCGTGCCGCTCGAACCGCTCGTGCATCCGCTGACGAATTGCCGGATCGTTCAAGGACAGAGACTTGACGTGCAGCAGGGAACCTTCGACCGACTGCAGCACGCGCGACCACAGTGCGACGACTTCGTCGTTGATCTTACTCAGCCGATTGAACGACCCGAACGTCACGTGGCCCGCCGATTCGAACGCCGGCGCCATCACCGGAGGCTCGCCCGTGGACGGCGGGGCGAAGCAGAGAAAGCCAAGTGGAAGCCGAACCAGCTTCTCGACGTACCAGCGGTCCTGGTCGTCCGGATCGGCCACTCCGTCGGTCAGCCGGTAATCGATCGTGTCGACGCCTGTCGTGTTCGGGTACCCGAGATACGTGACCTGCACCGGCGCCGGGCGATGCGCGAACGCCCCCAGCCGCGCGCCCCCCGTGTGGCCGGCGAGGTCCACGAGCACGTCGACGCGATCCTGCCGAATCCTCGCGGCCAGCTCCGCATCGCTCATCGCACCGGTCGGGCACCAGGCGCCCGCCAGCCGCTTCAACTTGCGGCTGACCTCGTCCTCGATCTCGACCTGGGCGTAGAGGATCGCCTCCACCTGTTCCGGGTCATGGTTCGTCAGAATCGGCTCGAAGAAGCGGGCGACGACGTGCTCGCGGAAATCCGGCGACACGTAGCCGACGCGCAAGCGACGCTGCGGATCGGGCTCGTTGTCGAGGCGGACCGGCGCGTCGCCCGGGTTCGCATGACGCGACGCCCAGTCCCGGTGCGCGCCCAGCAGCTCCTGCGGATCGATCGACGGGCGATGATTCATGCAGAAGAGCATGGCGCTGTGTGCGTCGGCGTAACCGGGCCGGATGCGCAGCGTTTCGCGAAACGCGTCGATCGCCTCATCGAGATCACCCGCGTCCATGAACGCGTTGGCCAAGTTCTGCCGCGCCGCGACGAACCCGGCATCGTCCGCCAGGGCGCGTCGGTAACAGGTGATCGCCTCGGTGAGCCGACCCTGGCCACGCAGCGCGCTGCCAAGCTCGTTCAGCACGTCCGCAGATTCGGGCAATCGCCGATAGCATGCCTCGGCCGCATCGAGGCGGCGCTGCTTCGCGTAGACGTCTCCAAGGCCCCGGATCGACTCCACCATGTTGCGGTCTGCGCCGATAGCCGCCTGGAACGATTTCTCGGCGCCGGAGAGGTCGCCCCCGGCCGCGCGCAGCAGGCCGAGCTGGGGGTGGGCGCGAGCGTCGCCGTCGTCGTGCTGCACTGCCGTCTGAAACGACGCCAGCGCGTCGCTGGTGTGCCCCAGCGCCTTCTGCGCGCATCCAAGATGGAAATGCGCCTTGGCGTATCCGGGCTGATAGCGAATCGCCTCGCGGCAGCAGCGGACCGCATCATCGAAGCGCTGCTGCTTCAGACGCGCAACAGCAAGATTGTGATGCGCGCTGGCGTGATCCGGCTTGAGCCGGATGGCCTGCTCGTAGCAAGCGACGGCGTCGTCCAGCCTGTCCTGTTCGGCGCGGATGTTGCCGAGGTTGTTGTGGCACTGGGGATAGTCCGGGCGCAGGGCGAGCGCCTCGCGGCATTGCTCGGCCGCCTTGTCGAGCATGCCGTGCCGCCACATCGCCAAGGCGAGGTTGTTGTGGAACGAGGGAATCCCCGGCCGCAGCTTGATCGCCGTCTGGATGTGATCGATCGCCGCCGCGTAGCGACCCCGCGCCTGGGCCACCATCCCGAGCAGGTGCAGCGCATCGGCGTTCCGGGGGTCGACCGCGAGCACGCGCTGGTAGGACTGCGCGGCCTCCCGGTGCCTTCCGGCGCGATGATGATCGAGCCCCTCCGCAATCAGCTCGTCGGGCGACGCGGCCATCAGGTCATTGAGCCATCAAGCAAGGATGCCATTTGCCAGTAAGCCATCGTCATGAATCGTACAGGGTATCCCGACCGCCTCAACGGCCTGTCGGCTTACTGGCTCACGGGCTGCACGGCTGAACGGCTTGATGATCACGGCAGGTCGCTGAGGCGGGACGCGTCGCCCAGCTTCGGACAGAGATCGCGAATCGCCACCGGCAGGCCCGTGCGGAACGAGTGGTTCGCCGCGATGCCGATCAGGATGGACGCGGCGCCCTGGCCGTGCCCGGCGTTGCGGCCCCACGGATCCGGCTTCGGGCTCGTCGCGAAGATCTGCTCCTGGAGCATCGGGTCGCCGCCGCCGTGTCCGCCCTCGGCCTCCTCGATCTCGATCTTGTAGGCCTTGCCGAACATCGGGTGCACGACGATCTGGCTCTCCCAGCTCATCTCTTCACCAAGCTCCTCGGTGCTCTGCCCCGCGATGATGTGCGAACCGTGGATCTCCTGGTACTCGAGGCGGCCCTTCGTGCCGTTGAACGACACGTTGAAGCCTTCACGTGGGAGGTAGGCGTTGAGCGAGTAGTTGAGGACGACGCCCGTGCGGTATCGGACGAGCACGCTCATCGTGTCCTCGATCGTGATGCCGTCGCCGAACACGTTCTGGTCGCGGTGGTACCCGTCGTGCTTCTCGGGCTCGAGATAGAGCTCGCGCATTTTCTCGTCTTCCGCGAGGTCGAGCGCGAACGGGTCGTCGACGGTGTCCTGTCCGGCGTACCGGTCGTACTTCACCTCGAGGCCCCGCCGCTCGGCGTTCTCCCGGCCGTAGAACGCGAGCCTGCCCATCCCGAAAACCGTTTCCGGCACCGCGTCGATCCACCAGTTCACCAGGTCGAAGTGGTGCGTCGCCTTGTGCACCATCAGCCCGCCCGACTTGTCCTTCTCGCGATGCCAGCGCCGGAAATAGTCGGCGCCATGGCTCGTGTTGAGCAGGTAATCGAGGTCGACGTGAATGATCTCGCCGATCGTGCCTTCCTGGATGAGCTCGCGGACGCGCGTCGGTCCTGGTCCCCAGCGGTAGTTGAACGTGACGCGCAGGTTCCGCCCGGTCCGCTCGATGCAGTCCAGGATGGCGCGGCACTTCTCGTCGTCGATGGTCATGGGTTTCTCGGTGATCGCGTCGCAGCCCAGGTCCATCGCGCGGATCACGTACTCGTGATGGAACGCGTCGACCGTCGTGACGATGACGCAGTCCGGCTTCGTCGACTCGATCATCCGGTCGAACTCGGCCGCGTCCCAGGTCGGCACGTCGTGGTAGCCCATCTCCGCGAGGCGCCGGCGGTAGTGCTCGAGTCGCGCGGGATTCACGTCGCACAACCCCACGAGGTCACCGACCTCACCGTAGGTCTCGACGAGCGGATCGAGAAACATCGGTGCCCGGCCGCCGGTCCCGACCATGGCGTATCGCTTCTTTCCGTTCTGACTCATCGTGAGGGCCTTTCTTTCTTCAGGTCGCGACGAAGTTAGCGACTGCCCCGTGCCCCGTCGAACGCCGCCACCGCCGAACGCCGTGAACGCCCCGCGTTGCGGTGAGTCAACATTCCCCCTCACCGTCACGCTCGATCGATCCGTACCCGCACCCAGACCGGCCGTATCCCCCGGATATCGCCGTGCCTGCCGCCCCCCATGCCTCGGCCGGGACATGGCACGGGATTCGCCCCCGTCCCGTGGAAGCTTCCAGCAAACGGGTGCGAGCACCACACATGCCCTGGATCAGAAGGCGACGGCGACGGTCATCGTCCGCCGTCCACACCCATCCAGTCTCCACGACGTTCCGCGGCCTCGAGCCGCTGGAAGGACGTCTGCTTCTGAGCGCCGACGCGATCCCGTTCGGCGCCGGATACCGGGACACCTCGCAGTACCTGGTCGGGAACGTCGCGGTCACGGTCGTAGCAATCGATTCGAACGGCGCCGTCGACGCGGAGACCGAGGACTGGTCGGCCGGAGACCTCCAGACGGTCAAGCAGGAGATCCAGGAGGGGCTCGACTGGTGGGAGGAGACCTTCGACCGGTACAACCCCGACAGCCCCTACGACCTGCAGTTCACGCCGGACTTCCAGTGGACCGACGATCCGGTGCCGGTGCCCTACGAGCCGATCAACCGCGTCTACACCGACGAGCGATACTGGATCGACGCCTTTCTGACGGAAGCCGACGCAAACACGTCCTCCAGCTACATGGACGACATGTTCCGGTTCAACCACGCCCAGCGGCAGGCGCACGGGACGAACTGGGCATTCACCGTGTTCGTCGTCGACTCCTCGAACGATCAGGACGGTCGATTCCCCGACGGCTTCTTCGCCTACTCGTATCACGGGGGGCCGTTCCTGGTCATGACCTGGGACAACGGCGAGTGGGGCAGCGACCGCATGGGGCAGGTCTTCGCCCACGAGACGGCCCACATGTTCTACGCGCTGGACGAGTACGCCGGCAGCGACCCGCTCGAGCGGCGCAGCGGCTACCACGCGACACAGAACCTCAACGCCGCGGAGGCCTTCCAGCGCGTCGACAGCCTCATGGACCGCGGCATTCGACAGGACCGGGCCTACGACCAGCATCTCTCCTCGCCAAGCTCGCTGGAGATGGTCGGCTGGCGCGACGGCGACGGCGACGGCCTTTTCGACCTGTTCGATGTGCCGCTGGAGCTTGACGGTTCGGGCACGTTCGATCCGAGCGAGAACGAGTACACATTCGCCGGCTTCAGCCGCGCCGGGGCACTGGAGAATCTTAATCCCTACGGAGAAGGCCGCGATATCACGCTCAACCGCGTGGGACGCGCCGAATACAGGGTGGATGGCGGTCCCTGGATCACCGTCGCGTCGTACGACGACTACGAGACGCCCGTGGCGCTGACGCTGCCCGTCGACGCGGAGCAGGAAGGAAGCGTCATCGAGATTCGCACGGTCGACGCCGTCAGCGGCGTCACGTCGAACGTCTTCACCGACATTCTCGCGGCGCCTGCGGATACCGGGGCCGCGGACGCTTCGAACGGAACGGCCAACGATCCGCCCGCGGCCCC
>NYZC01000178.1 GCA_002686995.1 Phycisphaeraceae bacterium | reverse complement strand
CGGGCTTACGCCGCGCGGTTCGCCAGCATTCATCCGTCGGCCTACGGCGGATCCGTGGTTCCTGAACGTTGCGGCTCAGCCCGCTACGATCTTTTGTTCCTTACCCTGTACCCCATTACCCCTTACCTCTTACCCCACACCCTCCCATGCCTCAATCCCTCGAGCTCGGACTCATCGTCGGTCTCAGCGACGGCGTCGAAGCTTCGTTCGCCAAGGTCGCCGACCTCGGCCTGACCACCTGCCAGCTCTGCAGCTGGGACGTCTCGATCCTCAGCCCGGACCTCGCGGAGAAGGTCCGCGCGGCGTCGGCCTCGACAGGCATCCGCGTCAGCAGCTACTGGGCCGGCCACAGCGGCAGGACCGTCTGGAATTTCATCGACGGCCCGACGACGATCGGCCTCGTCCCCCCCGCGACGCGCGCCGCGCGGCTCGAAGAGCTCAAGCGCGGCGCGGACTTTGCGGCGATGATCGCAGCGCCCTCGATCACCACCCACGTCGGCTTCATCACCGA
Source organism: Phycisphaeraceae bacterium (assembly GCA_002686995.1). GTDB lineage: Bacteria > Planctomycetota > Phycisphaerae > Phycisphaerales > Phycisphaeraceae > NYZC01. Next base: position 20,359 of record NYZC01000178.1, on the reverse strand, counting down.
GAACCCCAACGATCCCGAGTACGCGGCCCTGGTCGACACGCTGCGCGACCTCGCGCAGCACTGCGGGCGACACGGGCTCGGCTTCTGGTTCGAGACGGGACAGGAGACGCCGGTGACGCTGCTCCGCGCGATCGAGGACATCGGCACCGACAACCTCGGCATCAACCTCGATCCGGCCAACCTCGTGCTTTACGGCAAGGCCAACCCGGTCGACGCGCTCGACGTATTCGGGGCCTGCGTCAGAGGCGTTCACGCCAAGGACGGGCTGTACCCGGTGAACGGGCGCGAGCTTGGGCAGGAGGTCCCGCTGGGGGAGGGCAAGGTCGACTTCCCGGCGCTCATCGCGCGGCTTCGCGCGATGGGGTTCGACGGCGCGCTGACCATCGAGCGGGAGATCGAAGGCGATCAGCAGATCGTCGACATCCGCAGGGCGATCGAGGTGCTCGAACCGCTGCGAGATCTCTGACCTCCGGTTTCTGAAAGCGCGCCGACGGCCGCACCGACATCGCGGGCCCACTACGGATCACCACGATCGGTGACCGCACCGACGAATTTGTCCCTGTCTTGGCACTTCGAGCGATGAGATGGCGGCCGATCGCTTGCAATGATTCCTGCTTCGAGGTGCACGAATCCTGTATCGTCCGTGACGGCGAGGCCGATAATTATTACTGTCATTGCCGGGTATGATGTATTTCGATGCAAAATTCAGGTTCTGATTTGTCTTTTCCCTGCATGATCCAAATAATTGATAAGGACAATCGAAATCATGCAGTAGCGGGAGGAGACAGGCCATGAAGAACAGGAAGCCAATCGCGTTTCGCTCGGCTCGGCCGCTGGTTCGTTACGTGGACGAGGACCAGGCCGTGATCGATACGATCGTTTCGGTGGTCACCACCAAGAAGGATCAGGACGCGCCGGTCGACGTGCACATCCGCATGACCGGACCGCGCGGTCGCGTCATCACCGTGCAGAAGGGAGTCACGCTGCGCGACGGGGCGGCCATGATCCGCTTCGAGATCGGCGATCCCCGCCGCTGGTGGCCCGCCGGCATGGGTGACCAGGAGCTGTACGAGTTCTGCATCACGCTGCTCGCCGGCGACGAGGCGATGGACAGCTGGCAGACGACGCTGGGGCTGACGTCGGTGCGCTCGCCGGAGGGCCAGAGCGAAGGAGCGCTGCTGGTGAACGGCAGGGAGTACTCGTTCCAGTCGATCGTCGCCGTCGATCCCGACGACGAGAGGAGCGTCCTTCCGGCCAGCAGCGACAGCCTGCTGCTCGTGCGCGATCACTTCGGTCCCGACATCCTCTACGACGCCGCGGACCGCGCGGGCATCCTGCTGATCCAGTCCGTGCCGCTCAAGCCGCGGAATGACGCCGATTTCGTCGTGAACCGCGAGGTCGATCGCCTTGCGGCGCACCCGAGCCTCGCTGGATGGCTGGTCGGGGACGAGACGCGCTTCAGCGACCGGATTGCGCACAGGCTGCACCATCTCGATCCGACCCGTTATATTTTCCGTACCCTGCCGATGGCATCGTGAGTTGACGGACTCCAGCCTCTAGACCCCCAGACCCCGGACCCCAGACCCCAGACCCTTTCATCATGGCCAGGGTGTTCGCCGGCCTCGCCGCGTCCAACGTCATCCTGATGATCGTCGTGTTCGGTCTCGGGTTCGGCGCTGTCGGCGCAGACCGGCGACCCACGGACGTCTACGCCGTCCATCTCACGCTCGGCATCCTCGCCGGCCTGTTCTGTGCGCTCACCCATGTCTCGGCCTTCACCTACTTCATGGCGACGTCGCGCTGGCTGCGCGAGGCCGCGGTCAAGGGAGCCCTCGAGGAACGCGAGGTCGTCGAGCCTGCGCTGCGCCGCAAGACGCGCGCCCTTGCGCTCGCCATGACCGCGATCGCCGTGACGGTCATCACGATGTTCATGGGCGCGGCCGTGGATCCGGCCGTCCGGCTGGAGATCCCGTCGACGGTTCACCTCGCGCTCGGTCTGCTCGCGATCGTCATGAACCTGGGATGCGCCGCGGCCGAATTCCAGCTGATCCGCGTCCAGAGCGAGGTCATGGACGCGGTTGCCGCGCGGCTGAACACGTCGTGACCGTTCGGCGTAAAATAGCAGGCAGGAATCAGGGTTTCGTGCTCATGCGTTCACGATCCGGTTATTCAAGGGATGAGGATGCCTTCGGCCGACAGAACCCTGAACAGTCCGGTGACTTCAACTCCGCGCAGAACGGAATCATGATGACTTCAACCCTGATGCTCTCGGTGGTCCTGGTCACTTGCGGCGCCCAGGAGGCGGCCGCCGAAGTCGCACCGGCGACCCATGTGACGGAGGTCGTGCCGGCCCCTGATCCCGAAGCGGAACGGTGGCTGGATCGCATCGAGAAGCGATTCGGCGACGTCAAGTCGCTCCACGCGGATCTCGTGTACCGCCGCATCGACGGCGTCGACGTCCTCGACGACAAGCAGACGCACAAGGGCACGATCGTGTTCGTCGTCGGGCCCCCGGCGAAGTTCTCCGTGAACTTCGTGAAGCTCATCGTCGACCGCAGGCCCGTGCCGCAGGACGTCTGGTACATCTTCGACGGCCAGTGGCTCGTCGAGTCGAACCGGACGGAGAAGATCTTCACCAAGGATCAGATCGTGCCGCCGGACGCGCCGGCCGAACAAGCCAATCCGCTGGCGTCCGGGCGCGGCCCGTTCTACCTGCCGATCAACGCCCGGAAGAAGGAGGTTCTGCAGCGGTTCCACGTCACGCTGAAGAAGGCGGCGAAATCCGATCCGCCGAATTCCTTGCACTTCGAATTGATTCCCCGGGCGGGTCGGCAGCGCCGGATCACGAGGATCGATCTGTGGTACGACCGCGAGACGCTGCTGCCTGTGCGCGCCGAGACGCTCGACACGGGCCCCAACCAATCCATCGTCATCGTAAAGAACGCGGCCGTCAACCGGAAGGTCGACCCCAAGCGGTTCGACGTCTCGGTGCCGCGCGGAAGGGGATGGCGCACGACGGTTCGGCCGTACAAGAAGCCGGAGTGAGCGTGGGTAGCAGGGGGGAGAGATTAATTCAATTCAATGACGCGGCGTCTCGTCCATCTTCGCGATCCGCCGCATGTCGCGACAGGTCGCGCCGTCAAGCTCGAAGTTGCGGCAGGCCCGAGGGCGATCCTCGTAGTGCCGACACCGGAGCGTGTCGGGATCGAGCCAGATGCACGTGTCGAAGACGTTCGCGAGTCGACGTGATTGCTCGAACGTTTCGATCTCGCGCCGGAGCGGCTCCGGTGGCGCGTCACCGTCGCGGTAGGTAAATGGCGGAACGTTCACGTAACGACAGCACAAGGCGCAGTGATTGCAGTCGGTGGGCATCGACGCCTCGTCCGTCACGCGGTTTCCGCGCGGTAGCACTTGCCGATGTTCCGCAGTGCGCGGTGAAGGCGGGATTTGACGGTGTTCGGCTTGATCTCCAGGTTCTCGGCGATCCGGTTGATCGAGAATCTGAAGACGAACTTCTGCTCGATCAGGTCCTGCAGATCCTCTCGAAGCTCGTTGATGCAGACCCGCAGGCGCTCGTTCCGTTCCTGGTCTTCGGTGATCACCGACGGATCGTGCCGCATGCTGCGCGCATCGGCGGGCATGGTCTCCGCCGTCTGCAGCGTCTCCCTGAACTGTGCGTCGCGCTGCTGGGCGATGACGTGGTCCAGAAGGCAGTTGCGCGCAATCGCGAACAGCCATTGCCGCTCCCTGCCGCAGTCCACGTACCGGTCGTTCCGCATGGCCTGGAAGGCCCTGATGAACACCTCCTGGGTAAGGTCGTCGACGTCGGCCAGGTTCCCGATTCGAATCCAGAAGAACTTCGAGATCGGCGGCTTGTTCCGATTGACCATCGCTTCGAACCCATGGTCGAAGTTCGTGGGGGCGCCTTCCTTCCGCTTTGGCGTCGAGGCCAGGTCGCGCACCGCGGCCGCGACACGCCCGGCATCCGGATCCTCGGTGCCTTCGATCGTGTCCGCCTCCTGGCCGGCGCGCAGCACGAAGACGTGCGGCTCGCCGTGCTCCTCCGGGTCGAGGCCGGTCATCTCGTACCGGTGGCGTCCGCCTGAGCGCTCCGCGGGGGCCAGCGCGACGCAGTTCCCGTCGCCCTCGAGATTCTCGTGGTTCTTGACGTAGCTGCGAAGCTCGAAGAGAAACCGCTGGGTGATGCGGGTGCGCGAGAGGCCTTCCGACTGAAGGTCGCAGATCATCTCGAACATGGCCGCGTGAAAAGCGTCCCGGTCCTGCGGCTGCAGCACCTCGCTGGCCTGCGCAAGCCCTGGCAAGCTGATGCGGCCGTCCTCATCCCAGAGTGACCGCTCCCACTGGGACATCGCGTGCTCGTTCGGCTCGAGCCTGGCAAGGATCCCCGTGCTGGTCGGCTCCAGTTCCGGCTTCATGCACTTTTGTCGTCGACGTTCGAGATCAGGTCGCACGCGGCCGCTTTCTGCAGCGTCAGGCGGTAGCGGTCGACGGCTTCCCGTGCGTCGTCGAACTTTTTCCGCCCCTCTTTCGTCAGCAGGAAGTATCGGCGCGGCGTCCCGGCGATGCTTTCGTGGGGTTCGCCTTCCTGCGATTCGACGTATCCCGCCTCCTCCAGGCTCTTCAATACGCGACTGATCGAAGCGACGGGCACGGCCGCGCCGAGACTGGCATCAAGCGTACGCGCCACTTCATATGCATAGGACTTGCCGGCTGGAGCGCTCAGCGGGCAACCCAGGCAGAGAAACCATAGGTTGGACACCACGAGCCTCATGGAGGCCGATTAGAGCGGATTATCCTGTCCTGTCAATATTTATGCGCGGTGACCACTGCCGCCGCGCGGTCCGGACACCGGCCGGACGGGGTCATTTTCGCTCCGGAGTCAGCAACGACGTAGCAGATGGACCGTCCGGGCAGGTGCCGAACCGGTCCTGTCAGAGCCCGTCCGGCTCGGGAAGTCCGTCGGACGTGACCAGGCGCCCGTCATGCACGATGCGCTTCGGTTTGCGGAGGTTCGTGACCGTTTCGGTCGGATCGTGCCTGGTAAGAATGAACCGGGTTCGATAGCCCGTTTTCAGGCGCCCCAGCCGTTCGGCGAAGCCGAGCGTGTCGCCCGGAGCGCCGGTCGCGCTGCGAATCACGGAGGCCGCCGGCAGGCCCGCCGCCTCCATGAGCTCGAGTTCCCAAAGAAACCCGATGCCGTGCGCCACGCCGCAGGAGCCCGCGTCGCTGCCTGCGATTACCCGGACCCCGGATTCGTGCGCTCTCCGCAGCGCGCGACGATGGCCGTCGAGAATCCGCTCGAGGTGGCCGACCACCTCGTCGTCCCAACCAAGCTCGCCGGCCCGATCGACCTGGATCTGAACCGGCGCGATCGTCGGCACCCACCCGGTCCGCCGGTCACACATCATCGAAAGCTGATCGTCGCTGACGAAGTAGCCGTGCTCCACGGTCGTGACGCCACCCTCGATCGCCGCGCCGACGCCGTCTGCGCCCGAGGCGTGGGCGAACGTCTGCCTGTCGTGCGCTTCGGCCGCGGCCACCAGCGTCTGAACCTCTTCGACCGGCATCTGCGGCGGCGTGGTGACCGCGCCCTTCTTGAAGTTGATGATGCCGGTGACCAGGAGCTTGATCCGATGCGCGCCGTCGGCGACGCGCGACGCGACGCACGCATCCGGGCTTTGGTGATCCTCGATCGGCGTCCCCATGAACTTTCCGTAGCGGCCCTCGTGATGGATGGCCGCTCCTGGAGAATCGATATACGGCGTCTCGGATTTGCCGTCGCAACGTTCCGCCGAGCGGCGATACTCTCCGGTGAGGGCCAGCCCGACGCCGTCCTTGTCGCCGGCGTCGCGCACGGCCGTGATGCCGCACGACAGTATTTTCGGCCAGCGCGCCCGCCCGCGGTTCAGCAGCCAATCGGCGTCGCGAGTCAGGTAATCCTTGCGCCGCTCGAAGTCGATAGGCGCCCCGTCCAGGAACAGGTGCGCGTGAGACTCGATCAATCCCGGCAGCACCGTATGGTCTGGCAGCGTCGCGTGCGGCCGGCTCTGACCCGGCGGTCGCATGGCATCCGGAGGCGGCGCGGCGCCGGCATACAGGATCGAGTTCGCGTCGTAGACGAGATGACCATCGGCGATCGGAGCATCGCCGGAGCCGTCCACCAGGCGGCCGACCTGGAGCCAGACGGAATCATCCGCCCCGTTCGGGACGATGCGAGCCTCGGTCGTCGGCTGCGTCACTTGTACAGGTCCATGATCCGGACCGACTGGCGGAACCCGGCGTCTTCCTGCGACTCGCCTTCGCCGGGGCGCCCCTCCTCGAGCGCCTGGAGCACGACGTCCATGAAGCGGTCGTCCGGGTCGAGCGGCTGAAGATCCTTTTCAGGGTTGCCGAGCACGTAGTCCAGGCCGGCCTCCATCGCGATAGTGACGTAGGCGTTCTCGAGTCCGAGCCGAATCCCCTTCGGGACGCCGAACGAGAAGTTCGTCAGGCCGACCGAGATGTGGACGCCTTCGAGATCAGGGTCGCCGCGGATCAGGCGCATCGCGTCGAGGCCCATGTTGACCAGGCCGTAGGTGTCGGCGCTGATCGGCGCGAGGCCGGGGTCGATGATGATGTGTTCGTTGCGCCGCCCGGCCCTTTCATGAAGAATCTCCACGAAATGCCGGGCCGATTCGTACGCATGCTGGCCACTGGAGCACTGCGCGGATCCCTTCTCGGTGAACCGCTCCGACGCCATGACGATCACCATCGTGTCGTGCTCGGCGATGAGCTCGTACATCGCGTCCAGCTCTTCGCGCGACGCCGCCACGGAGTTGAAGATCGCCGGTCCGTTGCGCTTCGCGTCGTAGGTCTCGAGGCACTTGCGGTGAAACGCCACGGACGGGTTGTCGAACGCGAGCGGCAGCGAGGTGGCCTCTTGCAGCGCCGGCACGAGATCCGGGATGAAGTCCAGCATCTCTTCGGGCCGTACGCGAAGTGCCTGCGTGCCGTCGACGTTGACGGTCAGCGCGTCGGCGCCGAGCCCGGTCTGAAGCCTGGCCAGGTGCTGGTACGCGTCGAGATCACGGTCGGTCCAGGCTCGCCGGGCGCGGGCGAACGAGTTGTTGATCAACTCGCCGATCATGCCGAAAGGCCGGGTGGCGGAGCGGGCGGTGGCGTCGGGATTCGCCTCGGTCATGATGAGTCCTCTCGGGTTGCCTCGTCGTCTGGGGATGGGCGGTTGCGCCCGTGATGATCGCGTCCGAGATAGAGGCTGGCCCAGCTCGAGCTGCCGCGCAGCGCTTCGTCCTGGATGACGGGCGCGTGGTCGAGCAGATGATCCTGGCGCTGCTCCCATTTGAGCCGGTCGTACGCTCGCGCCCAGATGCATTCGTAGTCGTGCACTTCGCAACGACCGTCACGGGTGCCTCCGCAGGGACCGTTGCGCTGGTTCTTCGCGCATTGCGATTCCGGGCACAAGTAGGCGATGTCGGGGAGAGAGCAGTCGCCGCAATCCTTGCAGCCGAACATGACGGACTTGCCCGCGTGCTCGAGGACGCGAAGGGCGACGGGGCCGCGACGTTCGTTGCTCGATCGCTCGTAGATGCGCCGGGCGAGTCGATAAAGGGGCTTGCCGGGCGTGAAGACCAGGCTGTGCATGGCGCGGCTGAGACGGTAGGCGAGCGTGACGTTGTGGTTCGCGCCGGCGTTGTCCAGCGCGTCCTGGTAAGCGGGGTGGCGCGTGTCCGGGTCCGCGAGACCGGTCTCGGGCTTTTCGCGGTAAAGAAAGAACTCGTTGGGGCGCGGGTAGCGGACCGCGCGCGCGAACTGCTTCCAGTCGTCCGCGGAGTACGACGCCTCGATGTCGAGGATCTCCTCGATCGCGCCGAGGTCGTGGACGCCGCCGATGTAGGCGCCGCGATAGCCGAGGCCTCGGAAGATCGCGATCTGGCGCGCCGCGAGCTCGAGAAAGAACCGCCGACCCCGGTCCGGCGCCGCGCCCTGCGCTGCGCACTCCGTGTGAAGCTCGTCGCTGATGACGACGCCCGGAATGCCGCCGCGCCGGAAGAAGCGGACGGCCGGTCGCGAAAGCACGAAAACGTTGCCGAAGATCGGCACGTCGCCGTGACCGCGGCGCTGCATGTAACAGAGAAGTTCATGGCTCTTCCGGCTGTCGTATCCGATCTGGGCGATGACGAAGCGCGCCCCGCACGCGATCTTCTTCTCGAGCTTGAGAAGCTGCGGGACGACCTCGTTCTCCCGGAGCTTGAAGTTCGTCGTGACGGCGCCGCAGAAGAAATCCGTGCCGCCGCGATGCCCCTTGATCTGCTCTCCGTTCGCGTCGACCGCGGGACGTTTGCCAAGGCCGCGGTTCATCTCGTCGAGCAGTGAGAGCAGTCCGACCGAATCGATGTCGAACACGGGCTTGGCCCGGCCGTGGTAGCCCTCGGCCGGGTAGTCGCCACTCAGGGCGAGGATGTTGGAGAAGCCTTCGCTCGCGAGATGCCACGCCTGGCTTTCCAGGCCGTGGCGGTTCATGTCCTTGCACGACAGGTGGATCATCACCTCCTTGCCGCCGTACAGCACGGGGCGCCCGAGCGCCTCCGGGGAGAGCATCGGGTTGCCGCCGGCGTTGTCGGTGATGGACACCCAGTCGACTCGGTCGCACCCGACGAGATCGGAGGCGAGCCGGCGCGTGCGCGTCGCGGTGACCTGGCCCATGGTGCCGCGGGTCGTGACGAGCTCGACGCCGATGAGGAACCCCGACGCGTCAAGCATCAGTTGTCGAAGTGGTGTGCTCAATTCGGATCGACCTGTCGCGCGTGCCTGGGGGTTGCGCTTCGGCGTGGCGCCCTCGCGTCGTTCACGAACGCAGGCCTGTGCGGTGAACGTACCCGTTCGGACAGGCCGCAGATTGTAGTATGCCTTGCCGCCGCCGCGTGGCCGCGCAGGCCGGAAACCGCACAAAACACTGCACTCTTGTCGCGCTCAACGTCAGATAATCCGCTGAGACAAACGTGACCGCCGCGGGGACGGCCGGTCATCGCGGCGCCGGGTGGAGCAGGGGCACGAACCGGACTATCCTTCGCTCCAGTCATGAACGCCTCGCAGACCCCACCGACCGGCCGATTGCTCATGGCGTGTCCGGACGCGCGGGGCGTGGTCGCCGCCGTCGCCGGATTCCTGGCTGAGCACGGCGCGAACCTGCTCGAATCCGACCAGCATACGGACACCGAGCACGGCGAGTTCTTCATGCGCACCGAGTTCGAGGTCGCCGGCTGCGACCTGAATCGGACGAACTTCGAATCGGCCTGGAGGTCGACGGCGGAGCGGTTCGACATGGCGTGGCAGGTTCACTGGAGCGAGGACGTCAAGCGCATGGCGATCCTCGTCGGCAAGCAGGCGCATTGCCTGCAGGATCTGCTCTGGCGCTGGCAGGCCGGCGAAATGCACGCGGAGATCCCGATCGTCCTTTCCAACCACGAGACGCTTCGTCCGGTCGTCGAAGCCGCCGGCATCCCCTTTCGCGTCCTTCCCGTTACTGCAGAGACCAAGCCGAAGCAGGAAGCGGAGATCCGTGCGATTCTCGACGAAGAGCGGATCGACTTCATCGTGCTTGCCCGCTACATGCAGATTCTTACCGGGTCGTTCATCGGGGACTACATGAACCGCATCATCAACATTCACCACAGCTTTCTTCCGGCGTTCGCGGGCGGCGATCCGTACCGGCAGGCCTACGATCGCGGGGTGAAGATCATCGGCGCGACCAGCCACTACGTGACGGCGGACCTCGACGCCGGTCCGATCATCGCGCAGGCCGTCGTCGACGTCAGCCACCGCCACTCCGTCGGCGACCTCAAGCGAAAGGGCCGGGATCTCGAGCGGATCGTGCTCGCCCGGGCGGTGCGGCGGCACGTGGCCGACAAGATCCTGGTGAGCCAGAACAAGACCGTGGTGTTCGAATGACCCACGATCTTCAGGCTTCGGAATTCGAACCTGAGTTTCCCCGCGCGCACACCCTCCACCGTTCCGAGTGATCACGATGCCTGATTCCCCTACCCGATCTCTCCCTGATCTTCAGCATTTTCTCTTCGACCACCTGCTCGAGTCGATCATTCCCTTCTGGACCCGACACGCGATCGATGACGCCGGAGGCGTCAACACCTGCATCGGCGACGACGGCCACGTCGTGTCGCGCGACAAGTGGCTGTGGAGCCAGTGGCGCGCCGTGTGGGTATTCGCGTCGCTCTACACGATGGTGGAGCCGCGCGCCGAGTGGCTGGATATCGCGCGCCACATCTACCGCTTCTGCGCCGAGCACGGCTGGGACGACGACGTCGACGGATGGGTGCTGCTCCTGTCGGGTGACGGCGAGGTCAAGCGAGGCTGCGACAGCATCTACGTCGACGGCTTCGCGATGTACGGTCTGGCGGCGCTCGCGCGCGCGACGGACGATCCGGAGGTCGTCGCGCTGGCACGGAAGACGGCGTCGAACGTCCTGCGCCGCCTCGAGGCGCCCCACGATCAGGTTCCGCACTTTCCATACCCGGTTCCGCCCGGCGCGCGCGTCCACGGTATTCCGATGAGCAACGCGCTGATCTTCTCGGATCTGGGCGCAGTCCTGGACGATGACGCGTATCGGGAAACCGGGCTGCGCTTCACTCGGGACGTGCTCGAGAACTTCTACCGGTCCGACCGGGATCTGATCCTGGAGCGAATCGCCGCCGACAACAGCGAGTATCCGGCGCCGGCAGGCACCGCGGTGGTGCCTGGTCACGCGATCGAATCGATGTGGTTCCAGATTCACGTCGCGCGCGAGGCCGGAGCGCAGTCGATCATCGACCTGGCCGTCCGCTTGATTCGTCGCCATGTCGAGTTCGGCTGGGATGAGGCTCACGGCGGCATCCTCCTGGGCGTCGATGCCGACTCCGGGAAGCCCGCTTCCGACGAGGGATGGAAGTTCTCGGATACGAAGCTCTGGTGGCCGCAGACGGAAGCGATGTATGCGCTGCTGCTCGCGTACGAGTATTGTCGCGAGGACTGGGCGCTGCAGTGGTATGACCGGGTCCACGAGTACGCGTTCGCGCATTACCCGGTTGCCGAGCACGGTGAATGGCGGCAGAGGCTGAATCGAGACGGCACGCCCCTGACCGACGTCGTGGCGCTGCCGGTCAAGGATCCATTCCACCTGCCGCGCGCGCTGCTGTTGTGCGTCGATGTGCTGAAGCGGCTGAACGCCGAATGACGGCACGTTCAGACGCGCTGGTCCGTCAGCGCGGCACCGCACTCCGGACAGCGCCCCTGCGGGTCGGAAGCGCGCAGGTCGTAGCCGCACCGGATGCACCGGCCCTCACTCTTTCGATAGAAGCCGATGTTGTTGCGATCGACCAGGCGGAACAGAAAGACGCCGAAGGCGGCGGTGAGAAAGAACCATATGATCGCGCCAAGGCCGAAGGCGATCCTGCTGAAGCCGAAGACTGGCCATATCAGCGAGAGTCCCCACGCCAGCGTGACGACGAACGCAATGCCGCCGACGGCGGTGCCTGAGATCACGGCGCGAAGATTCCGGGCGGAGGTGTTCGCCATGGCGTCAATCCCTGGTTTGCGGTGAGATCGTGACAGGGATTGACCGGCATGATACGATTCGGTCCGTCATTTCAACCCCACCTTTCGTGAGATGACGGGTAGCGCATGCCACCTCGCAGAGAGCGGGTTTTGGCTAGGAAGCGGAAAGCCTCGTGGAGACGCCGCTGGGGGCGGCGGTCGTTGCATCGCGAGCGTCCGTCGCGCACGGCGGCCACAGATCCACTGGAGCCGCTCGAACCACGCCTCTATCTGACGCTCGTGCCCGTGATCGACCTGGCGGACCTGCTGCCGCCCGGGGGCAACGGCTCGGCGGGTTTCGTGCTGGACGGCGCCAGTCCGGACGACAACGCAGGGCTGTCCGTCAGCGGCGCCGGCGACGTCAACGGCGACGGCTTCGATGACCTGATCATCGGGGCGCGCGGCGGTGATCTCGTCGGCAACGACGACGCGGGCGAGGCGTTCGTGGTGTTCGGCGGCGCCAGCGCCCCGGCGGCGCAGTTCGATCTTTCCGACTTGTTCACTGCGAACGGCGGAAACGGCACCGACGGTTTCGTTCTGAGCGGTGAACTCGGCGGTGACCAGGCGGGCTTCTCGGTCAGCGGTGCCGGAGACTTCAACGGCGACGGTTTCGGCGACCTGCTGATCGGCACCTACCAGGCCTCGGCGGACGGGCGCTTCGCGGCGGGCGAGACGTACCTCGTCATGGGCAAGGGAACCGCGTTCCCGGCCGAGTTGCCGCTCTCGGTTCTCGACGCCGTGATTCCGAACCCGTCGATCGGGCTGAAGTTCAAGGGCATCGGGACGAACGACTATTCGGGCCGGGCCGTGCGCACGGCCGGCGACGTCAACGGCGACGGGCTCGACGATCTGATCATCGGTGCGGCGCAGGCGGGCGGCAGCGACCGAGGGCAGGCCTACGTCGTGTTCGGCGTCGCGTCGGGCACGCCTCTCGGCCAGGACTTCCAGGAGTTGTCCAACCTGCTCGCAGCCAACGGCGGTGACGGCTCGAAGGGCTTCGTCATCGACGGCGTCGTCGGCGGCGACTACGCGGGCTTCGCGGTCTCGACCGCCGGTGACGTGAACGGTGACGGCTTCGATGACGTGCTCGTCGGATCGCCGTACGCGTCGCCGGGCGGGCGCTCGTACGCCGGGCAGGCATACCTGATCTTCGGTCGCGCGGACGGCTTCAACGCGAGCTTCGCGCTGTCGAGCCTGCGGACGGCCGGCGGCGGTGACGGGTCGGGAGGCTTCGTGATCCACGGTATCGACAGTTACGACAATCTCGGGCGCGTCGTCAGTGATGCGGGGGACATCAACGGTGACGGGTTCGGCGACATCGTCATCGGCACCGAGAGGGTCCCCGACGCGTACGGGGCGTACATCGGGCAGAGCTACGTGATCTTCGGGAAGGACGACGGCTTCGCGGCCGAGATCGAGGCCGCGGCGCTCAACGGCACGAACGGGTTCACCATCGACGGTGCGGCCGGTGGCGACCAGCTTGGTTCGTCGGTGAGCGCGGTGGGTGACGTCAGTGGCGACGGCCTGGACGATCTGATCATCGGCGCTTCCGGCGCGGATCCGGCGGGCGCTCCGTCCGCGGGGCAAAGCTACCTGATCTACGGTCGCGCCGGGCCGTTCGCGGCCGCCCTCGACGTCGCGGATCTCCTGCCTGCGAACGGTGGTGATGGAAGCGTCGGAACGGTGATCAACGGCGCCGCTGCGAACGACAACGCCGGCGTATCCGTAAGCGCCGCGGGTGACGTCAACGGAGACGGCTTCAGCGACATCCTGATCGGGGCCGCTTCAGCGAACCTGGGCGGCGGTTACAGTGCGGACGGGCAGAGCTACGTCCTCTTCGGCGACGATCTCTCGAATGCCGTCACGCAGGAAGGCGACGACGGCGCAAACACGCTCAGTGGCGGGGCAGGTCCGGACGTGCTGATCGGAGGAGCAGACGACGACCTCCTGGTCGGCGCAGGCGGCGCGGACGTGCTGGGTGGCGGCGAAGGCGACGACGTGCTCGCCGTCATCGGTGATGCGTTTCTGCGCATCGCTGGCGGCCACGGCACGGACACGTTGCGCGTCGATGGTGGCGGCCACACGCTCGATCTGGCAGCCCGGTCCGATTTAGATGTCCAGGAAATCGAAATCATCGACATCACGGGAAGCGGCGCGAACGTGCTGATCCTCGACGATCTCACGGGGCCGCAGGAGGCGCTCGGGCTTTCGGGATCGTCCAACACCCTGACGGTGCTCGGTGATGCGGATGACGTGGTGCACCTGGGCGGCGGATGGACGGCGTCGGGATCGCAGGTGATCAACTCGAACACCTTCGACGTGTTCACCCAGGACCTCGCGACCGTGAATGTGCTCCAGCCAGTCCTGGCGAGCATCGCCACGTTCGAACTGTCGAGCCTGCTGGCCGGCAACGGTGGGAACGGCAGTCGCGGCTTCACGCTGGACGGTGTCGCGGTCGCCGACCTGTCGGGCTATTCGGTCAGCGGCGCCGGCGACATCAACGGCGACGGGTTCGACGACGTCATCGTCGGCGCGCCGTACGCGGAGGTCGGCGCGACCAACGATGCGGGCCGGGCTTATGTCGTGTTCGGAAAGGCAGGTTCCTTCGCGGCCGAGCTCGATCTGTCGTCGCTGCTCGCTGCGAACGGCGGCAACGGTTCGGCAGGCTTCGTGCTCAACGGTATCGACGCGGATGATCATGCAGGCACGTCGATCAGCAGGGCGGGCGACGTGAACGGCGATCTGAAAGACGACCTGCTGGTGAGCGCGCCGAGGGCCGACCCGAATAACAACGACTACGCGGGCGAGGTCTACCTCGTCTACGGCGCGTCATCCTTCCCCGCGGAAGTCGGCCTGGGCACCCTCGACGGCACGAACGGATACATCATCCACGGCACCGACGTGGACGACGAGCTTGGCCGTGCCGACCAGACGGTCACGGGCGTCGGCGACGTCGACGGCGACGGTTTCGATGACGTCGCGGTCGCGGCCGACATGGCAGATCCGAACGCGACCGACATGGCCGGCGAGACGCACGTCATCTTCGGCGAGGACGCGAACCTCGCGGCCATCGACGCGCTCGACGGCGCCGCCGACGGGCGGATCAACCTCCCGAATCTCAACGGCGTCAACGGCGTCTCGATCAACGGCATTCTGATGAACGATCGCGCCGGCTATTCGATCAGCGAAGCCGGCGACGTCAACGGCGACCAGATCGACGACCTGGTCATCGGCGCGTTCGAGGCGGATCCGGGCGCGGTGGCCAACGCGGGCGCGGCATACGTCATCTTTGGCAGGCAGGGCGGATTCACGCAGCCGCTCAACCTTGTGAACCTGGCCGCGACGGACGGGTTCGTCATCAGCGGCGGGGCACAGGACGAGCTGTTCGGCGCCTCCGTGGGATCGGCAGGAGATTTCAACGACGACGGGTTCGATGATCTCGTCGCCACGGCCGATTCCGGATCCGAGAGCTACGTCATCTTCGGCAGCGCCGCGCCGATGGATCTGAACGTCGCCACGCTCAACGGCGCGAACGGCTTCGCGATCACGGGGTCGGCCGAGGTCAGCGCGGCGGGCGACGTGAACGGAGACGGCGCGGGCGATCTGCTCCTCGGGCGCGACTTCGATGCGCCCGGCGGTCGGACCGGGGCAGGCGTGACCGTCGTGCTGTACGGCTCCCGTGATCCCGCGCCGGCGCTCTTCGACGTGTCGTCGCTGAACGGCGCCAACGGATTCGTGATCCACGGCATCGACATGAACGACCTGTCGGGCGGATCCATCAGCGACGCGGGCGATGTCAACGACGACGGGTTCGACGACCTGATCATCGGCGCGCGGCAGCGCGCCAACAACGCGGGCCAGAGCTACGTCCTCTTCGGTGGCGACTTCACCGGCGCTGCGCGGCCGCCGTTCGTGATCGAGGTGCTGGTCGCCGGGAGCGCCTGGACGCCCGGATTCCTCGCGGACCTCGCGATGCGCGGCCAGGGGCAGGGCGGATTCTCGATCCCGGCAGGCAGCACGGCGCAGCTCGATCCCCGGCGATGGGGCAACCTCGACCGGATCATCGTCCGGCTCAACGAGCCGGTCGTCGTGCCGGCCGGCGCGATCTCGCTCACCGGCATTCTGGGGCCTGATGGCGTAGCCAACGCCAACGTCGACTACAACCCGACGATCACGACCCGGACCGGGGTGACCGGTTCGTTCGAGGTGGTGCTCGAGCTGGCGCAGCCGATCGGCGTCGACCGGTTGCGCGTGGACGTCACCGGGACCGGGGCGTCGGCCGTGACCGATCCAGGAGGCAGGGCGCTCGACGGGGAATGGACGGACACGTCGGATGTCTATCCGTCGGGAGACGGTTCGGCGGGTGGCGACTTCGGCTTCCGCCTGGACGTGCTGCCCGGTGACGTGGACGGGAGCGGGCAGGTCGGGGCCGACGACCTGCAGATCATCCTCGTGAACTTCGCGACGGGACCGCCGGCGCCGATACCTCTGGCGGATCTGCGCGCAGACCTTGGCGGTGACCTCGGCACGGGCGCCGACGATCTCGGTGTCGTGCTGGGCCGGTTCACCCGAAGCCTTCCGCCCGGCGTTCCGGCGACGGCGCGACCCGCCGCGACGCCTTTCGACGCGCTGTCCGGCGACACGGCCGTTCTGCTACATTCACCACGCGATGACGGCATCCTCGAATTCGCGGGACGCCGGCCGGCCGGCGCTGGAGCTGATCGGCTCGCGGCAGTTCAACGGCTGGCTCGACGAGCAGCGCATCAGCCTCGCGTTCACGACCTACCAGGCCGGCAAGCTTTTTCTGATTGGCTTGCAGCCCGATGGTCGCCTGTCGATCTTCGAGCGCACGTTCAACCGATGCATGGGCTTGTGGGCGGACGGCCGGTCCATGTGGATGAGCTCGCTCTACCAGGTCTGGCGGTTTGAAAACTTCGTGAACGAAGGGGAGACCGCAGCCGGTTACGACCGACTCTACGTCCCGCAGGTGGGATATACCACGGGCGACCTGGATATCCACGACCTTGCCGAAGAGTCGAGCGGTCGGCTTGTCTTCGTCAACACGCTGTTCGGCTGCCTTGCCACCGTCAGCGACCAGTCAAGCTTCGTGCCGCTCTGGAAGCCGCCGTTCGTCAGCCGGCTGGCCGCCGAGGATCGCTGTCATCTCAACGGCCTGGCGATGGAGGACGGACTTCCGCGCTACGCGACCAGCGTGAGCCGATCCGACGTCGCGGACGGGTGGCGCGACCGCCGCCACGACGGAGGATGCGTGATCGACGTCGAGAACGACGAGCCGGTCTGCGCCGGGCTGTCGATGCCGCATTCCCCGCGCATCCACCAGGGCAGGCTGTGGCTGCTCGATTCGGGCACGGGGTTCCTCGGGCGCGTCGACGTCGATCGCGGTGCGTTCGAGCCGGTGACGTTCTGCCCAGGCTATCTTCGCGGGCTCGCGTTCCACGGCCACTTCGCCCTGGTCGGTCTCTCGAAGGCCCGCGAGAACCGGACGTTCAGCGGCCTTCGTCTCGACGACCACCTGCGCGAGCGCGACGCCGAAGCGCGTTGCGGCGTCTACGTGATCGACCTGCGCACCGGTGACGTGGTGCACTGGCTGCGCATCGAGGGCATCGTCAGCGAGCTCTACGACGTGGTGGTGCTGCCGGACGTGCGCCGGCCCAGCGCGCTGGGGTTCAAGTCCGACGAGATTCGACGGACGCTGAAGGTCGGCGAGGTCGGGACGTTGCGTCCGACGGACTAGGCTCTGTCTCAGAACTCTGCCGCGGGCCCAAGACCGAGTGCATCGTCCGCTGGCAAGGAGGCCGAAGCAGGCGATGTCGCTGTGAATAAGACTTTGAGACGTCGCATTTCAGCAGGAAGCGTCACGCGCGTGCGTGCATGAAAACATTGGGGCTCATCACTTGAGACATGGTGAACGCGACGGGTGGCCGGGGTCGAGCGAAGTGACCCCCCAGTGGCCCCCGCGTCACGGCACGGAGGCGCGTCGACGTCGTCCTGGTTCCCCTCCGTGCCTCCGTGTCTCCCTCAGGATTCGAACATCCCTTCATCCAGGCACCACTTCAATGCTTGCTCGAGCCCCTGCTCCGCGGTGAATTTCGGATCGTAGTCGAGCATCCGTTCGGCCTTGCGCAGGTCGAAGCACATGTGCTCGACCAGGAACCGGATGCCGGCGGCGTTCACATCGTCCGGATAGCGCTGCCGGATCTCCTCGATCGGGAGCACCTCGACACGCGACCGGCTCGAGAGCACGTCGCGCGCGACCTCGGCGTACCGATCCAGCGTGATTGCCTTGCGGGTCGAGATGACGAAGATCTCGCCGTCGATCTCGGGCCCCTTCGATGCCGCGGAGACGAAGGCGGAAGCAAGATCGTCGTTGTAGCCGCTCTGGACCAGGATGTTGCCGCACACGGGAATCTCGACCGCCTCGTGGGCAAGCATGCGGCGGAAGTACTTCGGGCTGCGGCCTCCCCACAGCTCGAGAGGCACTCGGTCCGGCCCGATGATGTTGGTCGGGCGCAGGATTGCGACGGGGAATCCGTGCCGGGCATGCAGATCGAGGGCCGCGGCGTCGCGCACGGACTGGTGATAGAAGTTGACTTCGGTCTTCTCCCGCCACGGATGGTTCTCGTCGGCGGGCAGGTATTGCAGAGGCGCGAACGTCCCGGTCGATCCGCACATGAGGTAGTGCTGGATCGATCCGGCGAAATGCTCGAAAGCGAGGGTGACATGCTCCGCCGCGGGCACCGAGTCGATCACGACATCGAACGCGCGACCGGCGAGGGTGCCGGTGTAGCATTCGCGCTCGCCCTTGTCCGCCTGGAGCAGTTCGACGCCCGAGAGGTCCGGACTCGGTCTTTGGTTTGCTCCGCGCGTGACGCCGGTGACGCGGTGGCCGGCGTCGACGCACTGTCGGGCGATGCGCCCGCCGATCTCACCGGTGGCGCCGAAGACGAGGATGCTCTTGGTAGTCATGTGCGTATCCGCGGGGTGGTCAGGGAACCGGTGGCATACAGCCTGATGTCCTCAGGGCGGACGTCCGAATTGACAAACAACGATCGGCTTAGGCTCTGTCTCAAAACTCTGCCTGGCGTCGACCGGCTGCTCGGTCTTGGGCCCGCGGCAGAGTTCTGAGACAGAGCCTGATGACTAATAGCTTAATTCCTCGGTCTCAGGGTTCCGGCATCACGACCGTATCGCCATGGCGGTCCTGCCAGCTTCGAATCTGCTCCGCAAGCTCTCTGGCGATCGGCCGGTGCTCGTCCGTGCCATGCAGGTTGCGCGTTTCGCCCGGGTCGTTTTCGAGCTGGTATAGCTCGTGCTCGCCGAGCGGACTGCAGTTGAGTTTCCATCCGTCGGCCCGAACGATCGTTCGCACGCGATCGGCCACCGACGAGGCGATCTGATCGTCCGTGGCGATCTCCGCAAGCCAATCGGGCCGCGCATCGCCTTGCGGAATCGCATCGAGACCGCTGTCCGAGCCGTTCCACTGGATGAAGACCGCGTCGCGTCCCGCCGGGCCGCCGGCTTCGACGGCCGACGCGAGGCTCTCACCCTGGAGGTGATCGGGAAGGCGTTGCCCCATCAGGTCGAGAATCGTCGGCACGAGATCGATCTGGCTGACTGGCCCGGTGACGCGCCTTGCTTCGCGCTGGCCGGGCAGCCGCAAGAGCAGAGGCACGCGGACGGCTTCCTGGTACATCACGCACTTGGCAGTCAGCCGGTGGCTGCCCATCATGTCGCCGTGATCGGAGGTGAAGACGACGACGGTCTCGTCGTCGAGGCCGCATTCGCCGAGCGTGTCGAGGATGGTGCCGACGTGCGTATCCACGAGACTGCACAGACCCCAGTAGTTCGCGATCAGGCGCCGCCAGTCCGCCTCGGTCTTCAGCGGGAGACCGCTGTGGCCCGCGTGAGCATAGGCGTCCTGCAGCAACCGGGTCTTGATCGGCTGCCCCGGACCGGGGAGGGCGTCGAAGTTCGCGGGGAGCGGTATCGTGTCCCGGTCATGCTGGTCGTCCCGGGGTCCGAAGTAGGGCATGTGGGGTTCGAGAAAGTTCACGTACAGCACGAAGGGCCGGTCACGATGCCCGCGGATGAACCGCGAAGCCTCACCGGCAAGGAATGCGGGCTTTCCGTGCTCCTCCGGCAGACGCGCCGCTTCGTCCCGGAGAAAGATTCCGCGCTCGCCGGGCTCGTAGCCGGCATCGATGAGAAATCGGTGGTAGTCCGATCGAGCGTCTCCGGTCGTGTAGACGTCCTCGATGCTCACCCACTCGTCGAAGCCGTGTTGAGGCATCAGCTCGTCGCCCAGGTGCCACTTGCCGAAATGACCGGTGGCGTAGCCGCCTTCGGTGATCATCTCGGGAAGGCAGGGCATCTCGGGGCGAAGCGGTTTGCAGTTCGCCACGCATCCCGTTGCGTGCGGATAGAGCCCCGTCAGCAGGCTCGAACGCGACGCGGTGCATACGGGCTGCGTGACGTAGACCTCGTCGAGGACAGTGCATCGCTCTGCGAACCGGTTGAGGTTCGGCATCCGGATTCGATGGTTGCCGTATGCGGCGAGCGTGTCGAACGCCTGCTCGTCGGTGTAGATGAAGAGGAGATTGGGTTGGCGCATGGGGACAAAATCATCAATCAATCAATTAAGCTATTAGTCATTAAGCCAATCGTTATTTGTCATTTCGGAGCGCCGGTTAACCAGCAGAGGATAGTGGATGCGAGTTCCATACGATGAAGG
>NYZC01000177.1 GCA_002686995.1 Phycisphaeraceae bacterium | reverse complement strand
TCACCAGGTCGGGCAGCGTCAGCGTCAGTCGATCGGTGCCCACGGGCTGCGGCAGCGTCCACGTCGCCGTGAACGTGGACGCGTCGTAGTCGAGAACGGCGCCGGCATAGGAGGCCACGTTCACACCGTTGAGCTGGAAGTGAGATCCGAGAACGACGTCCTCGCTGAAACGCGCGATGAGCTGGTCGACCGTCGACCAGGGCAGCGGCAGAAGCTGCTCGGCGGTGCCGGTCGACAGGCTTCGGCCCGATGTCGCCTGGCCGGAACCGCTCAGCGCGTCGAGCACGCCCGAGGGCCACGCGGAGCCGCGGGCAAGGACCTCGACCACGCGCGGCGCCGCCGTGTCCTGCACGGTGACGTCGAATGTCGTCTCACCCAGCGCCCCGTCGTCGTCCTTGACCCGCACCGTGACGGGATAGACGCCGCCGGACGTGTAGACGTGGCTCGCGCTGAACGTGCGACCGCTCAGGGTGAGCGGGACGATCGTGCCGTCGCCGAACTGGATCGTCCCCGTCCAGCTGTCGTCGCCGGGGTCGGTGAACGAGCCGGTAACGTCGAGGACCTGGTTCTGGGCCACCGCCCGGTCGGACTGCGGGTCGAGCACCGGCGTCGCGTTCGTCACGGTGACGACGACCGTGTCCGTTCCGGCCAGGCCGCCGTCGTCGGTGACGGTCGCGCTGACGGTGTAGGTGCCGTCGTCGGACGGGGTGAAGGCGAAGCCGGCCTGGCTGCCGTCGGGCACGACCTGTCCGTTGTCGGCCAGCACCTGCCAGGCGATGGTGTGGGTGTCGACGGCACCGGGGTCGTCGAACACGACGTTCAGGTTGAAGGGCGTCCCCTCGACCACGTCCTGGTCGGCGCCGGCATCGACGTTCCGCGGCGCGAGGTTCTGCACGGTCAGCGCGGCCGTGTCGGTCGTCGTATCCGTACCATCCGACACCATCAGCTCGAGGGTGAAGATGCCGTCGTCCTGCGGCGTGTACATGAACGTCGGCCCGGCGCTGCTCGACGCGACCGTCTGGTCCTGGTCGTCCTTCACGGTCCAGGTGTACGCGTGGACGTCGGCGGCGCCCGGATCGTCGAACTGCGCGTTGAAGGTCGCTTCGGTGCCTTCGTCGAGCAGAGTGTCCGGTCCGGCGCTCACGTTCCGCGGCGCGACGTTGTTGGCGGTCACCAGCACGACATCGGCGCCGGTCCCGCCGTCGTCATCCGTCACGGTCATCGTCACCGTGTAGAGGCCCTCGTCGTCGGGCACGAACTGGAACACCTGGCCCGTCCCGCCGGGCACGACCTGGCCGTTGTCCGCCACGACCGACCAGGACACGGTGTGGGTGTCGGCGATGACGTCGTCGAATGCGACCGTCGTCAGCACGACGGTGTCGCCTTCGTCGGCCGATTGATCCGGCCCAGCGTCGACGCCGGTCGGATCGGCGTTCTGCGCGGTGACGATCGCGACGTCCTGCGTCGACGCGCCCTGCGGGTCGGTGACCGTGTACGTCACCGTGTAGATACCGTCGTCGGCCGGGACGAACGTGAACGTGGCGTCGTGACCATCGGGCACGACCTGCCCGTTGTCGGCCTGCACCTGCCAGAGGTGCGTCAGCGAGGTGGCGTCGACGGCGCCGGGATCGCCCACGGTTCCGTTGTCGATCAGCACCGGCACGCCCTCGGTCGCGCCTCGGTCGCCGCCGGCGGAGACGCCCGTGGGCGCCGCGTTGTCGACGTTCAGGACGAGGGAGTCGGCGGCCGAGTTACCCTCGTCGTCGGTGACGGTGAACGTCACGGTATAGGTGCCGTCATCGGTCGGCGTGAATCCGAACGCGGCATCGGTCCCGGGAGGCACGACCTGGCCGTTCGACGCGACGACCTGCCAGTCGAACGTGAAGACGTCGGTGGTCACGTCGCTCTGGTCGAAGGTCGCGGTCAGGTTGAGCGGGTCGCCTTCGAGAATCGGCGAGCCGGGATCGACGATGGCGGCGTTCGCGGGCGCGACGTCGAGGGCGAGCACGTCGATCGTGTTCGTGTACACGGTGCCGCCGTCCTGGTCGTCGACGCGGCTCGAGAGCTGGTAGAGGCCGCTCGAGGGCGCGACGAAGCTCACGTTCGCGTCGCTGCCCGAGGCGACGACCTGCGCCCCCGAGTCGGTCAGCTCCCAGGTGGTGACGAGGTTCGCGCCGTCGGCGGGGTTCGGGTCGGTCACGTCGATCATGAGATCGACCTGGTCGCCTTCGTTGATGGAGAACGATCGGCCCGCGTCGACGATGCGCTGGTTGCCGAACCGCAGGTCGGTCACGATCTGCGGCGTGGTCAGCGTCACGAGGTGCGCGTTGAAGACCGCTTCGGCGAGCGTGGCGGTGCCGTCGGTGCTCACGGCGCCGATTCTGGAGGCGCCGCCGCCGAACGGTTCGAACGCCGCGAATGCGCCGCGGGCCCCGATCGAAAGAGTCGACGGTTGTCCGAAGCCGCCCGTGCCGTCGCCCTTGAGGATGGTCACGACGTCGGGCGGGCCGTCGTTGCTCGTGTCCGCGTAGGACGACGCGTTGCCGAAGTGCGCCGTGACGGCGTCCAGGTCGCCGTCGTTGTCGACGTCGCCGAGCGCGATGCTCACGG
Organism: Phycisphaeraceae bacterium; assembly: GCA_002686995.1. GTDB lineage: Bacteria > Planctomycetota > Phycisphaerae > Phycisphaerales > Phycisphaeraceae > NYZC01. Next base: position 7,717 of record NYZC01000177.1, on the reverse strand, counting down.
CGTCCGGCGTGTTCGCCACGGTGCGCGTCGTGAATGTGCCGGCGCCCACGCCGTCCTGAACCAGGCTGACCAGATCGGCGCGGCGGTGGTAGATGTCGTCGCCACCGTACGGCGCGGGGCCGTAGTAATAACGGCCGTATGTCGTGGCCACGAGATCGGTGTCGCCGTCGTTGTCGATGTCGCCGGCCGTCACGTCGAAGGCGCCGGCCACGTTGATGATCGGACCGGGTGTCAGCGTGCCGTCGCCCAGACCCTGGCCGTCGTCGTTGCCGAAGTGAATTCGGATGCGCCCGCGACTACCTGCGTTCTCGTCTCCGCTCAGCGCGTCGTAATAGCTGTTGCTGCGCGTCAGCGCGACGACGTCCGGAATCGCGTCGGCGTCGATCCGGGTGATGATCAGCCGGTCGGGGACGTCCGTGTCGTTGTAGGCGTAGAAGTCGACCGGCTCCGTGTTGTCGATCCGGCTCGCGAAGGTCAGGTCGCCGTTGCCCGGAAACACGCTGATCGACCGGAAGTTGTTGCCGGTGGCGTAGTCGTAGCCCGCACCGCCGACGACGAGATCGTTGTCGCCGTTCCCGTCGACGTCGCCGATCGCCACCGAGTGCGATCCGTTCATCACCGTGAGCACCTGTCGCTCGGTCACCGAAGTCACGGCATTGGAGCCGCTGAAGTTCACCGAAAACACGGCGACGCGGTTTTCGATCGTCGGGTTGTCGTAGTAGTTGCCGTTGTTCGCGATCGCGATCTCGTCGTCGCCGTCGCCGTCCAGGTCGCCGACCGCCAGCGCGCTGGCGCGGCCCCGGCCGAGGGCCGGATTGCTGCCCGGCCCGTTCACGCTGAACGAGAACGGCGCCTTGAACGACCCGTCCGCGTTGCCGGCATGAATCGTCACGGAGGAGCGGTAGGTCGCGGACAGGTCGGGGTTGGTCGGGTCCGGGACCAGGTTCTGGAACCCGAAGTCGCCGACGATCAGGTCAGGAATGTCGTCGTTGTTGATGTCGCCGGTGACCACCGTCACCGGCGCGCCGACCGGGACCTGCGTTGACGTAAAGACCAACGGGTCGAACAGCGTCACGGTCGAGTCGGTGGCGGCCGCGGCGAGCCGGTTCTGTCCCGCCAGGCCGAACGCGTCGAACGTGACGGCAACGGCCCGTTCGCCGGTGACGTGCTCGACCGCATCTCCGAAGAAGCCGAAGCCGAGGTTCTCGCGCACCGCGATCACGTTGCTCGCTCCGTCGTAGTCCGACACGCCGTAGCCGTTGCCGTAGTGCGCCGTAACGATGTCCGGACGGCTGTCGCCCACGACGTCGGCGAGTGTGACCCCCACGGCGTTGGGTGTCGTCTTCAGGATGGCCGGCCCGCTGAAGTTCACCGTAGGCCCGCCCTCGTTCGTGAGCACCAGCACGTCGTCCCGGCGCTTGTAGTAGCTGGCATAGGGGTCGCTGTCGTCGTACCACTGTCCGTAGGTCGACACGACAAGATCGTCGTCGCTGTCGCCGTCGATGTTGCCCACGGCCACGTCGGACACGCCCAGGCCGGGAACAAGAGGGGTGCCCGACGGCGCGAAGGTTCCGTTGCCGTTGCCCAGGCGCACGCGGACGGCGCCACTTTGTCCGGTCTGGTAGTCGAATCCTTCGGTGCCGAGGTCGGGCTTCGAGCTGCCCTTCGTGACGACGACCAGGTCGACGTTCGCATCGTTGTTGATCTGCGCGATCAGGATGCGGTCGGGGATCTCGTCCTGGAGATAGGTGTAGTCGAGATAATCGGTATAGGGGGCCAACGACACTTCGTCGACGATCGGCGTACCGAAGTTGCCGGCGCCGTCGCCGGGGAACACGGTCAGCGAGCGATAGAACCCGTAGTACTGATAGGGACCTTCGTAAACGTAGTTCTGCGTGTCGTAGACGTAGCGGTACCGATACTCGAATCCGAAGTTGCCCACGACGATGTCGTTGTCGCTGTCGCCGTCGACGTTGCCGATCGTGACGGCGCGCGAGCCGTTCGCGACGTCAAGCTCGTGGGCGAGGCCGATCGAGGTGATGTTCTTGCCGGTGTCGACCTGCGTCTCGAAGACCTTGAGCTTGTTGCCTTCGTAGACGTAGGGGCCTCTGGTTTCGTAGTTGTCGTTGCGGTAGTAATAGCCCGTGCGGTAGTAGCCGTTATTCGTGACCGCGATGTCCAGGTCGCCGTCGTTGTCGATATCGCCCACCGCCAGGGCGCTCGCGCGCCCCTCGACCGGAAGCACGAACGGAAGGCGAAACGTGCCGTTGGCGTTCCCGAGGCTGATCGCGATTCGAGCGGTGCGCTCCGGCGCCGGCTGGTTGGGGTCGTTCGGTACCGCGTTCGCGAAGCCGAAGTCGGCGGTGATGATGTCGGTGATGCCGTCACCGTTGAAATCGTCCGTGATGAACGTGCCGAGCGGGCTGCCGATCGTTTCGGTGTCGACGACGAAGGTCGCGTCGGGCACGATCAGTGCGGCGTCCGACGCGGGCTGCTCGCGCAGCAGCACGGAACCGGACGGCAGATCGACGATGCGGTAGTCGCCGTTCGCGTCCGTGTAGCCGAATCGCTCGCTCGGATCGAGCTGGGTGTCGTTGTCGGCGTCATGGAAGATCAGGGCGCCTTCGACGAAACGCTCGTTCAGCGCGGGATCCGGATCCGGCTCGTGGACGCCGTCCCCGTCGCGGTCGTCGAACTTGAAGCCGTACGCGACGTTGCGGCCGCGCGTGACGTCGAACCGGATGGTGTCGGATCGGCCGAGGCCATCGTAGGAGACGACGGACGCGTCGGTCGCGGTCAGCTCGAGCGTCGTCGTGCCGAACGCGAAGAACTGCGGCTGCTCGAAGGTGATCTGAACGCCGGTGGCCGTCGGCGTCAGCGTGATGTCGGGCGTCGGAAACGGCGCCGACAGGATGAAATCGAGATCGTCGCCTGCGGCGTCCCCCGCCGTCACGTCGATGCTGATCGGCGTGCCGCCGGACAGCGTGAACGGCGCGACGGGCTGCAGCGACGGAGCGGAGAAGTTCGGCGTCACGCTGAAGAAGTCGAGGGCGGGCACGGGCAGTCCGCCGAGATCGCCGCCCGGAGGGTCGTTTGGCGCGATCGGCAGCAGCACGTTCACCGTGCGGCTCGCGCCGCTGCGGTTCAGCGTCGCGATGTCGGGCGTGCCCATCGAGTCGCTGTCGAACTGTTCGACGAGCAGCTTCGCCGGCCCCTGGCCGACGGGCACGTCGGCCGGACGGGCGAAGGCGGACGCGTCTTCGCCCCCGAGGCTGCGGATGACCGTGATGGCGCCGCCCGACGGCGCGTTCTCGTGGTTGACGATGATGTCGGCGTGACCGTCGAGATCCACGTCGGCGACCGCGATCGACCGGGCCGGGTGGTCCAGCGGCAGATCGACGTGGCCCTGCATGAAGAAGTTGCCGCTGTTCGGGTCGCGCCGGCCGAAGTGCACCGTGACCGAATCGCCGAGGTCGTCCCCGTCGAGGTCGGGCGCGTTGACGGTCACGACGTCCTGGATGCCGTCGCGGTTGACGTCGCCGATGGCGCTCGCGACGGCGCGCTCGTTGGTGAACGAGCCGCGCGAGCGGAACGAGCCGTCGTCCTCGCGCAGGAACACGGTGACGAACGTCTGCACCGCCTCGCGCGTCGGGTCGTACTCGTAGTACGGGTAGAAGTAGATCGAGGTCAGCACGACGTCGTCGTCGCCGTCTTCGTCGATGTCGCCCACGGTGAGATCGGCGAAGCTTCGATTGGCGGTCGTGAGGACGGTGGGACCGACGCCCGGCGCGGCGACGCGCACCTCGAGCGCGTCCTCGTAGCCGTAGTCACCGGCGTAGTCGCCGCCGGCGTACTGCTGGTCGTAGTTGGTCACCGCGACGACGGTCGCCCGATCCGAGTTGCTGTCGAAGCGACCGACCTGGACGGCCAGCAGCTCCTGGTAGTCGTACTGCCCGCCGTAGTAACCCACGCCCTTCAGGTAGGACGTCGTCGGATTGTTCTGGTTGGCGTTTCGAATGTCGAAATCGCTGAACGTGGCGTCGCCGTTGCCGAGCAGCACGGCGACGTAATGGTCGTAGAAGAGCGTGACGCGCTGGTCGTCGGGGACGTAGTTATTCGGATCTTCGTATTCGTAGTAGTAGAGGAAGCCGAGGCCCACCGCGACGTCCTCGTCGCCATCGCCGTCGATGTCGCCGACCGCGAGGTTCGTCGGGCTCAGGGTCCAGGGCTGATTGGCCGTCGCGAAGCGTGCAGTGAGGTCTGCGATGACCGCAGAAAGTTGCGGGATCGACGTCGGGGGCGCGAACGTGCCGGCACCCTGACCGAGCATGATCGCCATCCCCGCGTCGCCGCCGGGGAAGTTTCCGAGCACGAGGTCGAGCACGCCGTCGTTGTTGAAGTCGCCGGTCGCCATCGACTCGAAGGTGCCGCCGGTCACCGACGTGAGCACCTCGAACGCCTGCTGGCCGGCGGCGATCTGCAGGAGCGGCACGAAGATCTCGTGCGCGTCGTCGTCGAGCGGGTTGCCGTCGAGCGACAGGTGACGGGCATCGGGCAGCGCCGCGCCCGGGACGACGAGGCGGGCCGCGTCGGCGGCGACGAGCCCCGCGGAGCTTCCGGTGAGCTCGACGCTCAGCGACCCGGCGGCGTCGGCGGCGAAAGTGCCGAGGCTCTGCCACGGCCGACCGTGGAATGCGGCGCCGTTCGGTGCGAGCTTCTGGTTGACGCTGACCGGCGTGGCGCCCGATGCGTCGGTCACCTCGTAGCTGACGGCGCTCGGGCGCGCTTCGGCGTCAGGCCAGGTCACCTGCACGTCGAACTGCGTGCCTGGATTCAGGCCCGTGAACGTCCACTGTGCCCGTGCGGTCGTGCTGTCGCTGAACCGGTAGTCGTTCTCGACGGCGACATCGTCGGGCACGGGGTTGACGTTGCTCCACCACGTGCCTGCCGGCTCGGCGTAACCCGCATCGCCGTCGTCGATCTCGATCACGCCGAGCAGCGGCCCGATGCGACGGATCGCGTTGTGGTGCAGGTAGAGGCTCTGGAGCTGACCGAAGGCGCTCAGGAAGTCGACGTCGTCGACGAGCTGGTTCGACGCGCTGAGGTGACGAAGCTGGTCGAGGTCGGCGATCGCGGTCAGGTCGGTCACGACCGGCTGCGGGGCGCCGCGCCCGTCGACGCTCAGCAGGTTCAGCTGCGCCAGGGACTCCAGGCCGCCGAGATCGGTGATCGTGTTCCGGTCGAGCGAGAGGCCGCGCAGCGCCGCGAGATCGCCCAGGTCGCCGCCGCCCGCCGCGATGCCGTCGATGTCGTTGAGATCGAGTGCGAGGTAGCGCAGTCCGGCCATGCCCGTCGGGCCGTCAGGTCCGATGCCCGGCAGGATCAGCGCGAGATCGTCGCGCATGACCTGGTTGCCGGAAAGCGTCAGCGCCTCGAGGTTGATCAGCTGCTCGAGGCCGGCCGGGTCGTCGATGCCGGCGGAATCGGCGGGGCGAAGGTTCGAGGCGTTCAGGTAGGTCAGGCCCGCGAGGTCGCGCGCGTGCAAGTCGCGCGACACGACCGGCTGGCCGTCGAACCCGGTGGTGATTGCGATGCCCAGCGCGTCCGCGACGGCCGCGGTCAACTCGGCGTCGGCGAACGACACGACGGGATCGAGCGGGCGCGGCTGGATGACGCTGTTGTCCGCCGGCGCGACGGCTAGAAGCACGTCACCGGCTTCGAGATCGCGCACCTCGGAAGGCTCGCCGACGATCCGGTCGTCGCCGCTGGCCCCGCCGATATCGTCGAGGTCCGGGCCGCCGACGACCAGGTCCTCGCCCTCGCCGCCGCGGATGACGTCGCGATCGGAGGCCGTCGCGGGTCGCGTCGAGCCGGCGGGCGGAGCGCCGATCGTCAGTTCGTAATCGATGTCCGTCGCGTCGGGGCTCGAGACGTGGATGTAGTAAGTGCCGGCCTCGAAATCGCGCAGGTCGACGAGCGACGCGGCCTCGGCCATGCGCCGGCCGTCGGCGCCGTACACGTCGGCGATCACGCCGGTCTGGTCGACCGTAGCTTCGAATTGCGTGGCGGAATCGAGGCCCGGACGGGCGATCGACCACGTGACGCCCTCGAAGGGGCTCGACAGCCGCAGGGTCAGTCGGGTCCGCCCGGCCAGCAGGGCATCGAACACCGGCTGCGTCAGGTCGACGTCGAGCGTGATCCGCTCCTGCGTGCCCAGCTCGTCGACCTGGCCGATCACCTCGGCGACGACCACCGAGGACGCGTCGGCGTCGGTGGCGGCGATCGCGAAGTCGCCTTCGCGGTCGAGCGCCGAGAAGCGCAGCGGCGCACCGAACGGGCCGACCTCGGCCACGCTGCGCGTCAGCGGATCGGTGCCGTCACTGCCGAACAGCTCGAATCCCGAGTCGAAGTGCACAAGGCCGTTGAACGTGGCGGCGTCGCCGGTGCTGTTCAGACCGTCGCGGACGAGGATCGTATTCTGGCGGGTACCGTCGGTGCGCCACAGGCCGGGGCCGTTGACGCCGTCGTCGGCGATGAACAGGAGCGCCCCGCCGGACTGCTCGAGCGGGACCGGCTGCGAGCCGAAGTTGCCGCTTTCATTGGGGTCGTCGACCAGGTTGATGTCGGCAAGGCGCACGGTCGTGATGCCATCGGTCGACCAGGGCTCTCGTCCGGTATTGCCGTCCTCGGCGGTGAAGACGAGCCGTCCGCCCAGCGGCGTCAGATCCTGCGGGTCGGAGGCCCGGAACTGGTGCGCGACGTCGATCGCGACCAGGGTCGGCGCGGGGCCCGCGTCGACGTAGTGCAGTTCGGCCTGCGACCCGATGTCGCCCTTGAAATACAGCCGGCTCCCGACGGCCGTCAGCGCAGACGTGTTGCGCGGCGCGTCGATGAGCTTGCTCGCCGTCTGCCCGTCGCTCGTCCACAGCTCGCGCAGCGAGCCGAGACCGACGACCGCGTACAGCAGGCCGTCGAAGGCTGCCGTATCGATGACGTGGTTGTCGGGCAGCGCGCCGACGAGGCGGATCGTCTCGGCGCCCGGCGCGCCGTCGATCGCGTGAAGATCGAAGGCGCCGCCGCCCGGATCGGCAAGGAAGAACAGCGTGTCGTCGACGACCGTCAGACGCGAATCGCCGAACAGGTTGGCGGGGGGTGTCAGTCCGGGCGCGAACACCATGGTCCCCGCCTCGGTCCCGTCGCTGACCCAGAGACGACGGCCACCGCCGTCGTCGGCCGTGAAGAACAGCCGCCCCTGGAATGCGGTCATGTCCTGCGGCTGCAGGTCGAACGGGGAGAACGCGACGTTCGTGCCGGCGCGCGTGCCGTCGCTCGACCAGAGCCGCCGGCCCATGCCGTCGTCGGCGGTGAAGAACACGGTGTCATCGACGGCCGTGAGCAGAAGCGGCAGGGCGTCGCCGATCACGGTGTCCGTGTCCGGGTTGATGTTGAAGACCGGCGTCGTGCCGAGCGCCGTGCCGTCCGTCTTCCACAGCTCGATTCCCTCGGCGGCGGTGCCGGCCGTGAAGAACAGCGCGTCGCCCGCGACCGTGAGCTGATCGGGGGCAGGCGTGAACCCGAAGCTGGGAGTAAGCGAAAACGCAAGCTGCGCGTCCAGCGAAAGCCGCGCGTCGATGAGGCCGGACGGGTCGTCGACCTGGGGAAGAAGCGGCGATAGATCGATCTCGAGAATGCCGAGATCGTCGTCGGCGCCGCCCAC
>NYZC01000176.1 GCA_002686995.1 Phycisphaeraceae bacterium | reverse complement strand
TCGCCACCCACTCACCCAGTCGCCCACTCATCCACTCACCCAGCCGCCCACCCAACCCGGCCCGTAGACGGGCCTCCATCCCGCGCACCTGCCGTGTGCGCATAGAAAAAGCCGGCCTCGCGACCGGCTTTCCTAGGCTTTCTCCAGCCCCTCTGCTTTCTCCGACTCACTGCTTTCCCGCTTTCTCCCGACTCCTCCTTTGCCTTCTGCTTCCCTCCCGCTTTCTCACATCCGTGGCTTTCTCGGCCTTCTCAGCTTTCTCTCGTTGTTCCGTCAACGGCACCAGCGGATTGAGTCCGGACTTCAGTCTCCCACCTTCGAGGGACACATCATCGAACTCACTCCGCCGGGCCGCTCTGACCCCGGAACAGGGGTCTTTTATCAGTTAGCGACGGCGTGCCAGACCAGCCAGCCCACCGAGGGCGAGCAGAACCAGCGAACCGGGCTCCGGAGTGAACTGGCCACCCTGGATCAGGATGCGACCGTCGGGGCACGTGGGGCAGATTTCAACCCGGTTGGGATCATGGGCTGCCGAACCCGCGTCACGGGCCGCGATCCAGGCCTCACCCTCTGCGTCCGCCGAAAGCGTGATGCGGGCCAGGTGGAGCGTGCCGGTATCCTCGGTGCCCGAGGTGAAGGTCAGCACGTCAATCCGACTCGAGTCGAACTGCCGCGTCGTGCTCTGGTCCGGAGGCGGGAACGCGTCGAACGAGGGCTGCGAACTGTCAACGCCAAGGCCGCTGCCATCGGCCAGCCAGGTGTCGGCCTCGAGATGCTGGAATCCGGGCACCGGCCAGAACGCCGGCTGCGGGGCGTCGCCGCCAAATGGCGGGCCCGTCTGGTAGATCGTGCCCTGGGTGAGCTCGATCCTGAGACCCAACAGCGTCCAGTCCTGAGTCGCCTCGAAGATGACGTCGTTGGTGACCCAGTCAGCACCCGTGTCGCCGAGATGCGCCGGGTCGAGGCCCACCAGCTCGTTGACCGTCATCGTCGGCGTGCCGAAGGACTGCGGATTGATCACGATGCTCTGATTCGCCGGAACGCGCGGATCAATGAGGATGATGTCCGCGAATGCGGTGCTCCCCGCTGCCATCGCCAGAACCAGACCCAGTAACGTTGCCTTCTTGACCATTGCCAAAACTCCTTTCGAGCCGATCACCCAGTTCCCGATCCCGAGTACGCTCTCAGATCACTCGCTTGAAGCCCCTCTCGCCCAATACGAGACGGCAGCTTAATCGCCCAATTACCGGTCCCACTTTCCGGTGGTTCCTCCGTGCTTTTTCTCGGTCGTCGGCCCTCGCCGGCCTCGACCGCTTAGCCCAATGGTAAAGTTTTACACGGGGTCCCGCGGGATGTCAACAGCGAAAGTCTAAAAAAGCGCAAAAAAGGCAAAAATCCCGAATGGTACCGATTCGAGACCGTTTATGGCTCCCCGACGAGGCTCGAAAACATACAAATATCTATAATACAACATCTTATATCGTGACTCGCCTGGCGCCCAACGGCTGGCTCCGGAATCCCGCCCGGCAACCAGAAGATTCCTTAAGCACCGCATATATAACACTTTAAGATCTGGGCCGAAAAAGTGCTAATCCGGCACTGATCCCGGAGAAAAGTACCGGAACGCGACCAGCGTCTCAGGCTCCTGGAGCAGTCTGGCGGTGCCGAGGTGTCATCAAATGGAACGCGCGGCCTCACCGGCCGGCTGTACCCCCCGCGAGGCTTCCGGTGCCACGAAATTCAGGGTTTTCCCGGGGGAAAGCGGCCATTCCGGCCGCGACGCTCAGCTGAACATCTTCAGCTGGTGCCGCTCGAGGCCCAGCTTCGTCACCGGCTTCTCGACGTTGATCCGGTATCGGCCGTTGAAACAGGCGGTGCAGTAGTGGTCGCTCGGCCGGCTGACGCATTCCAGCATGCCTTCCAGGGACAGGAAATTCAGGCTTTCGACGCCGATATAGTCCCCGATCTCCTTGACCGCGCGCTGGCACGCGATGAGCTCGGACGGATTGGGAAAATCGATGCCGAAATAGCACCCGTGACGCACTGGCGGACAGCTGATGCGCAGGTGAATCTCGCGGGCGCCGGCCCGCCGAAGCTGCGCCATCTTGCCGCGAGTCGTGGTGCCCCTGACGATCGAGTCGTCGACGACGATGATCCGGTTTCCCTCGACGACCTCGCGAATCACGTTGAGCTTGAGCTGGACGGCCGAGTTTCGCTCGGATTGCGATGGCTGGATGAACGTCCGTCCGACGTACCGGTTCGGCACGATGCCCTCCCGGAACGGCGTCCCGCTCTCACGGGCGTAGCCCAGGGCCGCCGACCGGCCCGAATCCGGCATTGGAATGACGTAGTCGGCCGCCACCGGTGATTCCTGGGCCAGCCTGCCGCCCAGCCGCTCCCGTACGAGCTGCACGGTGTCGCCGAACAACCTCGAGCTGGGGTTCGCGAAGTAGACGTGCTCGAAGATGCAGTGGGCCGGGGTCATCGGCTCGGTAAACCGCCTCGAGGAGATGCCTTCGTCGCTCAATGTCACGATTTCGCCCGGATCGATCTCACGGATGACCTCCGCCTGGATCGTGTCCAGGGCGACCGTCTCGCTCGCGACGCAGTGACAGCCGTCGGCCGTCCGCCCGAGGACCAGCGGCCGCCACCCCCAGGGGTCCCGGACGGCCTCGAGACGGTCCTTGAACAGGAAAACAAGGCTGTAGGCGCCCTGGAGGTGCTGCAGTGACTCGGTCAGCGGGTCGCTCTTGGACAGGTGATGGCCGGCGAGCAGGTGAACGATGACCTCGGTGTCGGTAGAGGTATGAAAAATGTGACCGCGCTGCTCGTAGTCGTGCCGGAGCAGCGGGGCGTTGATCAGGTTCCCGTTGTGGGCGACGGCGACCTGGATGCCCCCGCCGTACTCCTCGAGCAGCGGCTGGGCGTTGCTCGACTTGCTCGAGCCGGTCGTGGAGTAGCGGTTGTGCCCGACCGCCGCGCGACCCTCCAGCTGATCCAGGATCGCCGGCGTGAACACCTCGGCGACCAGCCCCATGCCGACGTGCCCGTGAAGCGTGCTGCCATCACCGACGACGATGCCGGCCGACTCCTGCCCCCGATGCTGCTGGGCGTACAAGGCGGTGTAGGTCAGCCGCGCGGCCTGCGCAGAACCCCAGATACCGAAAACACCGCATTTTTCCTTCTTTTCATCGCTCATGCGGCGACCGATCCGGGAGCATGAACAAGCGGAGCGGCCACGATAGGTGCGCGATCATGCACGGTCAAGTAAATACAAATTCAACATGGTGATCGCGGTCGAGAATGAAGCGGGATGCGAAATGCAGGGAGTTCGGCATCCCTCCGCACGCCGTTGCGAGCGAAGCCATCCCGTCCCGCCATCGTGACAAGCACGTTTCGGCAATGACTGCAGTGCCTTCAGGCCCGTGCGGTCGCCTTGCAGAAATGGATTTCGAGGAATCGCGCGACGTAGTCGATGATGCTGAGCGCCTCCGGGATGTCCGGGTTGCTCGTCAGTCCCATCGGCTCGAAGCGCATGCCCTTGAATCGCTTCACCGCCTCGTCCAGCGGAAGGCCGTACTGCAGGGCAAGGCTGAAGGCCCGGGTGAAGGCCTGCACCATGCCGCTCAGCGTAGAGCCCTCCTTGGACATCTTCACGAAGATCTCACCCGGCCGACCGTCGTCGAACAGCCCGATCGTGAGATAGCCCTCGTGCCCCATGATCTGGAACTTGTGGGTGACCGACTGGCGCGTCACCGGCAGCGCGTGCCGCTGCGATGCGGTTTCGGGCGATCCGCCCTGCACCACCTCCGTCTGTTCAGCCGGTCCCGCCATCGCCATAGACTACCCGCCCGGGTTCCGATGCATCAACTCTGCGTCTGATAAACATCGGCATTCGGGTTTGCGCGTTTTGATTTTTGTGGATCGCTCCGTTAAACCAAGCTCCTGACGGACCTTGCACACATCGATGATCAGAGATCGATTGCCCGCGATCCCCTCTATCCGCCGAAACCTGCTCGGCTGGTACCGCCGCCACGCCCGCGCGCTGCCGTGGCGCCCGACGCGCGGCACGCGGCCCGATCCGTACCACGTGATCGTGAGCGAGGCGATGCTCCAGCAGACGCAGGTCGCGACCGTCGTCGACTATTTCCGTCGGTTCGTGGCACGCTGGCCTGACGTCCGGGCGCTGGCGTCCGCGGACGAGGGCGAGGTCCTGCGCCAGTGGCAGGGGCTGGGCTACTACCGCCGGGCCCGGCATCTGCACGCCGCGGCCGTACGCATCGTGACGGAGCACGACGGTCGCGTGCCGGACGACGTCGACGAGTTGCTGAGGCTTCCGGGCGTCGGCCGTTACACCGCCGGCGCGGTCGCTTCGATCGCCTACGACCGCCCGCGCCCGATCCTCGACGGCAACGTCGCGCGCGTGCTGGCGCGATGGCTCGACCTCGATCAGCCGATCGACGCGCGCGAAACCCAATCGCAACTCTGGTCGGTGGCGGAACAGATCGTCGCGCCGCAGGGCGCGCGGTCGCGCAGCGCAGGCACGATCAACCAGGCGCTCATGGAACTCGGCGCGCTCGTCTGTACGCCGCGCCAACCGCACTGTCTCGCGTGCCCGGTCCGCGCTCACTGCGAAGGCTATGCCCAGGGACGCGCCGAGCGACTGCCCGTCAAGCGTCGCCGGCCTGCGGTGAAGCAGGTGCGACACCACGTTCTCGCCGTAGCGCGGCGCGACCGGTTCCTCTTCGAGAAGCGTCCCGAGGACGGTCTCTGGTCCTCGATGTGGCAGCTGCCCACCCTCGGGGGCGCAGCGCGCGGCGCCGCCGGTGTGCGCCGGTGGTTCGAGCAGCACAGCGGCCTGGTCATCGAAGCGCCGCGTCGAGTCGCCACCTACGCGCACCGCACGACGCACCGCGACATCGAGTTCTGCCTCTGGAGCGCCCCCGCCACCGCGGGCCGGCTGCGCCCCGGCCGGGGTGTCTGGCGGCGACTCGACCGGATCGACGACCTGCCGCTCTCCAATCCGCAGCGCCGGGCGATCGATCTGGTAAGCGATGGGGGATGAAGCGCACGGACGTCGGCCCCCGCCTGCGGCGGACAGCCGCACCGACTATTCCGCCGGAGATTCGTCGAACATGCGCTTCAGATAGGTGATGACGCGCTTGGGCCCGACGATGCCGACCACGTGATCGTCGACATCGAGAATCGGGACGTGCCGGAATCCCTTGACCGACATCAGGTACATCGCCTTCGCGGGGCTGTCGTTCTCGTACACCGACTCGGGATCGAGCGTCATGAACTCGCGCACCGGACGATGACGGCTGGATTCGAAGTCCTCGGCGACGTGCATGAGGATGTCGCGCTCGGAGACGATGCCCAGCAGGTAGTCGTTCTCGACGATGAGCAGGCACGCGACGTCCAGCTCGGCCATGCGGGACATGACCTGCTCGACCGTCGCGTTCGGCTCCAGGCACGCGAACGGCGCGACCTGGATGTGCGCGACCTCGTCCTCGACCAGCGTGCTTTCCAGCGCGTCGGGCGAGGAATAATCCTTCAGCGGATCCTGGAACTCGCCGTCATCCGGTTTGCGCCGCCGTCGTCTTTTCGTGGTCTCCGCCATGAATCGATCCCCCTATGCTCCCTCGCGCTCGTCCATGTAGAGCTTCGCGCCGTCCGGCTGCACCTGGACCTGCCGCGGGAAGTGATCGGAAACGTAGCGCACCACACCCTTGAGCCCGGTCAGGTGAATGGGGCGTCCGTCGTCATCGATGACGATGACGTAACGCACCCTCTTCGACTCCATGCACTCGATGACGCGGGCAATGGGATCGTCGAGCCCCACCGCGTCCCAGTCCGCCGACATCTGCTCGCTGACGGGCGCCTGCATGGCCGAGGCGTCCCGCAGCAGCAGGCTGACGAGCAGGTGCTCGGTGAACTTGCCGACCGGCCTGCCGTCGCCGTCGACCACGACCGAGCATCCGAGCCGCTGCTCGCGCATGCGCCGGACGGTGGCCGCCACGGTGGCCTCACGCTCCACCAGGATCACCGGCCGCAATTCCAGCCGTGAGACCGGGTCATTCAGAATACTGTGCCTGAGCCCCATTTCGCCGTGTATTGTCCGTGATTCGAAGGCCGGCTGCAAGCGCGAAGGGAAAGGGCGCCGGCGACCGGGTGCATGACGGCTGACGCGGGCATGATTCAGATTGCTCCAGAGGATGGGGGGCCGGGTCGAGCGCAGCCACCCACTCTGCGATTGATTCCAACGGGACCCGCGACAGCTGTCATGCACCCCCGGCGCCTTAAAAGAAGGCCCTCAGCTGCCTTCAGACGGTTTCGCGGGGCGCAGAAGCCGCTCCCGGATCAGACGGGCCCGGGCCTCGCGCCGCTCCGCCGCCTCCATCGGCCTGCCGCTGACCTTCTGGAGATGTGCCGGCTGCATCAGCAGGAACAGCTCGTTGAGCGTCCGGATGTCGACCTTGTCGATCCGCGCGAGGTTGACGCCCAGCCGCAGGTGCGAGAGCAGGCCGAGCACCTCCTCGGTGCCCAGGACGCGGGCGTGCGTCAGGGTCGCCCATGCCCGCCAGATCTTGTCGTCGAGCTGGACGAGCCGGTGCTGGACCAGGGCCTTGCGCGCCTGCTGCTCGTAATCGATGATGTGCGGCACCACCGTGTGCTGGAAGTCCGAGAGAATCTCGTGCTCGCCGCGGCCGAGCGTGGTCTGGTTGGAGATCTGGTACAGGTCGCCGTGGGCGTCCGAGCCCTCGCCGAAGAGGCCGCGCACAGCCAGGTGCATGTCGCGCGCCGCGCGGCGCACCTTCTCGATCTCGCCCGTGAGCCGCAGCGCCGGCAGGTGCAGCATCACGCTGACGCGGATGCCGGTGCCGACGTTGGTCGGGCACGCGGTGAGATAGCCCAGCTTGCTCGAGAACGCGTACTCGAGCTCGGACTCCAGCGCGTCGTCGATCGCGTTCACCTGGCGGAACGCCTCGTCGAATTGCGCGCCGCTGCGCAGCACCTGGATGCGCAGGTGGTCCTCCTCGTTGACCATGATCGAGAACGTCTCGTCCGAAGCGACGGCGACGGCGCGGGGCAGCGCTCCGGCCGACGCGTGCTGCCGGCTGATCAGGTGCCGTTCGACGAGAAGCTGACAGTCGACCTCGGGGCATTCCGCGAGATCGACCCAGAGGATCTGCCGCCCGAGCGCCTCGCACTCCATCACCTGGCGGCGGCACCGGCTGAGCACGTCGTCATGCTGCGACCGCGTGGCTCGTCCGACGAACGGATAGCCCGCGAGGTTGCGCGCCAGCCTGAGCCGGCAGGAGATGACGATCTCGCTGTGCGGCCCCGCGCCCCGAAGCCACGCGCCCGCGTGGTCGGTCATGCTGCGAAGAGGCATTTTCATGAGTCCTGACCTTCGAAGCGCAGAATGTCGTCCCGCAGTCGCGCGGCCAGCTCGTAGTCCTCGGCCGACACCGCGTCCTCGAGGCGGCTGCGCATGCGAAGAAGCTGCTCGTGGCGCCGCTCACCGTCCTCGAAATGCTGCGGCGCCTTGCCGACGTGGTGCGTCCCGCCCTCGTGCGCCCTCTCCAGCAGCGTGCCGAGGACCGAATCCATCGCCGTGTAGCACTGGGGGCAGCCCAGGAGGCTGTGCTCGCGGAACTCGGCGAATGTCATCTGGCAGCTGTCGCACTTCTGCGGCGGACCCGCCTTCTCGTGGTGCGACTTCACGAAGTTGGTGAGCAGCTCGTTGATCGGCGCGTGGTACGCATCCTTGGTCGCGATGCCTTCCTCGGCCGCGTGATCGTCGCAGAGATGCTTCTCGATCTTCTGCCCCTTCTTGATCTCGACCTCGTGCACCGTCGCCGGTCGATGGCATTTGTCACACTTCTGCTTCACGGCGTCCGGCTCCAGTGTGATGTACGCGACCCACGAATTCTAGATGCGCGGCGCGGCCCGATCAAATTGATAGACTCAGCACATGCCTTCGCAACCCGTGGTGCTGATTCCCGGTGACGGTATCGGTCCCGAAGTCACCGAGGCGGTGCTTCACGTGCTGGACGCCGCAGGCGCCGATATCGCCTGGCAGCGCCACCAGGCCGGACTCGCCGCACTCGACGCGGGGCTTGACGTGCTTCCCGCGCAGACGCTCGACGCGATTCGCGACGTCGGCGTCGCGCTGAAGGGCCCCTGCACGACGCCCGTCGGCAAAGGCTTCTCCTCGATCAACGTGCAGCTGCGCAAGACGCTGAACCTCTACGCCGCGGTCCGACCGGTGCGCTGCCTCGACGGCGTGGCGACGCGCTTCGACGACGTCGACCTGATCGTCGTGCGCGAGAACACGGAGGGCCTTTACAGCGGCGTCGAGAACGAGATCACGCCCGGCGTCGTGACCAGCCTCAAGGTCGCGACGGAAATCGGCTGCACGCGCATCGCACGATGGGCGTTCGAGTACGCGCGGCGCCGCGGCCGCCGAAAGATCACGGTCTTCCACAAGGCCAACATCATGAAGCTAACCGACGGGCTGTTCCTGCGCTGCGCCGAATCGATGCACGACGAGTTCGCCGATATCGAGTTCGAGTCGATGATCATCGACGCCGGCTGCATGAAGCTCGTCCAGGACCCAACGCGATTCGACATGCTGCTGCTGGAGAACCTGTACGGCGACGTCGTCAGCGACCTGTGCGCGGGGCTGGTCGGCGGTCTCGGAGTGGTCCCCGGCGCCAACCTCGGCGCCGAGCAGGCCGTCTTCGAGGCCGTGCACGGCTCGGCCCCGGACATCGCCGGCAAGGGGCTGGCGAATCCGCTCGCGCTGCTGATGACGGCGGTCATGATGCTCAACCATCTCGCCGACCGCCTGCACGACGACGCACACCGCGCCTGCGGCGCACGCGTCCGCGACGCCTACAACCGGGCGCTCGCGGAAGGCATGCTGACCCGCGACCTCGGCGGCAGCCTCGACACGACGGACTTCGCCCGCGCCGTAGCGGATCGCGTCGAGTGACGGCGGTCAGGAATTAAGCTATTAGTCATTAAGCCAATCGTTATTTGTCATTTCGGATCCGGCTTCCGACCCGAGTCTGAAATGACAAATAACGATTGGCTTAATGACCAACAGCTCAATGACCCCCACCCCCAACCCCCTCCCACGCATGACCACCACTGACTGGAGCATTCCCGGTTCCGAGGGTGAGGCCATTCTCGGCAACACCCACCTGCCCGCCCGCAACATCCACGTCCGTGGATCGCTGCTGATCTGCCACGGGTTCAAGGGCTACAAGGACTACGGATTCTTTCCGGCCCTCGCCGACGCCGCGGCGCAGCGAGGATTCATCGCCCATCGCTTCAATTTCAGCCACAGCGGCATGACCAACCGCATCGAGACGTTCGAGCGTCCCGACCTGTTCGAGGCGGACACGTTCGGAAAGCAGATCTTCGACCTGCAGACCGTGGCCGCCGCCGTTCACCGCGGAGAGATCCCCGGCGCCCGGGCCGGACTGCCCCAGGCCTGGTTCGGACACAGTCGCGGCGGCATGGCCGTCCTGATGACGGCGGCTCGCCCCGGCTCACCGGCCCCGCGCCGCGTGATCGCCGCGGCGGCGCCCCACACCGCGTGGTACCTCTCCGTGGACCAGGCCAGGATGCTTCGCGCCCAGGGCTACCTCGAGTCGCCGTCGGCGCGAACCGGCCAGGCGCTGCGCATCGGCACCGCGTTCCTCGACGAACTCGAATCTGATCGTGACGCCTACGAGCCGATGAAGGCGATCGGACAGATCACCTGCCCCATCCTGCTCGTCCACGGCGAGGCGGACCAGACCGTTCCCGTCGAATCAGCGCGCCTCCTGGAAAAGGCAGCCGGCGGCCGCGCCGAATTGAACGTCATCGCCGACGCCGGCCACACCTTCGAGGCCCCCAATCCTCTGCCGATCGGGCAGCCGTTGCCCCCGGCGACGCGGCAGATGATCGATGCGGTGGTCGGATTCTCAGGGGACGGGGGCGGGGAAGATTGAAGATGGAATTAAGCTGTTAGTCATTAAGCCAATCGTTATTCGTCATTTCGGACTCGGGTCGGAAGCCGTGTCCGAAATGACGAATAACGATTGGCTTAATGACTAACAGCTTAATGAGCTAGCGGCGTCCTGCGAATCGTGTCGAGGTCGACGACGATCCGGCCCGGAGCGTAGTAGTCGACGCTCAGACGGTCGCGATCGATGAAGGTCACGACGATGCAGGTGGCGCCCAGGCGTTCGGCCATGCGCAGATCGCCGTCGCCCGGGCCGGCGAACGAGCGGTTCCGGTGGCGCTGCGCGTGGAAGTGATAGTGCGCGAAGCCGGTGTAGAGTCGCTCGATCATCTTCGGCGACGGCACGAACTTCAGGTCGTGATCGCGAAACAGCGGCTCGTGCCTGACGGCCGCGAACCGATCCGCCTCGCGCCGGAGCACGCCGCCGTGCTCGGTCGTCTTGTCAACCAGGTCGCGGTCCGCCTGCGCGAACAGCTGGCGCTGCAGTGCGACGTCGTCGAGCGCGCGGTAGAGCCAGAGGATCGTGACGAGGTCAGCCCAGCAGAGCCTGTCCTGCCAGTGGCGAAGGCGCTGCGGCCAGTCGCGCAGCGCGCCGTCATGGGTCGGGCTGATCCGGTGATGCTCCGCCGACGCGTCCCGGGCCAGGCAGCGGGCCAGCAGCGTCGCGCGATCGGCCTCCAGGTCCGGTCCGCAGCC
>NYZC01000175.1 GCA_002686995.1 Phycisphaeraceae bacterium | reverse complement strand
TTCGAGGACGCGCCGTAGCTGCACAACCGAATGATCACGTTGTCCCGCGGACGGATCGTCTTCGGCGGCTTCACGCTCCACATGTACGCCAATGTCTCCACGGATCGTCCGGGGAAATCCTTCTCGACGGCTTCCGCCACATGGTTGACCAGCTTCAGCAAAGGGGCCATCTGCGCGCCTTCCTGACGGGCCAGGGCGTCACAGCGGTCACAGCGGCAGTAGAGGGGGTTGTCGTTCTGGGAGACCGAGATCACGGTGCCGTTGGGCTTTTCCCGCATGATCCTGAGCACTTCTTCGGTGACCAGCCGGATCACATCGGGATGGGTGAAGCATGGCTGACCCTCCTGCTTGAGCTTCTTCGGACGTATCCCGTCGATCTCCATGAAGTATTCGGGGTGCTCGTCATAGTATTTTTCGTAAGGCAGAAACTTGGCAAACGTGTGAACGTAGTAGTCGTAGTGGTGCCAGTCAGTCCTCCCGCCGTGCTTCGCCTCGAGGCGATTGCGGTGGCCGGTGACCCGATTCCGGGCCCGCCAGTCTCCATCGAGGCAGTCGTAAATGAAGATGTCGCGGTCTTCGAAGACGGGGATCATCGTCTCGTCGAGCGGTCCGACCGCCAGTCGCGCGCGTTTCGGTATGCGGCTGACTTCCGTCGTGAACCATCGGCAGCCGAAATGCTCGTCCAGCAGGCCGTAGACACCGTAAAGGTTTCCTCGACGCGATCCGCCGGCGATGATCAGATGGCCCCCGTGGACCCGCAGCACGTAATCTTCGGGACCGAGCTTGTCGAAGTCGATCTGAACTCCGAGCTGCCGCAGACGCGTGCTGCGGCCGAGAACGATCTCGTGTTCACCCATCGGCGTACGGTCCGAGACGATCGGCAGCTCGACCCCGCTGATCTCGCCAAGGAACTTCTGCAATTCTTCCGCCGCATACTTCGTTGACGGTGAGGCCGAGTCCGACACGACGATTCGGAATGCCGTCTTGCCTTCGTCGGCGAGTATCAGCTCGTCCGCCGAGACGGCAGCGGCGAATGCGCCCAGGACAATGAGAAGGAGCCAAGCCAGTTGGGGGAATCGATTGTTCATATCACTCGAAGGTCCAATGAAGCTTGTCGATGCGTCGCCGTCTTCAGCGGCGCGAGGTCTTATCGTTGAATACCTCGGCCGCCATTGCCGCATGTCCTGACAGATACTGAATCGCCAGGAGAGTTTAGCCGTATGGAGCCATCATCGATTCTTCATCGCAAACGGTGCTGGCTCCGGGCGTGACTTTGCTCGACAATAGCTGCTCGTTCGCTGCGGCTGAAGAAAGCTCCGTCGGACAGGAGGCTCCCGATGCGCCACGCGATGTTCGCCCTCATGCTCGCCTGCATGCTCGCCTGCATGTTGATGCCTTCGATGGCCGAGGCCGAACCCACAGGGGTCGATCTGGCCCGACTCGTCGACTGGGACATCGTCATTCCCGAGAAGGCTCTGCCGGTGGAGGTGTACGCCGCCCGCGAGCTGCGCGCTCACATTGGTTTCGCCATCGGCCTGCGCCTGCCGGTCTTCCGCGCGGCGGATCGTCCCGGACGCCACATCTTCGTGGGCGAAAGCGCCGCGATGCGCGACTCGGCGGCCGGGTTCTCCACGAAGGACTTCGGGCCCGAGCAACTACGGATCGTCGTCCGCGACGACGTCATCGCCATCGCCGGCGGCCGGCCCCGGGGCACGCTCTACGGCGTCTACACCTTTCTCGAAGACTACTTCGGCGTCCGCTTCCTGACCGGCGAGCACACGCATGTGCCGCCGGTGGGACTCTCGCGCGTCGTCGAGCCGCTCGATCGGTCCTACGATCCGCCGTTCACCTGGCGCTGGAGCTTCTACGGCGAGGTCAACCGGGACGAGGTCTTCGCCGCCCGCGTGCGCTGCAACACGGTGCCGGAGCAGGAGAAGCTCGGCGGCAAGTCGGGGCGGATCCTGATCAACCACAGCTTCGGGTATCAGATCCCGACAGCGGTATACGGGAAGGATCACCCGGAGTATTTCTGCGAGATCGACGGCCGCCGGCTTGCCCAGGTCAAGAACACGAAGTGGCACCACAACGAGCCGTGTCTCACGAATCCACAGGTTCTGGAGATCGTCACCGCGGCGGTCCTCAACGAGATCGAGGCGCACCCGCAGCGCACCAACGTCTCGGTCAGCCAGAATGACAACGACAACTATTGCCGCTGCACGGCCTGCGCCGCGCTCGACGAGCGCGAGGGCACGCCCATGGGATCCCTGCTGACCTTCGTGAACGGGGTCGCCGATCGGGTGGCGCAACGACATCCGCAGGTCAAG
The DNA here is from genome assembly GCA_002686995.1 of Phycisphaeraceae bacterium. Lineage (GTDB taxonomy): Bacteria > Planctomycetota > Phycisphaerae > Phycisphaerales > Phycisphaeraceae > NYZC01. The sequence goes on along the minus strand of NYZC01000175.1, from coordinate 3,766 downwards.
GTGGGAACGCTTGCATTCTGGTACAGCCGGCAGAGGCCGGCCACCGTCCGGCCCCGCCCCAACGTGCAGATCCAGCTGTGCAGCAGCGGTTGCAGCATCCTCCACCCCATCAACGATCCGGACTGCGAGCTGAACACCACCTTCTGCCGGGACCTTCGCGACTGGAGCGCCGTGTGCGACGACGTGGCCATCTGGAACTACAACACCAATTTCCGCAACTATCTCCTGCCCTGCCCCAATCTGCGCGTCATCGAGCCCAACGTTCGCTTCTTCCGCGACCAGGGCGTCAAGGCGGTCTTCATGCAGGGGGCAGGCAACGCCGAGGGCGCCGAGCTTTCGGAGCTTCGCAACTACATGATCGCCAACCTGCTGTGGGATCCGAGCCGCAGCGGGCAAGCCCTGATGGACGAGTTTCTGACCCTGCACTATCGCAGCGCCGCTCCGCCCATTCGCGCCTTCATCGATCTCGTGCACGACAATGCCGAGCGGCGGGGAATCCAGCACGGCTGCTTCGGTGGGGCCGCCGACTACGGCATCGATGCGTCGGTCGTCCGGGCCGGCCTCGAAGCCTTCGAGACCGCCATGCAATTGGCCGACAACGGGCGCGTGCGGGAGCGGGTGGAGAAAGCGTCGATCTGCGTCCACCGCGCCGCCGTCGAGGATGCCTGGCTCTGGATATTGAAGCACCGCGAGACGCTTGATGCCCATCCCCTGCCGGCCGAGATCGCCGCCCGCACCCGCCCGCACGCCCGCCGGCTGTTCCGGCTGTGCGCCCGCCACGGCGTCGACTGGTGGCGCGAGAACATCGGGATCGAGGAAGCCGCGGTTCTTATGCGCAAGGCCTACGGTCTCGGGGAGGGGGAGCGCTTCTGAGCACCTGCTGGATCAATGCGCTCAGCGACACGCGCGACGAAGAAGCGGGCGATCAGCCGTCGGCCTGGTTCGGCCTCTACCACACCCGTTACTGTGAGTAGACGATGAGCATCCTCCGGCGACTGGACGCGCTGGCTCCGGGCACCATCACCACGGTCGCCGGTGCCGGATACCACGTGGGTATCGAGGCGAAGGAGGCCGACGCCGGCTGGCCGCTGGGCGTCGTCCGCGTGGCGAACGGCGACCTGATCGTCGCCGACTATTTCGGTCACCGGCTCTGGCGGATCGACGGACAGGGCATGCTGCATTGCCTCGCCGGCGACGGCGTTCCCGGAAGACGCGGTGACGGCGGGCCGGCCACCGAAGCCCGACTGTACGGTCCGCACGATCTGTGCCTCGACCGCCATGGCAACATCTACCTGTCGGATCTCGACAACCATACGATCCGCCGCATCGACGTCCGCAGCGGCGTGATCAGTCACGTGGCGGGCACCGGCAGTCCCGGCCGCGGAGGAGACGGAGGCCCCGCGGTCGAGGCCGAGCTGGACTGCACGTGCGGCGTCGCCGTCGACGACGAGGGCAACATCTATCTCGCCAGCGAATGGATGAACAACATTCGGCGGATCGACTCGCGCACGGGAGTCATCGAGACCTTCGCGGGCCACGACGCCCGCCATTACCCCTCCGAACGCGGCGCATCGAGACCGTTTGCCGGCCCCGGCCTGAGCCTGGGCGGCTACCACGGTGACGGCGGTCCGGCCCGCGAGGCGGGGTTCAATCACCCCGAGCATCTCGCCTTCGATTCCCGCGGCGATCTGTATATCTGCGACAACTCCAACGACCGTATCCGCAAGATCGATATGACGTCGGGCATCATCAGCACCGTCCTGGGCAACGGTCAGCGCGCGTCCAACGGAGACGGTGGTCCGGCCACCGAGGCGAGCACGCTGATGCCGGACGCCATCTGCCTCGACGTCCACGACAACCTCTACGTGGGTGAGAAGTACGGCTGCCGTATCCGCAAGGTCGAGGCCGCCACCGGCATCGTGCACACGCTGGTGGGCACCGGTGCGCCGGGCTACGGGGAGGAGGGGCTGGTTGGTTCCCGCACGCACTGCAACGCCTGCGAGGCCGGTATCTGGGCCGACCCGGACGGGACCGTGCACTGGGGCGACTGCTCGGGACGGCTGCGCCGATACGACGGCGCCACGGGAATCGTGACCACCGCGTTCGGCGGCACGAGCGTGCACGACGGCGAGCCGGCGGAGCAGGCCTTCCTGAACGGCCCCGGCGGGCTGAGCATCGGCCCCGACCGGCGCATCTACATCGCCGACGTCTGGCACCAGCGGATCCGAGCCATTGACCCGGACACCGGCGTGATCGCCACCGTGGCCGGCGACGGGGTCCGGGCTTACGGCGGAGACAACGGGCCGGCGACGCAGGCCCATCTGGGCAACCCGCACGATGTCAGCGTGGATCGCCGCGGACGCGTGGTCATTGCCGACCCCCGCCACGCCTACATCCGCCGCGTGGACGAAGACGGCATGATCCGCGCGATCGCCGGCACCGGTCATCCGTGGGACCGCGGAGACGGAGGCCCGGCCAACGCGGCCTGCGTCGTGCACGTGGTCTCGGTCACCCACGGCGCGGACGAATCGATCTATTTCGGCGACAAAGTCGGCCGCGTGCGCCGCATCGACGCCGAGACCGGTGTGATCCAGACCGTGGCCGGCTGCGGTCTGCCTGGCTACCGCGGCGACGGCGGACCGGCAACCAGCGCCCGGATCGGCACCCCCTGGGCGATCGAGTTCGACGGCGACGGCCGGTTGTACTTCTCAGACGCCGACCATCACGTCGTGCGCATGGTGGACCGGGACGGCAGGATCCGCACCGTGGTCGGCTGCGGACAGGAAGGCCACTCGCCCGACGGCACGCCGGCCACCGAGGCCAGGCTTTCCGCGCCGCGGGGGCTGGCCATCGGCGGCCACGGCGAGCTCTACATCTGCGACACCGGCAACCATCGTGTTTGCCGCGTCGGCACCGACGGCGTTCTTACCACCGTCGCCGGAAGCGACGACGGCGGCGACAGCGGTGACGGTGGACCCGCCACCGCCGCGCGTCTGAACACGCCTCATGGCCTGACCCTTTGGAGCGAGCGTATACTCCTGGTCAGTGATCACTTCAATAACCGGCTGCGCGCGGTGACCATCGGCGGCCGCTGAACAAGACAGGTGGGACGACATGTACACGCTGATCCGAACGCTGCCTGCGCGTGAGCTGCTGATGGGCCAGTTGCCGGCTCTGACATTGGCCCTGATCGTGGCCGAACTGTATTTCAAGTTCGGCAGCTTCCTGCTCGAGTCGATCGGTTTCCTGCTCACCTGGTGCGTCCTCGACCTGGTCCAGACGCGCATCCGCCGCGTTGGGGCCGCCGTAGCGGGTCACGAGTAACGATCCTCCCGCGCGTGTGCCGACGAAGTCGGGATCGCGCAGCGCAGGATGATTCTGCAAGAGCTTCACGCCGGGCACGGGGACAGCGGGCCGCAGCGCCGTGGATGACTCCGAAGCGGTGCCATGGTCACCGATCGCTGGCCTCCCGAGTTCCAGCGAACGTCGTGGAAAAGTTCACAGATAGATCCGCCGCCCGGGAGGAGCGATTTCTGATCGAAATCAGCTCTCAGGTACGCTGAGCGTTGATTCCTGGTCCTCGTAGTGTCTCGTTCGCCGGGTCAAATGGCCCAGGCCCATTCGAGGTTTCTATTGACAGAGCGGTGCGATAGAGATAAGCTATGAAGTCGAAAGGAGTTGGACTAGAGCGAGGGAGATTGCCTCTTCTCTTCTCTTGTCTTGTTTTGTTTTGTTTTGTTTTGTTTTGTTTTGTTTTGTTTTGTTT
>NYZC01000174.1 GCA_002686995.1 Phycisphaeraceae bacterium | reverse complement strand
CGATGGAGGCCGACGCCGCCAACGGGCGATGCAGCCGATCGACGCCAGGCAGAGTTTTGAGACAGAGCCTAGATCGCCCCTGGCCAGTCGTCCTTCAGCAGTCGCGACAGCGATCGGTCGGCCAGCACGCGCCCCTCCGTCTGGCACTTCGGACAGTAGTTCGTCTCGTTGCTGGCGTATCGAATCCGCTGCACCTTCGTGCCGCAAACCGGACAAGGTTCGCCGAATTTCCCGTGCACGGCGAACTCCGGCCGGAACGCCGTCACCGACCGGGGCGAAGGAAACCCATCGTTCACGTCGGCCCGCCGTCGCTCGATCGACTCGACGAGCGTGCTCCGCGTCGCCTCGTGAAGTCGGACGCACTGCTCGTCTGAAAGCCCCGCGCTGCGGAGAAACGGGGAAAGCCGGGCCCGGTGCAGAATCTCGTCCGAATACGCATTGCCGATACCGCAGAACAGCCGGGGGTCGGTGAGCGCCCGCTTGAGCGTCCGGCGCACTGATCTCAACGTCCGCGAGAACGCGTCGGCGTCGCATTCGAGCACGTCGATGCCGCCCGGATCGTGATCCCGCAACGCAGCGCGACCGCGAAGGACGTGCAGCGCGGCGCGCTTGCGGATCGCCGACTCGATCAGCAGCAGCGAGCCTGACGCGAAGTCGAACGCGGCGAGGCCGCCGCGGCGCGGAATCGAGGCCCCGGCGGCCTCCCAGCGCAGGCGGCCAGCGATCATCAGGTGCAGGACGAGGAAGTGCTCGTCCGTAAGCTCGAAGACGAGGCGCTTGCCCTGGTGGTCGATGTGGAGGACGGACAGGCCCTCGAGCGCGTCGACCGGCGGATCGTAGGTGCGGACGAGGGATGGGCCGGAGATGCGGCATCGGACGAGGGGGCCCGGGCCGATGCGGTCGCGAAGGGCCTGGACGTAAATCAGGATGTCGGGCAGTTCGGGCACGAGAGAGAGTCTAGGGGCGCGGGCCGAGGGGCGTGGGGCGCGGGGCGTGGGGCGCGGGGCGCGGAATTCCAGTCGCAATGGCCTTCGGGCCGCGCGGCCCCTGAAGACCGAACCCTCTTGACATGCCCCGCCACAAACTCGAAACTTCCGCCATGAACATCCGGTTGCTCGGCCAGGTCTGCATTCTCTCGTCGCTCGTGATCGCGCAGGTCGGCTGCAAGGCCGTCGCCGAGTTGCGGCGCATCGAGCGACCGTCCATCCAGATCACGGGCGTCGAGGTCCACGAGCAGACGGACGAAGGTACGCTCGTGCACGTGCTCGTCGACGTCGAGAACCCCAACGACGTCGCGCTCCCCGTCGTCGCCAGTAACTACACCGTTCAGCTGGACGACATGGTCTTCGCGTTCAACGCGCGACCCAAGCGCACCCTTCCGGCCCGGAGTCGCCAGCAGATCGCGGTGCCGGCGGTCTTCGACACCACCGGTCGAGAGGTGGACGGCATGACCTACCGCGTTCGCGGCCGACTGACGTACCAGCCTCCCGGACAATTGCGGCGCTTCCTGACCGAATCGCACATCCCGCTGCCGACCATGCAATACAGCGGCACGGGCACGCTGAGCCGATAGTCGATTGACCATGACCAGGGATGCATACGGATCGCTCCTGATCCATTCGTGCTCACCCGTGTCCATCCGTGGTTGCTGACCCCTGCCCCATGCACCGAGCATTCGAAGAGCGCCGCTATCTCATTCCGTTCCGGGCGACGCTGCTCCCGCAGATATTCACCGAGGTGCTCGTCATCGGCGAGGGCGTGGCGGGCCAGTCGGCCGCGCTCGCCGCGGCCGCTCACGCGGACGTGATCATCGCCGCCAAGGGGCGGCTGCCGGATTCGAACACGTACTGGGCCCAGGGCGGCATCGCCTCGGTGCTCGATCCGGCCGACACCTTCGAAAGCCACGCCGAGGACACGATGAAGGCCGGCGCCGGCCTCTGCGACGCCGGCATCGTGCGCCGCATCGTGGATGCCGGCCCTGACTGCATCAGCGACCTGTCGGGCTACGGCGTCCCGTTCGACCCGGCACCGGACGACGGCACGGGCGCGCCGCCCGGCCACGCTCTGGGCCGCGAAGGCGGTCACACGCGATCGCGGATCGTCCACTGCGACGGCGACGCGACCGGCAAGGCGCTGGGCACGACGATGGACCAGCAGGTCCGCGCTCACGAACGAATCCGGCTGTTCGAAGAGTGCTTCGTGATGGACCTGATCACCGTGAACGGCGCGCCGCCGCGCTGCGCCGGCGCGATCACCCATCATCCGCGCTACGGCCTGCAGGTCATCTGGGCGTCGGCCACGATCCTCGCCAGCGGCGGCATCGGGCAGGTCTACCGGGAGTCGACGAACCCTTCCGCCGCGACCGGCGACGGAATCGCGATGGCCTACCGGGCCCAGGCGCGAATCGCGGACATGGCCTTCGTGCAATTCCACCCCACGACGCTGTACGTGGCCGGCGCCTCCCGCGCGCTGATCACCGAGGCCGTCCGCGGCGAAGGCGCGCACCTGGTCGACCGGAACGGCGACCGGTTCATGGCGGATTACCACGAGATGGCCGAACTTGCGCCGCGCGACATCGTGTCGCGGGCGATCCTGGCGCAGATGTCCCAAACCGGGCACACCCACTGCTTCCTGGACTGCCGGCACCTGGGCGCGGACCACTTCAAGGCCCGGTTCCCCGGCATCTCGCGCCTGCTTGCCGAGTTCGACCTCGACCCGGCGACGGATCCGATCCCGATTCATCCGTCGGCACACTACATGATCGGCGGCGTCCGGACCGACGAGCACGCCCGCACGAACGTCACCGGCCTCTACGCGTGCGGCGAGGTTGCGTGCAGCGGCCTCCACGGGGCGAACCGCCTCGCAAGCAACAGCCTCCTGGAAGGCATGGTCATGGGCGCCGAGGCGGGCAGGACGTCCGCGGAGATGACCGAGGCCGGCAACGGCGCGGCGCCGGCGCGGACCATCTCGGACATCCCCGTGTCCAGCCGCTCGCAGCTTGACGTGTCGGACGTGCGATCGAGCCTGCGATCGGTGATGTGGCGGCACGTGGGGATCGAGCGCACGGGAGACCGGCTCGCCGAAGTCCAGGAGATGTTCGAGTTCTGGGCGCGGTACACGCTGGACAAGATCTTCGACGACCGGGAAGGATGGCAGGTGCAGAACATGCTGCTGGTGGGCGCCCTGATCACGCGGGCGGCGCAGTGGCGATGCGAAAGCAGGGGCACGCACTATCGCACGGATCATCCCGAGCCGAGGGAGCAGTACCGGGCGCACGAGGTGTGGCAGAGGGGAAGGGAAGAGCCGGAGACGGAGAGTGTGGAGTCTTCGGTCTAGGGTCTAGGGTCCAGGGTATGGGGTATGGGGTTGCGGCGCCGCGCAGATTGGGCGAGGCGCACGTCAGACCCGTGGGCTGACGCCGGCTGACGCCCACGGTACGCCATGCGCGTGGGCGGCGTACCGCGCGGCGTGAGCCCGCGGGTCGAATGGCATGGCGGCCTCGACCGGCACCAACCTTACTTCGTACCCCCGACCCACGCCCCTCGACCCTACTCAATACTCTTCAGCTTGTAGCGGCGCTTCAGCCACAGGATCTGCCGATCCAGCTCCCGGCTCCTGCCGCGCCGGATCTGCTCGCTGTAGAGATGATGCAGCTTCCAGAAGGCCCAGTTGCTCGCAATGCTCGCCTCGCCGCGCTTCGCCTGCGCCAGCGGGCGACTGAACGAAAATGCCACTTCCCTGTCGTGGTTCATCCCGCTGACCTGCAGGTTCAGCATCTTCGGCTGGTCAAATCGCCCGTAAATCGAGAACGTCTCGCCCTGGTGCACGTTCGGCACGTTCTGCGGGAACACGTCGTGGACGCCTTCGAGCCCCACGTTCAGCGCCACGCCCTTGATCAGCGGATAGCGCAGACGGCTGACCAGGTCGCGGATCACGCCCGCCGCCTGGCGGCTGCTGGACGCGAATGCGCAGAAGCCGCGATTGCGATAGGCCAGGAACTCCAGGAGCGGTCGATTCTGCCGGTTGCCGATCCCCACGCAGTAGATGCTCGCGGCGAGGTCGTTGTCGCGCGTGATCAGGTTGATCAGCTCGCGCGTGTCCTGCACGCCGCGCGTCGGCCGCCCGTCGCTGATCAGGATCAGCTCGTGCACGCGCTCCACGCCGACGTCCCGCTGCAGGAGACGGCTGAGCGCCTGGTTCACGTCGGTGTAGCCGCCGGCCCGGTTCCCCTTCAGGAACGCGCGGGCCTGCGCGAGCGTCCGCGCGTTGACCGGCTGGATCGACTTGCGGCTCAGGAACCGCGCGGACTCCTTGAACAGCACGATGTTGAACCGGTCGCTCTTCTGCGGATCGTCGCGCTCGTTGAGGCTCAGGAGCGCGTCGGCCACGCCGCTCATCACCGCGTCCACCCATGCCTGGGACACGCTGCCGGACGTGTCAATGACGAAAATGATGTCCTTCGGCATCGCCCGCAGCTTGCGCAGGGACCGGCGCCCGGTGATCTCGACGCGAAAATAGCCTCGCTGGTCCTCCTTGCGGTCGCTCCATCGCTTGCGCGGCTCGTAGACGTACAGCGCGTAGTCGAAATCATCGTCGAGGTACTCCGGGCCCTTCATCTGCGCGGCCCGATCGATCAGGATCCTGCCGAAGTCGAGCGGAGCGGGCTTGACGACCGCGCCGCGCTGACGCACGTCGATGAACGTGTCCCGCATCGCGGGCGGGGCCGGCACCAGCGGCTCCGGCGGCCCGGTCGAGACCAGGCCCGTCTCGTCGAGCGACTCGTCGACCAGCATCGAGCCCGCGCTGGAGGCCATGGTCCCGGGACCGCGACGCGACGGTCGATCCGAAACCTCCTCGCCGCCCTCGACGTACGGCACGTCGAGCGTCAGGGTGCCCATGAGGCGGCTGACGACGGTCTTCTCGCCCTGGGACTCCGGAAGCGAGACGCCCGGCGCCTTGCCGAGATCGAACGCCCGCTCGTCCGACGCCTCGCCGAACGCCGGGTCGGGCGCGGGACCGACCTCGCGGGCCTCGGTGCCGCTCGCTCCCTCGAGCAGGGCCCGGCTCAGATCGTTGAGTTCCGATGGCGCTTCGGCTTCGTCCGTCTCGTGATCGGGGCGCGGCCCCGCGTGAAGATCGACCCGGGTCCGCCGCACCTGGAAGATCCGCTCCGGCTCGAACCCCTCGTCGTCCCCCAGCAGCGACATGTCGTGCACCGCCCAGCCCAGCGCGCCGTGCAGGACGGTGCTGACCGCGATCGCGACCGCGATGTGCAACCGGCTGGACACGACCAGCGGCGGCGGCTCGGGCGTCGAGGCGGTGTCGGTCATGGTCGCTCCGCGAGGTCCTCGAGGCACCGGCTCACGCGCTCCTCGAGGCGGCGGTCCAGCTTCTCGGCCCGAAGCTGCCGCAGCAGCGAGCGGGCCGATCTCGTGTGGCCGTCCCCCAGGTCGATCATCGCCCGCGCGTAGGAGGCGAACACGGTGCCGGGAAACTTCTCGCCCAGCTCCTGGTACGAGATGCGGGACTGATCGTTGCGGCCGAGGTCGGCTTCGATCTCCGCCCGCTCGATGAACGCCAATTCGGGCAGCGGGGAGAGCTGCGCGCTCGCGTAGAGAATCGTCATGCGCAGCAGAAGGCTCCGTGCCTCCTCGTTCGCGGCGGCCGCGCCCTTCGGGTCATTGTCCCGGGCGCGCTTGCCCGCCATGGCGCGGTGCGTCAGGCCGCAGTAGAACAGGGCGCGGGCCGCAACGGCGGTCTCGGGCCGCGTGATCAGCCCCGCGTACTCCTCGATCGCCTCGTCGAACCGCTCGAGCTCCATCAGCGTGTCGGCCTTCTCCTGCCAGGCGAGCAGGTCGAACGGACCGGCCATCGCGATCACCTGCGTGTAGGCGGCCGCGGCCTCCTCGCGCTCGCCGAGCGCCCGTCGATTCCGCGCCGTGATGAACAGCGCCTCCTCCCGGACGTCGCCGCTGACGTGAGGGTTGCGCCCGACCAGCGGCCCGAGCAACGTGATCGACGTCTTGTGCCGGCCGACCTCCTGCAGGTGGCGTCCCAGCCACAGCCTTTCGAGCGGCTGCAGCCCCTTGCCTTCCGAAAGCTCGTCGATATGCAGCAGGCCCTTCGCGGCGTCCTCGTCCTTGCCGAGCTTCCGCAGGTGCAGCGACGAGAGGCGCAGCGCGTTGATCCGCTTGGGCAGCTCGAGCTGATCCGACCGCAGCGCCGTCTGGAACCGCTCGATCGCGTCGTCGTGACGGTCCAGGCTCATCAGGACCAGGCCGTCGTAGTACGCGGCCTGCGTGCGATATTTCGACAGCGGGTGCTCCTCGAGCAAACGGTCCAGGTGCTCGTGGGCGCGCTCGAACTGCTTGAGACGGACGAGCGCGGTCGCGAGGCCGTACAGCGCCTCCTGCTCGACCAGCGGGTCGAGCTTGAACGTCTTCGACTCGAGCTTCATGAGCCAGACCGCCTGCTCGACGGCCTTGCGGTGACGGCCGGCCTGGGCGTAGAGGTTGACCAGGCGCAGCGCGACGTCGCACTTCTGCTCGGGCCGGGCGACCAGGTCCTCGCCGAGCACGCGCTGGTAGTCGCTCGCGGCGGCCTCCGCCTGCCTCTGGTGCTCGCGGAGCCAGCCACGCTGCAGCAGCGCCTCGGCGTAGTGGGGATGGGCCCTGCCGTCGTCGATGATCGCGGTGAGCCGAGCCTCGGCCTGCCCGAAACGCTCCTGCCGCACGGCGCTGCTGGCCTGGAGCAGGTCGGCGTGCCTCTGATATGGCGATTCGGCGTGCACCGTGCGCAGCCGGTCGATCGTGCGGCTCATCTGCTCGTGCCGGCCCATCTCGTACTGGCTGCGGGCCAGCTTGTAGAGCACCTTGTCTTCGATCTTGGCCCCCCGCACGTCGTTCAGAATCGCGTCGAGCAGCGCCACCGCGACCTGGTGGTCTCCCTTGTTCTGCCGCGCCGTCGCGGCGAGATCCCACACCGTCACGCGCCGGTTCTTCGGCAGCGACTTGCCGTGTTTCTCGAAGGTCGCCAGCACCTCGTCATTGCGGCCGCTCAGAAGCTGCGCCCACATCATGCCGACGACCGACACCGCGAAACGCGGCGACCCGGCGAAGTGCCTGATCACCGTGCGATAGTGCTCGATCGCGCGGTCGTACTTGCCCTGCTTGCTCAAAAGCTCGCCGGCGAGATACGCCGCCTCGGGCGTGACGTCGGCCTTTTTCAACGCCACCGCGCGCTCGAGCGCGGCGATCGCCTCGTCGAGATCGCCCATCTGCTCCGAAAGCGCCGCGAGATCGAGCAGCGCCCGGGACTGCAGGTCGCCTTCGATCGCGGCCGCGCCCCGCAGGGCGGCCGCCGCGGCCGCGCGCTTCTCGATTCGCTGGTAGCAGTAGGCCCGGGTCAGCCAGACGTTCGCGCGAACGTTCGGCTCCTCGAGCCGATTCGTGTCGATCTTCGCGAGGCAGTCGATCGCGGCCTGGTACTTGCTCGCGGCCGAGAGGACCTGGCCGCGCAGAAGGTTGACGTCGGCGTCGGGCACCAGCACGGTCGTGCCGATGCGCGACAGGAACCAGCGCGCCGAGTGATGGTCCTTGGCCAGCCAGGCGATCAGGGCCCGGTAGTAGAGCGCGTCCGACGCCTTCTCGTCCTCGGGAAAGTGGCTGAGAAAATGATCGAACGCCTTCGCCGCCTCCTCGCGATCGGTCTGCATCAGCCGGTACGCGAACGTGAACTGGTTGTGCGCGACCGTGTTGCCCGTGTGGACCGACGGCGATGTCGCGTCGTCTTCGGCCGTGGCGACCGACCCGGCAACCCCGACGACGAGGATCGCGACCGCGAGCGCGGCCGTCACCCCGGCCAAACGCCGAGCGTCATCGAGCGTCATGGCGCCGACTCCGATTCCGTGGTGGCCATGTAGACGTTGCGCAGGCCGCCCGAATACGCCATGTCCATCACCGCGACCGAGGTGCCCAGTCGGCTCCCGCCATCGCCGCGAATGACGACCGACTCGCTGGGGAACTGCGCTCCGAGCTGCAGGAGCGTCCGGCGCAGCTGTTCGGGCGTGTAGCTGCGATCGCCGATGAACAGCTCGTCGTCGGCCGTCACCGTGATCACGATCTGCGTCGGCGACTGCTCGGGCGCCCCGGCGCTCGTCGAGGGCAGCGCGACGTCGATCTGCTGATCGTGCTCGCGGAATGCGCTGATCGTCATGAAGAAGATCAGCAGCAGGAACAGCACGTCCACCATCCCGGCCAGGGGAAGCACAGGGGTGCTGCGCTGCCGGACGGTCGCGGTGAAGCTCATGGATCGTCCCGCTTGAGGTGGTCGGCGATCGAGTGAACGACCTGCTCGGCCTCCGCGAGCGCCTGGGTGACGCGGCCCTTGACGATCGAGTAGAACGTCAGGGCGACGATGCCGACCACCAGGCCGAACATCGTCGTCGCCATCGCCTCGCCGATGGCTCGCGACAGCACCCCGGAGCTGATGCTCGCCGACCCCTCGGGCAGCTTCTGGTAGAACGCCTTGATCATGCCGAGCACCGTGCCCAGCAGCCCGAGCATCGGCGCGACGTTGGACACGTCGGCGAGGTAGCTGATCCGGTTCCACACGATATCCGCGCGGCGCTGCCCCTCGTTGTTGATCATCGTCATGATCACCGAGTGGGGCTTGCCGGTGTTCTCCACGCACCGCTGCACGATCGTGGCGGCGAACAGGTGCTGGTGCTTGCGGCAGTAGTCCGCCGCCTCCTTGTAGTCCTGGTTCTGGATGAGCTTGTTCACCTCGCTGACGAACTGCGCCGGCGCCATGTTCCGGCCGGTCATCGCCACCATGAAGTAGGTGAACTGGATCAGGGCGACCACGCTCAGCCCGAGGATGATGCTGTTGATCAGCGGGCTCATCCGGAACAGGTCGATCAGCGTCATCGAGCCGCCCGCATCGTCCGTCGCGGGCGCCTCGACAGGCGGCCCCGCGCCGTCCTGCGCGAAGGCGGAATCCGGCGCGGCGACGACGAGCAGCCATCCCGCGGCGAGCACGAGCGCCGCGCTGCAAAGCAGTCGCCATCGCGCCCGGCGGGCGTCAGTCGCGAGTCGTGGATCAGGATGGGAGGTGGGGCGCATCGGGCAAACGTCGGGGTAGGGAGGCATTATAGCCGCTTGGCGATGAGGGAGCAGCGAGATCACCACGCCGCGGAAGTCCCCGGACTTCGGATGCACGGCTGCAGGCGTCGGAGCCTGCTCATGTTTCGCCGAGGTGCGGCCATTTCGGCCACGGCACGCGCGACCGCGTCGTGGGTCAGGCCGACGGCCCCGCGCCGACCGCCTCCATCGGGTGTTCCACCTCGTCGAAGGTGACGAAGGGGATCTCCAGGTCGCGCAGCATCTGGTGGTCCTGCTCGGCCGGCCGACCGTAGGTAGTGAGGTAGTTGCCGATCAGAAAGCTCGACCCGCCCGCGAAGAAGATCCAGCTCTGCATGTCCCTCAGTATCTTTTCGCGGCCGCCCGCGATCTTCAGCTCGCGATCCGGCAGGACGAAGCGGTAGATCGCGATGATCTTGAGCGCCTCCATCGGGCGCATCTCGTCGATGCTGCCATAGAGCGGCGTGCCCTGGATCGCGTTGAGGAAGTTGATGGGCACCACGTCGGCGCCCAGCTCCCGCAGCTCGAACGCGACGTCGAGCCGGTCCTCCCACTGCTCGCCCATGCCGAAGATGCCGCCCGAGCAGATCGAAAGGCCCGCGTCGCGAGCCGCCCGGATCGTCCGGACGCGGTCGTCGTAGGAATGGGTCGACACGATCTTCGGAAAGTGGCGCCGGCTCGTCTCGAGGTTGTGGTTGATCCGCTCGACGCCCATCTCCCGCAGCCTCACGGCCTGGTCGGGCGTAAGCTCGCCCAGCGTGGCGCAAGGGCGGATGCGTCCCTCCTCGGCGGTCTGGCGGAAGAACGGCTCGAGCCAGTCCAGCTCGCGCTCGGTCGGGCCGCGGCCCGAGTTGACGATGCCGAAGCTCGACGCGCCGTGGTCAGTCGCCTCGCCGGCCGCCTTGAACATCTGCTCCCGGTCGTAGCGGTCCGGCGTGACGTGCGTGCTGAAATGCGCGGACTGAGCGCAGAAGCTGCAGTCCTCGGTGCACCCGCCCACCTTCGCCGACAGGATGGAGCAGAACCTGATCTGCCGACCGACGCACTTCAGCCGGATCCGGTTCGCCCAGTAGAAAAGATCGTAGAGGTCGTCCCCCTCGACCGTCGTGAGCCGTCGGGCCGCCTCGCGATCGACCTGACCGCCCGCCAGCACCGTCCCTGCCGTCGCGGCGATGAAATCGGTCATCGGCCGCCGCGCCCGCGACCGAAGATGGCGGCCAGATCCTGCATGCCGACGACCTCGATCTTCTCGCGGTTGACGTCGGCGTGGATGATGAGCAGGCGCTCGTTGAGGTTGTCGATCACGAACAGCGACTCGCCATCGTTGCGCGTCCGCGCGGTCAGGAACGTGAAGGGATCTTCGCTGACGACCTCCGCCGCGTGCGCGCGGTTCGCGTCGAGCCGCGTCAGCAGCAGGCCGAGCAGGATCGCGGCCGAGGCGAGAAGGCAGGTGCAGGCAAGTTGAAGGCGTGTCATGGCGTGTGCTCCCGGTCGGCGGTTAGCGCCCGCCCGTGCGTCCCTGCAGATCACCCGAGAAGTCGTAGCGGCCGACGCGGACGAACCGGTCGTTCGGCTCCTCGTACATCAGCGCCGCAAGCTGCGCGGTGTCCACGTTGATCAGGTACACGATGTCATACGACGACTTCTGGTTGGTTCGCCCCGAGATCATCGTGTAGTGGCTGCGGCCGCGGCGCTGCGCCTGCGCCGTCTGCGGCGTCAGGGTCACGATCAGCAGGCCCGCGAGCAGCACGATGTTCAATGCGATCAGGGCACCGAGGGATCGCTTGTTCATCGGTAAGCTCCATGGAAACGGAGTGAGCCGGGGAGGGAATCCGGCGAGACGGCGGCGCTCAGTCGCGATGCGTCCGCCGGGGATTGATGCAGCTGGCCAGGGCGATGCAGATCACGGCCACGAGCGCGATCACCACCGTCATCCAGTGGTTGTCGGGGCGCGCCGGCACCGTTTTCATCAGCAACGTCAGCCACATCGTCATGAATCATCATAGTCCCTGCGGAGGCGGGTGTAAACCGGATGGGTCGCCGAAGTCGCCAGGCGGGTGCATGACGGCTGACGCGGGCATGATTCAGATCGCTCCAATTCAGATCGCTCCAAAGGATTGGGTGGCTGGGGTCGAGCGCAGCCACCCACTCTGCGAACGATTCCAATGGGACCCGCGACAGCTGTCATGCACCCTCGCCAGGCATCGGAGCAACGGCTGGGGCATCGGAGCGCCACCAATGTGCGGCGGCTTCGCCCGCGACCGGATCACCCGTCTGCCGTACGGCTACGATATCCGCCATGGACCGGACCTGGCCCGTCTGGATCATCGTCGGCTACCTCGTCGGATCGATCCCCTTCGCCCTGCTGATCGGCAAGGCGCACGGGGTGGACATCCGAAAAGTCGGCAGCGGCAACGTCGGCGCGACGAACGTCAGCCGGGCGGTCGGTCGCGGCTGGGGGCTGCTCTGTTTTCTGCTCGATGCGCTGAAGGGCCTGGCGCCGGTGCTCGCCGCCGGGCTGGCGATGAGATGGATCGGTGACGCCGAACTGCGCACGGTCGAAGCGTTCGCGTGGCTCGGCGTCGCCGCCCCAGCCGTCTGCGGTCATATCTTCCCGGTCTGGCTCCGCTTCCGGGGCGGCAAGGGCGCCGCCACCGGCATCGGCAGCGTGCTTGGCTTCTGGCCCATGATGACGCTGCCTGCCGTGACGGCGCTGACGATATGGATCCTGTTCGTCGTATTCCTCCGCTACGTCAGCCTCGCGACCGTCGCCGCGGCCTGCGCGTTGACCGCATCCATCGCCGTCGTGGCGTTCACCGGCAGCCGCCCCGCCGCCACCATGCCCTTCCTCATCGTCGCCGGCTCCCTCTCCGCCCTGATCATCGTCCGCCACCGGACCAACATCGCGCGCATCCTCGGGGGCACGGAGCCCAGGATCGGCCGACTCCTGTCGCGCCGAGGCGAAGACGACGCGGACAGGTAGAAGGGTCGGAAAGTCGGAAAGTCCAAGGCGGGTGGCGCGCGTTCTGGAGGCCCGTGAGTAAGTGTCAGGTGTCAGGTGGGCGCGCCGGCCTTGCCGGCGGACGGGTGGGGGTCGGCCGCGCGCGGCCCGCTGGAACCTGGACCTCCGACCTTCGACTTTCGACCTTCGACTTTCGACCTTCGACTTTCGACTTTCGACTTTCCGAGTACGATCTCTCCGTCCACGGCAGCAGGCCTCATGATTTCCCGACAGTGCGCCCAGTGCAGCTATGACCTTTCCGGACTCGTCGAGGTCGGCGAATGTCCCGAGTGCGGATCGTCGTACAACGGGCGCACCGGGAAGGGGCTGGTCGACGTCGAGAACGTCGAGCAGAGGTTCACCGAACGGCTTCGGCGCGTCCGGACGATCGCCCTGGTCATCTTCGCCTTCATCGCGATGGGCTGCGCCGGCCTCGGCACGGTCATCGCCCAGAACACGGGGCGCATGCTGATGTTCGGCGCCCTGGTGTCGGTGGTGATCCTGATGGCGGCCTTCACGAGCTACCTGTACGAGAAGGACGATACATGAGCGACGCTCTTCACGGCCCCGTCATTCTGATCGTGCGCGACGGCTGGGGCCGCAATCCCAACCCCGATCATCACGAGTTCAACGCCATCGAGCTGGCCGCGACGCCGCGGTGCGATGCGCTGCTTCGCTCGTACCCGTGGACGCTGATCCGCACCAGCGGCGAGGACGTCGGCCTGCCCGACCGCACGATGGGCAACAGCGAGGTCGGGCACCAGAACCTGGGGGCGGGGCGCATCGTCGACCAGGAGTCGGTGCGCATCACGCGCGCGCTGCGCGAAGGCCGATTCGAAGAGAACGCCGCGCTCGTCGACGCGATGAAGCACGGCCGCCGGATTCACCTGATGGGTCTTGCTTCGGACGCCGGCGTCCACGGGCTGCTCACGCACCTTTACGGCTGCCTGGACGTCTGCCGCCGCCACGAGCGACCGGCCCTCGTGCACCTGTTCACCGACGGTCGCGACACCGGGCCGTTCACCGGCGTCAAGTACGTGCGAGAGGTCGTCGAGCGATGCCGGGAAAACGGCGGCGCCCAGGTGGCGAGCCTCTGCGGCCGTTACTACGCGATGGATCGCGACTACCGCTGGGAGCGGGTGGCGCAGGGATATGACCTGCTCACCGGTCGGCGCGACGACCTGCCCGCCTTCGACGACGCGGTCGCGGCCATGCAGGACTACTACGACGCCCCGCGCTCCGAGAGCCAGCGCGGCGACGAGTTCGTGACCCCGCGCTACGTCGGCGACTGGCGCGAGAGCCGTATCCGGGACGGCGACGCGGTCATCTTCTACAACTTCCGCGGCGATCGTCCACGTGAGATCACGCGCGCCTTCGTGCTCCCGGAGTTCCTTGGCCACGTGCCCCCGTCGCCGGACACGGGCACGCCGGGATTCGACCGCGGCCCGAAGCTCGACGTCCGGTTCGTGACGATGACGGCGTACGAGCGGGAGCTGGACCGGTACGTGCAGGTCGCGTTTCCGAAGCCTCCGAAGATGCAGGACATCACCGGCGCCTTCCTGGCCGACCGGGGCCTCTGCCAGTTCCGTGCCGCCGAGAGCGAGAAGTTTCCGCACGTCACGTTCTTCTTCAACGACTACCGCGACGAGCCGTTCGAGGGCGAGACGCAGGCGAAGGCGCCGTCGCCGCAGGTCCAGACCTACGACCTCAAGCCGGAAATGAGCGCCGAGGCCGTCACCGAACTCGTGCTCGGACGCATGGCGGCGGATGACTGCGAGCCGTTCATCCTGGTCAACTACGCCAACGGCGACATGGTCGGGCACACCGGCGATCTCGATGCGGCAATCAGGGCGATACAGACCGTCGACGAATGCGTCGGCCGGGTCGTCGACGCGGCGCTCGAACGCGGTGGCGCATCGATCGTGACGGCGGACCACGGTAATGCCGAGCAGATGTTCGACCCTGACTCGGAAGCGCCGCACACGGCACATACGACGTACGACGTCGAGTGCATCATCGTCGACCCGCGCAGCGTCGGAATGGCGTCAGGCGACGCGGATCGCCCGTCGAAGCAGCTTCGTCACGGGCGGCTTGCGGACGTGATGCCGACGGTGCTTCAGATGATGGGGCTGGAGGCGCCGGGGGCGATGACCGGGCGGTCGCTGATAAGGTCTGGGGCCTAGGGTCTGGGGGGGGTATGGCGCCGCGCGGGTTGGGCGCGCCACACATCAGACCCGTGGGCTCACGCCCACGATGAGGCGGTGGCCGGCTGGCTGGGCCCTCCTGACGAATTGGTGCACGCCGATCGCGTGGGCCTTGTCAGCGTCCAACCGTCGTCGGCTCACGCCCACGGTTCACAAACCGACGGCGAACCGCGCGGCGTCAGCCCGCGGGTCGAATGCCATGGCGGCCTGATGCCGACCAGGAACGCCGATACCGGCGCCCCATCCTCACACCTCGACGTACTCAACCGGACGCGGCACGTATCGAGACACCCTCTGCGCGCCACGCAGCCGGTACCTTACCCCGTCCAGCGTCACCATGCGGCCCACGATGCAGCTCACGATGACCAGCCAGTGCACGGTCATCCACACCGTCGTCAGCCACCGATCCCACCGAAGCGTCGCGCGCATGCGCTTGCGGATCTCCGGACCGAACGCGCGCTTCACGACCCAGCCGCGCAGCGTCGAGCGAATCTGGTTCAGCAGGAACACCGCGCCCGCGGCGCCCGCGGCCAGCGGCCATTCAAGCGGCGTACGCCAGAGGTTCAGCTCCGTCGCCAGGAGGAAGGCCGGCACGCTGAGAAACCCCGCGACGTAGAGCCCCGTGAGCAGAAACGCCGTGAAGTAGATGCGCCGCGCCGTCATGCGCGTGATGATGTATCGACGCCGCGCATGGCTGATGAAGCTCGCGAAGTCGAACCGCGCGGACGAGGCGATCATGCAGCGCGGCACGAACCGGCCCATCATCCACATGTCGCTCGCCGCGTCCGCGGCCTGGAAATCGTCGGTGAGCGAACCGGCGAGCCGGGCCCTCAGGTTGCCTCGCCGCAGCACGCCGACCTTCAGCGCCATCGCGCCGCCCCACGCCTGGTTGAGCACGTAGCGCCAGCGCTGGCACGCGGCCGAGCTCTCCAGGATCGACGCGAGATGAAACCACATCGTGGGGCGCTCGCCCTCGAACGGCACCAGCCATCGGTAGGTGCAGCTCAGCGCCGTCATCGTCGAACGCTGCACCGGGGCGATCAGGATCGACAGCCAGTGAGGGTTCGTCGCCGCGTCCGCGTCGCAGAAGACGAGCAGATCCTCGTCATTGCACTTGCGGTCCAGGCGCTCGATCGCCATGAGCCGATCGTGCACGGTCGGCCCGACGCTGGGCCCGGCGTTGCCGGTCAGCAGGATCTGCGCCGAGCAGTCCGGATAACGGGGCAGATGCTCGACGAGGACCGCGTGCGCCGGGTCGCTCTGGCTCGAGACGGTGCAGATCAGCTCGTACTTCGGATAGTCCTGCTGGCAGAGGCTGCGAATGTCGTCAGGAAGCGACTCGCTGCTGCCGCGGAACGACACGACCACCGAGATGCGCGGCAGCTGTCCGCGCTGCAGACGAATGCGGCGGCGCAGCTTGTACCCGGTCCAGAAGACGGCCAGCGTCGCCAACAGCGCCTGAGCCACCCAGGCGACCCAGATTCCCAGGAGTATTCGAGACGGAAGGTCGAGCATGGTCCATGGTGCCGAAGCTCTGGAACCTACCCCAGAACCCAGCTGCGTGACGAGTCCCGGTCACGCGCTTGCGTGTAGGAGCCTGCAGGGTCCACCGCTGGACGACCGACCTGTGGTTCCGGGATAGGCTCTAAACTCATGGCAGCGGCCGCATTCCGGCGCGAAGATACGCGATACGGATCGAAACTTCCAACCGGGCGGGGCCGCGTCGGACCGGTTTCATGTCGGTGTACGCCGGTCCGAACAGGTCCGCTCGGTGGCGATTTCAGCGTGGCGTCGACCGGCGCCGGGTCGGGATACCTGCCGCGAGGACGTCCGGAACGGCGATCCCGGTCACCAGGGCTCCTCAGCGCGGTACCAGTCAACCGTGGCCTCGAGTCCCTCCCGGAACCCGACGATCGGCCGGTAGCCGATCAGCGCCTCGGCCTGCCCCAGGTCGGCGAGCGAATGGAGCACGTCGCCCTGCCGCACCGGGCGATGCTCCGGAGGCGGCGATGCGCCGCCGGCCACTTCGGCCATCGTCTCCGCGAGCCGGTTCACCGTGATCCGGTCGCCGCACCCGACGTTGATGACGTTTCCGCCCAGTCGGTCGCCGCTGCGCACTGCGAGCAGGTTCGCGTGCACCACGTTTTCCACGAACGTGAAGTCTCGCGACTGCAGGCCGTCGCCGTAGATCACCGGCGCGACGCCGTTCAGGACCGCCTTGGCGAACGCGGCGATGACGCCGGCGTAGGCGCTGTTCGCGTTCTGCCGCGGCCCGAAAATGTTGAAATAACGCAGCGAGATCGTGTCCAGCCCGTAGCTCGACGCCCACGCGCGCATCATCTGCTCGCCGCAGACCTTGTTCGCCGCATACGGACTGCAGGGCGTCGGCGTGATCGTCTCGACCTTGGGCAGCTCCTCGCTGTCGCCGTACGCGCTGGAGCTGGCGGCGAACGTGACCCGCTCGACGCCGGCTGCCCGCGCAGCCTCGAGCACATCGACGGTGCCGTTGACGTTGACGTCATGGAACAGGCGGGGATGCTCGATGCTGCGCGGCACCGATGGCAGCGCCGCCTGGTGAAACACGAACCGTCGACCCTTCACGGACGCCGCGAGCACGTCCTCGTCGAGGATCGAGCCCTCGACGAACCGCAGCCCGGATGACCCCGACGACGTGTGATGGGCGAGGTTGTCCGGGTCGCCGCCGGAAAGATCGTCGAGCATGGTCACCTCGGCACCGAGCGCGACCAGTGCGTCGCAGAGATGGGAGCCGATGAACCCCGCGCCGCCGGTGACCAGCACCGGGCATCGGCGAAGTTCGTCGCCGTACAGTTGCTTCCAGTCGGTCATGGCCGCCTCGCTCGTGGCTGACGCGCGATCTTCCCCCGCTTTCAGACCTTCGACGTTCGGACCGCCTGACCTTCAGACTTTCGACCGGCGAGGCCGCCGCGTCAGGACGCCGCGTCCCCGGCCGCCTCCGCCGCGGGCGGCGCGCCGTTCCCGGCCGGCGCCGGGAGCAGCTCGACATGCGAATACCGGTCCAGGTTGCAGACGACCTGCTCGCCGTCGTCCTTGCGGAGCACGAGTCGGTCGAGCCATAGCCGGTCGTCCTTCCCGTGCGCGTACCAGGAGCCCGTCTTGCGCTGCTCGTAGGTCTCGACGACGCCGACGACGCGCGTCGACCAGACGCCGTCGCGCAACGGGATCTGGTGCGTCAGCACGATCCGCTGTCCCGGCTCGATTCCGGCATGACTCCTGGCCATCAGCCTGGTTCCTGCGTCCGCGGAGGGACGGCTCAACCATAAAGGAAACGGCGGCCCGCGAAAAGGCCGCCGCGTGGAATCTTCGCAAATGAGCTCGATCAGGGGTTCGCCGCAATCCTGTTCGGCACGGCATTCGCTTGGGACTCCAACTGCAGCGTCCGCGTCTTTGGATGCCCGACTTGCGATGCCGAGCCGGGTCGTCCTCGACCCGAAGTCGGCAACGCCCTCCGGGCCGAGTACGGCCCGGCTCGGCAAGCGTCCGGAGATACGCAACAACGCAAACGGCAAACACCGGGGGCCGCGCCCGGGGCTGACCCCGATTTCCGACCCGCAACTCGAGTGCCTAACGCGGGCTTCGCCCGCAAGTCGGAAAGTCGGAAAGTCGGAAAGTCGAAAGTCGAAAGAACCTGACTACGGCCAGCGCGGTGGGGCATCGACAGTTCCGCTTTCGACCTTCAGACCTTGGACCTT
>NYZC01000173.1 GCA_002686995.1 Phycisphaeraceae bacterium | reverse complement strand
GCGTCTCCGAGATCGAGCCGCACCGCCTCGCCGGTGACCTCCTGCTTCCGCAACTCACGCATGGCCTCGAGCGCGGCTTCGCGATCGCGGTTCCACGTGAAAGCGACCTGGGCGCCCGCCCGCGAGAGCGCCTCCACGCACGCCCATCCAATGCCGCGGCTTCCGCCGGTCACCATCGCCACCCGGCCTCTCAGGTCGATCATGTCAGGGGACTCTCCGTCAGCCCATTGTGCCGCTTTATGACCGGGGCCGGGGTTGTTATCGTGGCCTGCCGTTCTTCGTTCTATCTCGTTCGCGTGAAAGGGGTTGGAGAATCGGCCCATCGATTTCCGGGAGGGGATATGAGCACCGCTTCAGCGACCTTACTCGACACCGCGATCTCCACGGAGACCGCGTGCCGGCGGATCGCTGAGCTGAAGCATCAGCTCGGAGAGAAGCTGCTCATCCTCGGGCACCACTACCAGGTCGACGAGGTCGTCCAGTTCGCCGATCAGCTGGGTGATTCGTTCAAGCTCGCGCGGATCGCCTCCGACGCCAAGGACGTTGAGTACATCCTGTTCTGCGGCGTCCACTTCATGGCCGAGTCGACGGACATTCTCACGCGCCCGGACCAGATCGTCGTACTGCCCGACCTCGCGGCGGGCTGCTCGATGGCGGACATGGCGAACGCCGACCAGGTCGAGACCGCGTGGGACGCGCTGACCGAACACGGCATGCGTTCCGACGTCGTGCCGATCACCTACATGAACTCGACCGCGCTGATCAAGGCGTTCTGCGGGCGCAATGGCGGCGTCGTCTGCACGTCATCGAACGCAGAGAAGGTCATTACGTGGGCGCTCCGTCGGGCCGACGCGGCCGCCCGCGAGCACCGGGGACCGGACGCGCGTGGCCGCATCGTATTCCTCCCCGATCAGCACCTCGGTCGCAATGTCTCCTACGAGCTCGGGATCCCACTCAAAGACATGGCGATCTGGGATCCGCACGCCCTCCCCGAGGTCAACCTGGACAACGGCTGCGACAACGCACGCGTGATCCTGTGGAAGGGACACTGCTCCGTCCACACGAAGTTCCTCGCGCCGCACGTGGACGCCGTCCGCGAGCAGTACCCCGGCATCCAGGTCATCGCGCACCCCGAATGCACATTCGAGGTGGTGCAGAAGGCGGATCAGTACGGCTCCACCGAGAAGATCATCCGCGCCGTCACCGACTCCCCGCCGGGATCCAAGTGGGCGATCGGCACCGAGATCAACCTCGTGTCCCGCCTCGCCAAGCAGAACCCGGACAAGACGGTGGTCTCCCTCTCCGGCATCAACTGCCTCTGCTCCACGATGTACCGCATCGACCCCGCACACCTGATGTGGGCGCTCGAGAACCTCGTCGATGGGCACGTCGTCAACCAGATCCAGGTCGACCAAGAGACGGCGAAGGATGCTCTGGTCGCGCTCGATCGCATGCTCGTCTTGGTCTGACTCCAGCCTCGACCACGAGGCTCCTGCCCCTGATAGAATCAACGGCTCGACGGTGCGGTTCCAACACCGCTCTGGTCCCAAGGTCTGCCCCTGGTTCCAGCACCGCCGCCCCATTGCCGTCACCGGAGATTCCTCATGTCGTCCCGCCTTCTCGGCTCGTTCCTCGTGCTGCTCATCGCCCTGTCTCCCCTCACCGCACAGCCCGGCGAACGCGGCGACCGCGAAGGTGCCGGCCGCCGCAACGAGAAGAAGCGCGAGAAGATCAAGCCGTACGACGACGTCATCACCAAGGAGGCGAAGTCCGATCCGGGTGTCTTCACGACCCACCGCGTGAAGGACAAGCTCTTCTACGAAATCCCTTCATCCATGCTCGGCGTGGAGTTCCTGTGGGTGACCCAGATCGCCCGGACGCAGGCGGGCCATGGCTACGGTGGCACCGGCGTGGGGAACCGCGTCGTCCGGTGGGAGCTCCGGGGCGAGGACGTGCTCGTGCGGGACGTGAAGTTCCGCATCCGCGCGAGTGGGGAAGGGACCGTCGCGCAAAGCGTCGCTGCGACGTCGCTCGAACCGATCATCGTGACCCTGCCCGTGAAGGCATGGGGCAAGGACAAGGCTGCCGTCGTCGACGTGACCGGCCTCTTCCGCGGTGACCTCACGGAGTTCTCGGCGAAGCGCCGCTTGAACGCGTCGTCGGCGGACAAGAGCCGCTCGTTCATCGAGTCCGTCCGTTCGTTCCCGACCAACATCGAGTCAAAGGTCATGATGACCTACAAGCTGTCGACGGCGAGCGCAGGCGGCCGCGGGCGGCCGACGCCGACGCCGCGTCGCCGTCGCCGCGGTCCGCGTCCCGATCCGAGCCAGAGCGCGGTCACCGTCATGCTGCACCACAGCATGATCCGTCTCCCCAAGCAGCCGATGGCGCACCGGCGCCACGACGCGCGGGTCGGTTTCTTCACCGTGTCGTTCGAGGAATACGCCAGCGACGAACACGAGGTCGAGCAGGTCCGCTACATCACGCGCTGGCGCCTCGAGAAGAAGGACCCGAGCGCGGCGGTCTCCGAGCCGAGGAAGCCGATCGTGTTCCACGTCGGCCGCGGCGTGCCCGACAAGTGGCGCAAGTACGTCAAGAAGGGCATCGAGATGTGGCAGCCCGCGTTCGAAAGCGCCGGGTTCAAGAACGCCATCATCGCCAAGGATCCGCCGTCGAAGACCGAGAACCCCGACTGGGACGCCGAGGACGCCCGCTACTCGACGATCCGCTGGCTCCCGTCGACGGTCGAGAACGCGATGGGTCCGCACGTACACGACCCGCGGACGGGCGAGATCCTCGAGGCAGACATCATCATGTATCACAACGTGATCAAGCTCTGCCGCGACTGGTACTTCGTTCAGGCGTCGCCCAACGACAAACGGGCTCAGCAACTCCCGCTCCCGGACGATGTACTGGGCGAATGCCTCGCCTATGTGGTCGCGCACGAAGTCGGGCACTCGCTGGGTTTTCCCCACAACATGAAGGCGTCAGCGTCGGTCCCCGTCGAGAAACTCCGGGACTCGAAGTGGACGGCCAGGTGGGGCACCGAAGCATCGATCATGGACTACGGCCGGTTCAACTACGTCGCGCAACCGGGTGACGGCGCGACCCTGATCCCGAAGATCGGCCCGTACGACTTCTTCGCCGTCGAGTGGGGTTACCGCCAGTATCCCGAGAGTCAGGAGAAAGCGGGCCTCGCGAAGATGGTCGCCAAGCAAAAGCAGGATCCCATGCTGCGCTTCGGTGCTCCGAACGCATCGGAAGATCCGTCGCAGCAGACCGAGGACCTGGGCTCCGATCCCATCGTCGCGACCGAGCTCGGACTCAGGAACGTCCGCCGCGTCGCGGGCTACCTAGTGAAGGCGTGCTGCAAGCCGGGCAAGGACTACTCACTGCTCCGCAACATGTACGACGAACTGCTCGGCCAACGGAACCGCGAACTCGCACACGTCGCCAACCTCGTTGGCGGCATGAACAAGAAGGAGTTGTGGTACGGCGATGCGGAGCGCCGCTACTACCCGGTCGATCGCGCGAAGCAGAAAGAGGCCATCGAGTTCCTCAACCGACACGCGTTCCAGACGCCGAAGGAGCTCCTCGACCCCGACATCATCTGGAGGCTGGAAGCGGACGGCGCCGCGGATCGCCTCCTCTCGGGCCAGCGCCGGCTCCTCCGATCACTCATCAGCGAGCGCCGGATCAAGCGCATGTCGGAGCACGCCGCCCTGTCCGGCGAAGAGGCCTACCCGGTCGATGAGATGCTCGGCGACATCCGGAAAGGCATCTGGGGCGAGCTCGACCGCTCCCCCCTGAAGGTGGACCTCTACCGTCGCAACCTGCAGCGGGCCCACGTCGAAGCACTCGCGGCCGAACTCGCGAAGACCGATGCGTCGAGCGATCTCCCGGCACTGAGCCGGGGCGAACTCGTCAGTCTGGGCCAGACGCTCGAGTCGACCCGGACCAAGGCGAAGGCCGACACCATGACCCAGCGGCACCTCGACGACCTCATCCACCGCGTGAAGAAAGCGCTCGAGGGCAAGACCAAGACCGACGACCCCACCCGCCCCGATTTCTAGATCCGCTCGGGTCTGTCGGGAGCGCGGTCCGCCTGGTCCGCTCCGGATCCGGATCCGGCTTCGCCGTCAGAGCGGACCTGGAGGTCCGCGCTCCCATCCAGAGCAGATTGCTTCACACGCTCTGGAGGTCCGCGCTCCCATCAGAGCGGATTGCTTTCACACGCGCTCCCCGTCCGGAGCTACCCGATCCAACGCATCAAGTGGTCGATCGCGTTGCCGATGCCTTCACCCACCCCCGCGGGACCCGGACCGAGCATGTAGGCCGGGGTGCAGACGAGGCGGTGGGTCTCGTCGACGGAGATCTCCTGAACGGCGCAGACCTGATGGGCCTGGCCGAGGGTCTCGATCGCGGCCGCGGTGGACTGGTCGCTCCCGATCGTGACCGTCGCACCGGTGATGCCGTGGCGCTTGAGTGCGGCGGCGAGGATCGCGGGTGAGATACAGATGGCGACGATCGGCGTCTTGGTTTCGAGCGCGGTTCCGACCGCCGCCACGAGGTCCGGGTTGACGTCGCACTGGTGCCCGCTGAGCGCGAAGTCGGAGAGGTTCTTCGCGACCCCGAAGCCTCCAGGCATGACCACGCCATCGAACGAGGAGACGTCGAGTTCGGAGAGGTCCTCGACTGCGCCGCGGGCGATGCGCGCGGACTCGGTGCGCACGTTGCGGACCTCGTCGGTCGGCTCGCCGGTCGCGTGATCGACGACATGGAATTGATCGCGATCGGGTGCGAAGCACGTGACGGCAGCGCCGGCTCGGTCGAGATGATAGAGCGTGAGCACGGCCTCGTGGACCTCGGCTCCGTCGAGAAAGCCGCACCCCGCGAGGATCACCGCCACCTTCGGCGCCATGGTCGTCTCCTTCTAACCCGGACCCTTTTTCACCGGATCGAGCGGAATACCGGTGCGATCCCATCCGTCCCAGAACCGGACCCGGACGCTACCACGGGGACGCTTCGCCTCACAAGCTCCTGCGTGGCAAGTGGTTGGGGTTTGCGGATCAGGACCGGCTTCCACGAACGGGGGAGCTGCGCGCACGAGAAACCAGGATCTCGTTCGGGCGGACGTTCATCGGAGCCGACGACCACGAACGGAGACGCCGTGCCCCGACGAGTGATCGGTCTCGTCGTCCTGGCAGCCGTGCTGAGCACCGCCGCCTTCGGCCAACGCCGCGACGCCTTGGCTGTCGCTGCCATCCCGCTTCTCGAACCAGGTCCGGGTGATGCCGTCTGGTTGCGTCTTCAGGCCGACGACGCCCCACCCGTCACCGTGCGCTGGCATCCGCCCGCCGGTGTCGTCGTGGAGGACCCACCCTCGGCGGCCACATGGCGTCGCGTCGCCGACGGCCTCGCAGTGCTCGCGGGAGCAACCCGCACCCTCGAAGTGAGCGCACTCGTCCGCGACCCGGCCTCGCCACGCGGTTTCCGCGAGACCGCACCCCAGCGCATCGTGCTCGCCGCCGACGCTGCACGAGTCGCGTTCGTAACGCCCAACCGCGGTCCCGCCGGTACGCCGCTCTCCATCGCGATCGCGAGCACGGATCGCACAGTGTCCGAGCTGCTCTTCCGAGGCCACCACGGGACCGTTCCCGGCACCCCGGCCGCCGACGGCACGTTCCGCGTCTTGACGCACGCCACGTTCGAGGCCGGGCCTGTCGGCATCCGTACGCCCGACGGTGACCTGGTGGCCGACCCCGACGACATCGACGCGCATTTCGCTCGAACGCACTTGCCGGTCGCCCCCGTGCGGAATGGCATCACGCCCGTCCCCGGCAGCGCAACCGTCGAGGATACGCTCGACGGCCGGGCCGATCTTCGCCTGTTCGGGTTCGCGGGTGTCGAAGGCGCGGTCCTCGAAGCACACGCCTACGCCATCGACCCGTGGACCAACCGCCTCGCCGACCCTGCGCGCGACTCGAGGCTCCCCCGCCTGCGATTGACGCTCTTCGAGGAGCCCTCGGGGCGCTTCGTCCGCGAGAGCACGATCGACGGCCCCGGCGACAACCCGTGGCTCCACCTGCGACTGCCTCGGACGGGGTCCTACCTCGTACGTCTCGATGCCATCGGCGGTGACACGAACGGTCGGTTTCTGCTCAACGTGAGCCTCGACCAGACCCCGTCGGGTGGCGAGGTCCCTGTCGTCGTGCAGGTGTCGCCGCAGGTCGGGCGCCCCGGCGACGTCATCGAGATCACGGGCGCGTTCTTCTCCGACGACGCCCGGGTCCTGATCGGCGGCGTAGCGATGACGGCGCGTGTCCTCTCCCCCACACGACTGCAGGCGCAGATCCCGTGGGGCACGGTCTCGGGCCCCGTGCAAGTCGAGACCCGGTGGGGGTTGTCGCCGTACGAACCGGACGAGATCGCGCATCACGTCGCGGTGCTGTCGGCGCGGGCTCGGGGCGCAGCGAACGAGAGCCTCGTCACCATCGGCGAAGTCGTGACCTCGGACCTGCTTCCCGGCGGCCTCGCGCACTACTACGTCGATCTCGATGCCGGCGACGCGATCGTCCTCAACGCATGGGCCACTGACCCGACACTCGAACGCGTACTCGGTGGCTGGCGCACCGGAACTGGGCGTCTCGATCTCGCGCTGCTCGTCTCCGGGCCGGGTCTCGGACGATCGTGGACCGACGAGAACAGCGGCCCCGGGCGCAACCCTTCCATCGGCGCGTCGCGCACGTTCCCCTTCCGAGCTCCGACCGGCGGTCGCTACGCCGTCACCGTCATCGACCGCAGCGCTACGGGCGGCCCGTTCTTGTTGTCGCTCGCCGATCCCGAGGAGCCCGGCGGCCGCGTCCCGCTCTACACCATGCCCCTCGCGGTGAAGGTGTTCATCGACCCCTACACGGGCGTCACGGCGCTCGATCGCAAGTCGCTCGACGCTCAACTCGCGCAGCTCGCGGTCTGGGGCCAGGCAGGTATCTACCCGCACGCCGTCTCCGTCCAATGGGTGACCCCTTCACCCGATCACTACATCGTCGACGGCGAATCCGAGATGGCGGAGATCATGCGTCTCTACGGAACCCACGGCGCGCAGGACGTCTTCGTCACCGGCGGCCTCCCGCCAGGTCCCGGTGGTTCCACCACCCTCGGACTCACGTGGACTCCGACCGGACAGGTCTTCCTCAACGGTCCCGAACTCCCTCGCGCCGGCTCCGACGAACCTGCGCTCACACTTGCACACGAACTCGGCCATGTCCTCGGGCGCCTCCCGGACATCCTCGGCGTCCAGACCGACAACCTCATGCACGGCAATCTCGCCACCCAGACCGACGCCCGGCTGGGCCTGGAACAGGTCAATCAGGTCCGCTACTTCCCCGATGCACTGCGGCCTGCCGGGACGTATCTGGTTCGGCAGCCGATCCTGATCCTGCCGTTCCCACGG
Source organism: Phycisphaeraceae bacterium (assembly GCA_002686995.1). GTDB lineage: Bacteria > Planctomycetota > Phycisphaerae > Phycisphaerales > Phycisphaeraceae > NYZC01. Next base: position 6,155 of record NYZC01000173.1, on the reverse strand, counting down.
GACAACGATCCGCCGCGATAGACGGTCTGGCGTCCTGGAACAACCAGCGTGAGGTCCGTATCGTCTCACCGTGGACATGACGCAAGCCGGAGCGGTACTGCAGCTGGTCGGGGGATTCGTGGTGCTCATCGGGGGCGCCGAGGTGCTCGTACGCGCGGCGTCGAAGCTGGGGATACGGCTCGGGATGAGCCCGATCACCGTCGGCGCGACGATCGTCGCGTTCGGGACGTCAGCACCGGAGTTCGTGGTCTCGATGTCAGCCGCCGTCGGCGGCGAAGCCGACCTCGCGCTGGGCAACGTCCTGGGCAGCAATATCGCGAACATCGCGCTCGTGCTTGGCCTGGCCGCGCTGGTGCGACCCATCCCGGTCGATCCGCGCGTCCTCAAGCTCGAGTACGTGGTCGCCCTCGCAGCGACGGCGTCGATCCCCTTCATCGTGAGCGACCTCGAGGTGACGCGCGTCGAGGGCGCGGGCCTGGCCGCGGGGTTCCTCTGCTTCCTCCTGATCTACGTTGCGCGTTCTCGAGCCGGACGCGCCGGCGCCACGGATCGTCTCGATGCGCCGGCACCGGAACGCGGAGGGCTTGCACGGCTCATCCTCTTCGGGGTGCTCGGCCTCGGTGCGCTGATCTTCGGCTCCCGACTCGTCGTCGACTCCGCAACCTGGTTCGCGGACGAGTACCAGTGGGGCGGCGCCGTCGTCGGGGCGACCCTCCTCGCCCTGGGCACGTCTCTCCCTGAAATCGCCACGTCGATGGTCGCCGCCGTCCGGGGGGCGCACGGCATTGCGATCGGCAACGTCCTCGGGTCGAACATCTTCAACCTGCTGCTCGTGCTCGGCTCGGTTTCTGCCGTCCAGCCGCTCGTGGCCGATCCGCTCCAGCGCGATCGACTCACCTGGTTGATGCTCGGCCTCACGGTAGGTTTGTTCCCGATCCTCAGGTTCGGGAAGAGAGTGTCGCGTCTCGAAGGCGTGCTGCTACTCGCGGGATACGGCGGGCTCTCCTGGATGATGGTCGAAGCGGTCAAGTAGCCTCGAGGACGAGGAGCCGCGTACCCCGGGACATCGCAGCCTCGATACCCCGCGCCACGGCGGCGCGCGCCGCCTCGACCGCATCGACGAGCTCGGCTCCCCGGGCCAAACCGGCCGCGACCACCGTCGCAAGCGCGCAGCCGGTCCCCCGCGGGACCACCCCGGGGAGCCGCGGCCCGCTCCACCGCACGATGTCATCGGCCATGACGAGGACGTCCTCGACCGTCGACGCCGGCTCCGCATGCCCGCCCTTGACGAGCACCGCCTGTGCACCGCGATCGCACAGCGCCCGCGCCGCGTCCGCCGGATCTTCGATATCGGGAACGAGAAGCGAGAGCTCCTCTAGGTTCGGTGTGACCAGCCTGGCGAGCGGCACGAGACGCGACAGCAGGACGGACCGACCCGCGTCGTCGATGAGGGGTTGGCCGCTGCTGCTCGCGAGCACCGGGTCCAGCACCACCGACGGCCGCGCGAGCGCGATCCGATCCGCGACGCGGTCCACCACGTCCGCACCGAAGAGCATGCCGATCTTGACCGCGTCGGGGCACGTCTCGAAGGCGGCCTCGAGCTCCGTGTCGAGCGTACCCGCGTCTACCGCGTCCATCGACACGAACCCATCGAGGCTCTGCACGGTACGCGCCGTGGTCACGCCCCATCCCGCGATCCCGAACGCATCCAGGTGGCGGAGATCCGCCTCGAGGCCGGAGTAGGCCAGCCGGTCGGATCCCGCAATCACGAGCACGTGGGGCGCGTCCGCCCCGTTCACTACGGAACCTCTTCGGCGCGCGGTTCCTCGAAGAGCTCGGGCTCGGAGGCCGCGGCCTGATAGCAGCGTCGGCACCGGGCCTCGTAGGTGTCGGAGCCACCGACGACGATCTGGCCGCTCTTCTTCGAGAGCCGTTGATTGCGCACCGCGGGGTTGCCGCAGATGACACAGATCGCGAGGCTCTTCGTGAGATACTCGGCCTCCACCATCATTGCGCGCATGGTATCGAACGGCTCCGTGCGGTAGTCCTGTTCGAGCCCGGCGACGATCACGCGCACCCCGCGGCGCGCGAGCTCACGACAGACATGGACGAGTTCCGTCTCGAAGAACTGGGCCTCGTCGATGCCGACGACCTGCACGGCGGTCGGACAGTGGTCCAGGATCTCTTCGGCACGTGCGACGACCCGCGACAGGATGCGTTGATCGCTGTGGGAGACGATGTCCGTGTCGTCGTAACGGCGGTCGATCGCCGGCTTGAAGATCCGCACGTTCTGCTGAGCGATCCGAGCGCGGCGGAGACGACGGATCAGCTCCTCGGTCTTGCCGGAGAACATGCTGCCGCAAATGACTTCGATCCAGCCGGTTCCCTGAGGGGTCAGATACATGGCCTACTCATGATACCGCCGGCGCGCGAACCGTCACGACTCGGAAGGGTGGATGCGCTCCGGGAACGCGTCGTCGGTGACCAGCCGGCGCCCGATGTCCGAATCCTCGCCGAGGGACGCCAGGAAGCGGTTCCACAACTCGGTGACGATGCGGATGTAGGTCTCGTCGGAATCCTCGATGAGCTGCACCCGCCCCGCGGCCATGGTGTCGTGCCCGCCCCCGACCCCCTCGTCGCGGAGCACGGCCTTGACCAGTTCCCCGGCATCCCGGGTGAGGTGGACCGTGCGGACGCTCAGGTAGATCCGCTGACCGTGCATGCCGAAGCAGACGGACCACTCCATCTCGTCCAACCGGATGAGCCGATCCGCAACCTCTGCCACCATGTCGGAGTACGGCATACGGCCGATCTCCGTGATGACGGCGTTGCGGTACGTCTTGGCGTGGCCCACCGCGGATGCGAAACACTCGAAATACTCACGCGGGAGCGGAGGATTCTCGATGCGCGCGAGCACCTGACGATCGATCCGCGGCAATAGCCAGTCGTACGCGGCGATGTCAGGCTCGTCGGTTCGCCGGGACAGGTCCTGGGTGTCGGTCTTCAGCCCGTAGAACAGCGCCGTCGCGACGTCGCGCGGCGGCTCGAGCGACTCGCGTTGCAGATACTCGACGAGCATCGTGCAGGTCGACCCGTACTCGGGCCTGACGTCGACGTACGGGATGCCGCCGCTGGAAGGCGACAGCGGATGGTGGTCGATGACCCCCACGATCGGCAACGAGCCTGTCTCGGGGAGGAACCCGTAGTCCGGCTGGCAATCGACGAGGAAGATCCCGTCGTAGCCCGACTGGTCGATCTTGGTCGCGTGGATGATGTCCCCGCCCAGCAGCCGCATCAGCATGCGGTTCTCGGCCCGCCCGATGATGCCCCGGTAGCAGATGGTGACTTTCTTCCCGTAGGAGGTGAGCACCTCCTTCAGCGCCAGGGCGGCGCCCGCCGTGTCCGGGTCCGGGTTCAGGTGGCTGTAGACCAGAATCCGCTCGCACTGCTCGACGGCGGCAGCAAGCGCCTGCACGCCGTCTGAGTGCGGATCGGGGTTGTCGGTGAGCACCCGCCGAGGAGTGTCTTCCGCCGCTGGCCCTTCGGATCTCATGGCAAGCTCATGCTACCAGCACCTAGAGGTCCAGCGCGCGGGTCGCCTCCGCGACGAGGGCAGAAGGCAAGAGGGGGTCGGGGCGGATCGCGCGAGGAACGGCGCGGCCAAACCCCTCCCGCAAGATCTCTCGATCGAGCACTCCCGTGCCGATCAGCAAATCCGAGCGTCCTGCCCCGTCGTGGTCAGACACCAGCGAGAGGGCGACCCGGCCGCCGTGCTCGGCGAGCCAGCCGTCGATGGGCCCGTCGCCGCGCGAGGCGCGAAGCCCGAGAATCCCGGTGTCGCACGCCAGCCCGACGTTCTCGGGCACCTCCCCCAGGACCCAGCCCGTGACCTCGGCGTCGAGCAACGCACCCGGGTCGTCGGAGGTCAGCAGGAGCACGCGCACCATGGGCTCGGCCCGCGCGAAAGCGAACAAGCGGCGGCACAGACGGTCGGCGCCAGCCTCCCGCGCAGAGCGATGCTCCGCGGCCCAGGCCTCATGGTCGGCCAGCGCGCCGTCCGCACCCGGGAGCCGCGGAGGAACGCCGCCATCGCCGATCGGCGCGATCAGGGTCACGCATCCGAGCGAGGACAACGCCGAGCGGGTACGCGCCAGCGACGCCAGCGCGCGATCGCCCGCCGGGCCCGGCGCATCGATGAGCGGGTCGTCCGAGGCCCCCCCCGAGTCCAGCGTGCCACCGATCACTGCGAGCACTGGACGCCCCGCCGCAAGAACGGCGGCCTCGACCGCGCGGATGTCTGCGCCTTCGGCGGATTCGAGCACGATGGCCGGCGGCGCCAGCGGCTCCAGCGCCGCAATCCCCGCCAGCAATCCGGAGCGGGGGGTCTCGAGCGTTCGCGTCGTGACCGGGTGCATGCGCCCGCTCAGACCGCGATCTCGTCGGCCATGGTCTCCTCTGGATGACCAGCCAGCTCAGGATCAAGTTCGTTCGCGACGAACTCCGTGACCTGCTGCGGCGCCCGCCCTACGAACCGCCCGGGATCGCGATCGAGGCGTTTCAGCGCCGGTCCGAGCCGGGGGTGGTCCGCGATGCGTTCGAAGAACGTGTTGTCGCCACCCTGCGCCTTGAGCTGTTGGGACGCGTCGAGCGCAGCCGTCCGGATGACGTCGTGCAAGTCCTGGCGATCACCGCCGTCCTTTACCGCCGCCATGAGGAGCTCCTCCGACGCGATGAACGGAAGCTGTTCACGAACGTGCCGGTTCACGACCGCCTCCTGCACGACGAGCCCCGAGGTGACGTTCATGAGCAACTCGAGGATCGCGTCTGCGCAGAGGAACCCCTCCCCGAGCGTGAGCCGACGATTCGCAGAGTCGTCGAGGGTCCGCTCCATCCACTGCGCCGCCGTCGTCGAAGGAGCGTTCTGCGCGAGGGAGATGAGCCAGCGAGACAGCGCCGCGATGCGCTCCGATCGCATCGGATTGCGTTTGTAGGCCATCGCACTGGAGCCGATCTGCTTCTTGCCGAAGGGCTCCTCGACCTCCTGCAGGTTGCAGAGGAGGCGAATGTCGGACGAGAGCTTGCCGGCAGACTGCGCGAGCCCGGACAACGCCGCGAGCACCCGGCTGTCCTGCTTGCGAGTGTAGGTCTGTCCCGTCAGCGGCCACACCGCATCGAAGCCCATCTTCTCCGCGACGGCGCGGTCGAGCGCCAGGACCTTGCCGTGGTCGCCGTCGAAGAGCTTCAGGAACGAGTCCTGCGTGCCCGTCGTTCCCTTCACGCCGCGGAACTTGAGCCCGGCGAGCGCATGACTGAGGTCGCGGTGGTCCTCGAGCAGATCCTGCAGCCACAGCGCCGCGCGTTTGCCCACCGTCGTGAACTGCGCAGGTTGGAAGTGCGTGTAGCCCACCGTCGGCAGGTCCTTCCACTCGAGGCAGAACTCCCGCAGGTTCCGCAGGACGACGCGGACCTTGCGCAGGACCAGCTCCAGCCCCGTCCGGACCTGCACGACCTCGCTGTTGTCGGTGACGAAGCACGACGTCGCGCCCAGGTGGAGGATCTTGCCCGCCTCCGGGCACTGCTCCCGGAACGCGTAGATGTGCGCCATGACGTCATGCCGCAACTCCTTCTCCAGCGCCGCGGCGCGTTCGAAGTCGATCGTGTCGAGGTTGTCTCGGATCTCCTCGAGCTGCGGATCGGAGATGGGGATCCCGAGGTCCTGCTCACCTTCCGCCAGCGCGAGCCAGAGTCGGCGCCACGTCGAGAAGCGGAAGCGGGCGGAGAACACGCGCTTCATGGCCACGCTCGCGTACCGGCCCGCGAGGGGATTCTCGTACGCGTCGTAGCGGTCCAGCGGTCGGTCGGCGGCGTCCGTCTCGCTCATATCATCCCCTCAGGCGGCCCGTGTCCTCACTGCAGGTCTCGGAGCAGAACTGCGGACTCCCGCCCGCGCAAGCGACCAGTGACGGACACTGGGGCGCTGGGCAGGCCAGGACGCGAAAGATCCCTGGTGTCGCGCCCGGGTGGCACGGATCGCCGAGACGGTGATCGATGTAGCGGGCGAAGTGATACGTCGCGCGCTGCACGAGGTGGCGGATGGCGGCGGTACCGCGATTCCAGCCCTCGGGCGTGCTCGCGGGCGACAGGTACAGCAGCCG
>NYZC01000172.1 GCA_002686995.1 Phycisphaeraceae bacterium | reverse complement strand
TCACCCGGGAGCCGGTCGAATCGGGTTCCGAGGACACGATCCTCGCGATCGACAAGCAAACCCTCAACGATGCGAACCTTCACTGGACGGATTTTCGCATGACGCTGGGGACGACGGACGGAAACGGCGTCTTCGTCGAGTCCGGTTCAGCCGACGGGCTGTTCTTCAACTTCGATCCCGATGATCCGAGCGCCCCGGACAATCCGCTCGAGACGACCGGCGCCTTTGCCAATCCGCCGATCCCGGGCGCGACATCCGGAGAGGTGGACGAACTGCAGTGGTCTCAGAGCGATCTGGCAGGTGTGCCGCCCGGCGGATCGGCGATCTTCCGGCTCGGCATCAACGTTCCCGACTCGTTGTTCAGAGGCCCGAACGGCCTCGACACGGGTCTGGCGACGTTCACGATCCGCCAGGCCGCGATCCCGGAGCCGACATCGATGGCGCTGCTCGTCCTGATCATGGCGCGGCGGCCATCGCGGCGGCGAAGGACCTGAACTGCTCCGTGGGCTCCGGGCCGCGGTACTTGAACTGGCCGAGCACCTCCGCGCCGCGGGCCTCGAGGGCGGCCGCCATCCTGGGAAGCAGCGATCCGGTGGCGAGCTTGTAGGTGCAGAAGACGGCGGCCTTCCGGCCTTTGAGATCACCCAGGCGATCGATGAAGCTCATCGAGGACTTCGTCGGGTGCTGCAGGATGATGAAAAGACCCTGCGTCCAGCTCCCGACGCAGATGAGATCAGCCTCGGAGACCTGCTCCGGATCGGCATCGGCCACCGATTGAACCGAGCACTCGTGGCCCTGTTCCTCGAAGATTCTGCCCATCGCGGCGGCCGCGGCCCGCGTGGTCCCGGTTCGACTGTCGAAAACGATGGCCACCTTCATCTGATTGCCGTCCTTTCAAACGCTGGACACGTCCGTGGGAAGAGACATCGCCACGCCATTATAAGAGACAACATGGTCTGGATTGATTGGTTTCATCGAGATTTTTTCGCCGACCTTGGCGCGGCATCCGTTTCGGCGTCCAAATTGGCTGGCCATTTTGGCGATGCCGTCGCCCCCCCGGCACGTTCCCTGTGCGATGAGGGGTGACATCGAGCAATTTTCACCGGGATGATCCCTTCATTTCCTTTCCCATGAGGGGCGAGCATCGTCGATGCCGCATCGGGATCGACGGTCCCGCGGCGGCACCCGCGAACCGTCAGCCCGGCCCGCCTGGTCACCTCCCGTGATACGCCGGGTCCGCGGACGCATGGCATGGGTCTTGCACAAAAGACTTGTGAGTCTGATGAATGAAGTGCCGGCAGGTCGCGTGATGTCCTTTCGAATCATCAAGGCTTCCCGCGTGCCGGGTTTCCCGCGACGCGTTTCGAGCCGCCTGCCGGCCGATCATCAGGGCGCGTTCGAGAGCAAGACACCGATTCGATTCCCGATGGAAGATCCACGATGAGCAACCCCATCGATGAGCGTCCCCGACCCGCCGACCCGCCTGGCGATGCCGCGAAGGTCGGGGGCGGTTCCGGCGGGGATGACGCGGCCGCCCGGGGATGGGCGTCGCGGCTTGCCGGGTTCGTGACCGCCTTTCTCGTGATCGAGTCGTTGACAGGTCTTTGGATCTACCTTGCGCCGTTTTCGGTCGCGTCGCAGATTCAGGTGCTCGTGCACACCGCGGCCGGCCTGGTTCTGCTCATCCCCTATCTCTACTACCAGGCGCGCCACCTGGTGGTCTGGTTTCACCAGAAACCCACCGCGGTCATGTTTCTCGGTTACGCCCTCATGGTCATGGTGTTGGCGTGCTCCCTGAGCGGGGTGGTGCTGACCTGGGAGGCCGCGGTCGGTCCGAAGCGGTCACCCGGATGGAATCTGGTCCACGTGGTGAGCGGGATCGCGGCTTTCTTCCTGGTGGTGGCGCACGTGCTCGCAGCCTTCCTCCGCCGGCGGATGGTCGCGCGGCGGAGTCCTGAACTGGCTCTGGCCATTCGCCGCTTCGCTCTGAGGAGCGCCGTCTGGGTGGGATGCGCGACGGCGATCATTGCAGTGACGGTGTACTCCTGGCCGTTATCGACGGTCGAGTACGCGCCGCCCGACGACTATACGCTCCTGGCTGACCTCCAGCAGTTCGATGAGTACCGCGGCAGCCCCTTTGCGCCCACCTACGCGCGCACGAGCAGCCGAAAGCTGGTCAATCCGGAGGTGCTCTCCAATTCCAGATCATGCGGCAGCGCGGGCTGTCACGAACAGATTCTGGCGGAGTGGAACCCCAGCGCCCATCGCTTCTCGGCGATGAATCCCCCGTTTCAGCAGGTTCAGAAGAACTTCGCCGCCGATCGCGACCCTGCCCATACGCGGTATTGCGCCGGATGCCATGATCCGATTTCGCTGTTTGCCGGAGCGAAGGACGCCTCGAACCTCGACCTTTCCGCCCCGGGCATGCAGGAAGGCAACTCCTGCGTCGTCTGCCATTCCATTTCCAGCGTCGACCAGAGAGGCAACGCGGACTACGTCCTCACCCCGCCCCACAAGTACATCTGGGAGCATGAGGAGGGCTGGAAGAAGGCGGTGTCCGACTTCCTGATTCGCGCGTATCCGACTCAGCACCTCGCCGACTACGACCGCAACGTGCTGCGCAGCCCGGAATACTGCGGGGCCTGTCACAAGCAGTTCATCCCCGAAGCGCTCAACCGCTTCGGTCTGAGCCCGGGCCAGAACCAGTACGACGAGTGGAGGAAGAGCCACTGGCACGTCGATGACGCGTCGAAGGATCTGAGCTGCCGGGACTGTCACATGCGTCTGGTGCCCGGCTCCACGGATCCGGGTCGAGGTGAGGGGGCAGACGTACGGCGGACTCCCGACGATGGTGCCCATCGCCACCACGGCATGGTCGCCACGAACATGTTCATGCCGGCCGTCCTCAAGCTCCCGAACTGGCGGAAGCACGTCGAGCTCACGGAAGAGTGGATCCGCGGAGAGACGGTGGTCCCCGAGATCGCCCACCTGTGGCCGACCGGACCGGTGGCATCGGTGCAGGTGATCGGCCCCGAGCAGGTCCGTCCGGGGGAGCAGGTGACCCTGCGGGTCATGGTCACGAATCGGAAAGCGGGACACAACTTCACCACGGGCCCCCTTGATTTCACGCGGGCCTGGGTGCATCTGCGCGTCTTCGACGCCTCGGGGAAGTCCGTCGCCGAATGGGGCAACATCGATCCGTCGACCCGGCGCATCTGCGACGTGCCCGGAAAGCCGCACGAGGTGGGCAACTCCCGCGATTCGGGCACCTTGGTGCTCGAGGCACTCCCGCTGGATGGTCAGGGCAATCCCCTGAACCGGCACGAACTCTGGAACAAGGCTGGTGGCACGGGCCAGCGCGTGATCTTCGCGCGCCACTCGGACAGCCAGACGTACCGGTTCGAAGTTCCGCGGTCGGCAGTCGGACCGCTCACGGTGAAGGCCGATCTCAACTTCCGGCGTTACCGCCAGGAGTTCCTGGACCTCGTGGTTCCCGAGATGGAAGAGCGAAGCGGCGTGTACCAGCCCACGGTGCCGCACGACTCGGTTCAGAAGCGCATCGCGGTCACTCTGGGCGCGGTTTCGCGCGCGCGGCATGACGGGAAAGAGCGATGAGACTTCACCCGTTTGGAAAAGTCACCCGGCGCACGCGGAAGATCTGGGTCTCGTTCGGTTATGTCCTCCTGGGCACCGTGGCCCTGACCCTGTTCGCAGGCTGGGTGCAGATCGGACGGGATACCGATCGTGCTCATTGCTCCGACGCGATCACCGCAAGCTTCCTGGGCGCCGGTGACATGGTGGCGCCACCGATCCGTTTTCGCGACGTCGCCGACGCGATGGGCATCGCCACCCGGCACGGGCCGGGTCCGCGCAGCCGCCTGCTGCCCGAAGACACCGGGTCGGGCCTGGCATGGGCAGACTACGACGGAGATGGCGACTGGGACCTGTATCTGGTCAGCTTCCCCGGCCCGTTGGGCGGCGCCGCGGCTTCCGGAGGCACGAATCGTCTTTTCCGCAATGACGGGGATCGTTTCACCGACGTCACCGAAACGGCGGGCGTGGCGGACCCCGACGGATTCGGGATGGGGGCGAGCTTCGCCGATTTCGACGACGACGGCGACGTCGATCTCTACGTGACCAATTACGGGCCCAACCGGCTGTATCGCAATCGTGGTGACGGCACGTTCGAGGACGTCGCGAAGACGGCCGGGGTCGCCGATTCGCTCTGGTCGACCGGGGCGTGCTGGGGCGATTTCGACAGGGACGGGAATCTCGACCTTTATGTCTGCAACTATGTCCGCTTCGATATCGAATCCGAATTCTACCTGTCTTCGGATTCGACCGAACCGGGCGCGGTGCCCTTCACCCTCAACCCCAATGCCTTCGACCCCCAGCCCAACCGGCTGTATCGCAACCGGGGCGACGGCACGTTCGAGGAAGTGGCCGGCCTCTGCGGCGTGAGCAACCCGGAAGGTCGAAGTCTCGCCGCGACATTCTGTGATCTCGACGGTGACGGATGGCTCGACCTCTACGTCAACAACGACGTTTCGGCCAACAAGCTGTTGCGAAACATGGCCGGAGACCTGGGCGGGGACGGTCCTTGCTTCTTCGCCGACCTGTCCACGATCACGGGGACCGCGGATCCGAGGGGTTCGATGGGCCTGTCGATCGGTGAGGTCGCGGCGGCCGGTGAGGGCGACGGTCTGCCCGACCTGTTCATCACGCACTGGGTCGCCCAGGAGAACGCTTTCTATCAGAGCACGCTCACCGCCGGGTCCCAGCTCGAGTACCGGGACAAGACCAGGCAGTTCCGCCTCGGTGAGATATCCATCGACACCGTGGGCTGGGGCACGGCCCTGGTCGATCTCGATCTTGACGGGTGGATCGACCTGGCGGTCGCGAACGGAAGCACGCTCGAGCGCACGGACGACGGACGGCAACTGATCGCCGAACCCGCCTTTCTTTTCTGGAACGACGGCGAACGTTTTCACAACGTCGCTGCGGAGGCCGGGACGGCCCTTTCGCGCCCCTATTCGGGACGCGGCCTGGCTGCCGCCGATTTCGACGGCGATGGGGACATCGATCTCGCCGTCGCCGTCAACCGGGGACGAATGCTCCTGCTGCGCAACGAGTCGCCCACCGCCAACCGCTCCCTGATCGTCACCCTCCGGGGACGTGCCGCCGCCTGCTTCGGGGCCAGGGTCCAGCTGGACGTCAAGGATCGGCCGCAGGTCCGATGGTGGGGCTCGGACGTGTCGTACCTGTCCATGCATGCCCCGGAGATGGTTTTCGGCCTCGGGAAGAACGGCGCCGCCGACCGCGTGCAGGTGCGCTGGGCGGACGGGAAGACAACCGTGCTGACCGATGTGGCCGCGGGTCGGATCGAGGTCGCTCACCCCGACGCCGCCGCATCGGCGAAGACCAGATTGGCCGATCGCTTCGGAAAGGAACACCGATGAGCACCACACGGAGTCTCACCGTCCTGCTGCTCGTGTCAGTGGGATTCTGCGCGAACTGCGGGCGCCGGGATCAGTCTCCGCAGGCCGGCGCGCTCTTCACGGATGTCGCACGTGAAGCCGGGATTCTGCACGTTCACGAGAAACCGGTCTTCGACCATCAACTCGACAACATCATGTCCTGGATGTGCAGCATCGGTGCCGCTGCGGCGGCCGGCGACTACGACAGCGACGGGTGGGTCGACCTGTATGTCACCAGCTCGCGCCAGGGCACCGCCAATCGGCTGTATCGCAACAACGGCGACGGCACGTTTACGGACGTCGCCCCCCAGGCCGGCGTCGCCGATCTGAACGACGGAGGCGTGAGCACGGACTGCGCCTGGGCCGACTACGACAACGACGGCCATCCCGATCTGTACGTCGTCCGCTTCGGCACCGATCTGCTGATGCGGAACAACGGCGACGGCACGTTCACCGACGTGTCCGACCGGTGCTTTCGCGGAGCCGACGGCTCGACCGGCCTCCCGTGGGCGAACGGTTGCGCGGTCATTTTTCTTGATTACAACCTCGACGGGCGCTTGGACATCTATGTCGGAAACTACTTCAGGGAGGTGGACCTCTGGCACCTGCAGACGACGCGCATCATGCACGACGACTTCGAACGGGCGCGCAACGGGGGTGACAATTTCCTGTATCGCCAGGAAGCGGACGGGACGTTCACCGAGGTCGCCGCTGCGCTGGGCCTGAACGACCCGGGCTGGACCCTGGCCGTGGGGTCGGCGGACGTGAACAACGATGGCTGGCCCGACCTGTATTTCGCCAACGACTTCGGGCCCGATCAGCTCTTCATCAATGAGAAGGACGGAACCTTCCGCAACGTGACGGAGGAGGCGATCGGGTTCGACACCAAGAAGGGCATGAACGTCGACTTCGGTGACTTCGACAACGATGGCTGGCTGGACATCTACGTCACCAACATCACGACCTCGGAGTACCTGCAGGAGGGGAACATGCTGTGGCGCAACAACGGCTCGGGGCCGCAGACGCCGCTCACGCTGACGGATATCTCGCTGGACGCAGGTGTCTATGACGGCGGATGGGGCTGGGGGGCGAAGTTCTTCGACCACGACAACGACGGCGATCTCGATATCGTCGCGGCCAACGGCTTCGTCAGCGCGGGCGAGGGCAACTACTGGTACGACCTCGCGTCCTGGACCGTCAAGGGAGAAGCGGCGGACGATTCGCGGAACTGGCCGGCCATCGGCGACCGGTCCTTCTCGGGCTACGAGCGGCTTCGCTTCTGGCGCAATGACGCCCTCTACGCCTACAGCGATCAGGCCCGTGACGTCGGACTGGACAGCGTCAGGGATGGCCGTGGCATCGTCTGCTTCGACTACGACAACGACGGCGACCTTGATCTCTACGTCGCCAACCAGGGTCAGCCGCCGCACCTGTTCAGGAACAACGGCACGCCGTCGAATCACTGGCTCGAGGTGAAGCTCGTCGTCGATCCCGCGACCGGTGTCAACCGCGACGCCGTCGGGGCGCGGGTCACGGTCGTGACCGACGACGGCCTTCAGATTCGCGAGCGCGATGGCGGCAACGGATACTGCGGTCAGAGCGACCCGCGGCTGCATTTCGGCACGGGCGCTTCGGATCGGGTCAGTCTCCTGGAGGTTCGATGGCCGGACGGGGGACTGCAGTACCTCGAGGCGGTCGCCGCCGACCAGAGGGTCACGGTTCACCAGGATCCGCAGCGCTATGCCATGCGGATGCCGATCCGGGTGGCGGCCCCCGGCGCCCTGATGCCGGTCCGGCAGGCCGAGGCGCCCGTCGCGTCTCCGATCCCGTCCGATGACATCGAGGCGCGGCTTTCGGAATTGGAGCGTCGGCTGGAACACCGGCCGGGCGGGCTCGTGCTCGGCAGCGAATACCGGGCTCTGTGCACCACGCATGACATGCACGAGCGGTCCGTCGCGTTCTTTGAACGATTGCGTGATGAGCACCCTGATGATCCGATCGTCGCACTCGAGCTGGCGAGCGCCTATATCGACAAGATGGCCACCTGCGGCGGCATTGCCGCGGTGATCAGCAAGGGCACGCTGGCCAGCAGGTCGCTGGGCTGCCTGGACGGGATCATCGCCGAGCCCGGCGATCTGGATCCCTGGCTCGTGCACTATTGTCGCGGCATGAACCATCTGCATTGGCCTCGCGCCATGCGGCACAGCGACGACTCGGCGGCGGACTTCGCGCGCTGCCTCGATTTGCAGCGCGAAGCGGAAGCCGTCGGAGCGAAGGCGCACTTCCTGCGCCCCTATGTCGGCCTGGGCGACGCGCTGACCAAGCAGAAGCTGTACGACCGGGCGCGCGAGGCATGGCGCCGGGGATTGGCGGCGTTCCCGGATTCGGCCGAGATCAGCGAGCGCCTCGAGATCGAAGACAACGAAGCGCTGCTGGCCTACGTGGAGCAGAAGCGGAGCCTGGATCGGCCGATCGACACCGACGTGTCGTTCTTCGAAAGGCAGCGCTGAACGCCGCGCGGGGTCCATGGATGACGCGGGGCCGGATCGCCGGCGGGCACGGGCGCACGACGCCGGTATCATGTAAGGACCCGGAACTCCTGATTGAGTTCGCCGCATGACACGCGTGACGATCACGAGGTTCAGCGAGGCGCTTCTTGTGTCCGCGCTGTGCCTCGCCGCGCCGTCGTGGGCGGACGATCGTGCCGATTTCCTCGCCCTGATGAATCGCGGCAAGGCGCACCTGGAGAACCGCAGCTCAGCCGAGGCCATCGACGCTTTCAAACGGGCCGTGGGGATCGATCCGCGATCCGCGGCCGCCTGGAGGAACCTGGCGCGTGCGCATCTGATGTCCTCGCACCCGCGTGCCCGCGCCTCCGTCCTCGAAGCGCTCGACCGCGCGGGCGCCCTGGAGGACGATTCGGCGGCGACGAATTACCTCGCCGGTCTTACCTTGCTTCGGATGTCGCGCTTCGATGAGGCGGCCGAACGGTTACGTCGCGCCGTTCAGCTCGATCCGGATTCGGCAACGCTGCGATTCCAGTTGGCAAACGCGTTGCAGGCGACGAACCGGCACGACGAGGCGGTCGTGCAGCTCCGCGAAACGATACGCCTCGATCCACTGCATGCCAGCGCCCGTTACAAGCTGGCCGGCCATGCACGGCAGGCCGGTGATCGGCAGGCGTACCAGACACATCTTCGCGAGTTCATGCGACTGCGCAAGCTTCTGGGGCCGCCCGCCTCCCGGGACGCGCTGGAGCGATGCGTCCACCTGCTTCCCGAGGCGGCGCGAAGCACGGGGCCGGTGGTGCCGCCTCCCATCGCCGTTCGGTTCACCGACGTGACGGATACGCTGTTTGCCGACGCGACCGATCGCACCGCCACGGCGGCAGCCGTCATCGAGGTGGACGAGAAGGGGCGGTGCGTGTTCTTCGTCTGCGATGCCGAGGGCGCGGCGGGGTTGCTGGCCATGACGCGCTCCGGGGCGATCCAGCGCACCCGGATCGACCTGAAGCTGCCGGACTCGTCACCGTTCATGCAATGCATCGTCGGCAACTTCCACGATGACGTCCCCGCGGGCGCCGTCTATGACGCGGCCCTGCACGCGAAAAACGATCTGTTCCTGATCGGTCCGGATCGAGCGGTTCTCCTGAAGCGCCGGGGCCCCCTCGACTTTGCCGACGCGACCGAGTCCGCCGGATTGGGGGGCCTCACGGGCCGGAGGGCAGGCTGGATCGATAGCGAGCACGACGGTGATCTGGACCTGCTCATCGCGCGGGCGTCGGGCCTGGAACTGTGGCAGAACAAGGGCAACGGCACCTTCCGGAACGCGACCGGCGAAGTCGGTCTCGGGAAGACCGGGCCGACGCGCGACGTGGCCGTCGCCGATTTCGATGCCAACGTCGCGATCGATCTTGTCGCGGCAGGAGACGATCAGTCGACGCGCGTCTTCGAGAATCTGCGGACGGGCCGGTTCGCGGCCACGACCGAACCACCGGGACCATGGCCCGCGGCCCGGCGCGTTCTGGCCGACGACCTCGACAACAACGGATACCCGGACCTGGTGTCGATCGACGACAAGACCGCGACGATCGTGTACTCGAGAAGGGCGCGGCGGCAGACGCTCGATCTGGCGGGGCTTGACGCGGTGACCGCGCTGCTCATCGATTTCGACAATGACGGCTGGCTCGATCTGTGCGTCGCCGGAAGCGAACGCGCCGCACCGGAGACCGGATCGATCCGCTTGTGGCGCAACGGCGGTCGTGCATGGGAACACGTCAGCGAGACCACGCGACTTACAGGGACGCGGATTCCTCCCGTCCGTCATGCCGTCGCCGCGGACATCGACGGAGATGGCGACAGCGACCTGTTGCTGTTGACCTCCGACCGGCGGATGCGCCTGCTTCGCAACGATGGCGGACACGTCAACGGCCAGCTCAAGATCCGTCTTGTCGGACTCAAGACGAATCCACAGGGGATCGGGACGCACATCGAGTTGCGCCACGGCGCGGACTGGATCACGCGATCGGTTTCCGCCATCCCGATCGAGGTGGGACTGGGCGGCCGGACACGGCTGGACACCGTGCAGACGGTCTGGACCGGCGGCGTCGTCGACAATCGTTTCGACGTCGAGGTTTCGAAGAAGACGGTGCTGACCATCACGGAAAAGAACGTGGCGACCGGGTCATGCCCGTTCCTTTACGCATGGGACGGAAGCGCCTATCGATTCGTCACCGACGTGCTCGGCAACGCGCCGGTGGGCCTGCCGCTGGCGCGCGATCGACTGCTGGTCGCGGATCCGGACGAATTCGTGATCATCGGCGACGGTGACGGTTTTCGTCCTCTCGACGGCGCGTATCGTCTCAACGTGACCAGTGAGTTCCTCGAAGTGCTCTACCTGGACTACGCCAGGCTCGTCGCCGTCGATCACGCTCCCCTGATCGAACTCCATCCGACCGACAAGCTGATGGCGCCGCCGTTTCCGGCTTCGGAGCTGTGGGCGCTGACCGACGCGATCCGCCCGATTCGGGCGGTCGGCGACGACGGAATCGACCGAACCCGGGAGCTGGCGGACATCGACGGCGTCTTCGCGCCTCCGGGTCCGCTCCTGCCGCCGCCGCTGCGCGGGATGTGTCACCCCATGTCGATCACGCTCGATTTCGGTCCTGTTCCTGCCGATCGTCCGCTCGTGCTCGCCCTGACCGGCTGGCTTCAGTACGGACAGGCCAGCACGAATATCGCCGTGTCCCAGAACCCGTCGTTGAAGATCATTCCCCCGATGCTCGAGGTCGGCAATGCCCGTGGTGAATGGCGTCCGGTGGACGTCACCGTCGGCATGCCCGCGGGGAAGACCAAGACGATCCTGTGCGATCTCGAAGGCAGGTTGCCTCGGGACGCAATGCGGTTGCGGCTCACGACGACGTTCGAGATTCGCTGGGATCGCATCGGACTGTTTGAACGGGTGAGTTCGGACCGGGCCCGGATTCACGAGTTGGAAGTCGATCGGGCGGATCTCGCCTGGAGAGGATTTTCGGAGATCAGATCCCGCGCCGAGAACCACCCGACGACGCCGGATTACGATCGTGTGTCCGATCGGCCGCCGTGGCGCAACGTCCTGGAAGGCTGGTGTACGCGGTATGGTGACGTGCGCGACCTGGTCACCGCGATCGATGGCCGATTCGTGATCTGCAACGCGGGCGACGAGGTCGCGATGCAGTTCGATGCCACCCGGCTTCCGCCGGTGCCCGCCGGTCAGGTTCGTACTTTCTTCATGTACTGCTTCGGCTGGGAGAAGGACGGGGACCACAACGTCGTGGAAGGCCACACCGTGGAACCGCTGCCCGGCCGGCGCGATCCGGATGACCGGACGGCCGGCGGACGGAGCGCCGATTGGCGCCTGGATTACAACACCCGTTGGGTGTCCCGTGACCGGTTCGTGCCGCCTCGCCCGGAGTCGGGCGACCGCCTGATGAAATGATCCGCGGGCGGCCGTGGGTGCGGTCGAACGGTTGTCTCGACCCCGCAGGATGCCTCGGATCGGGAATTTGGCGCGCCGAAATCAGGCCGATCCTGATGAGGATCCGCCGCGATTCGGGGTATGAATCATTGGAGGAAGATACGCTCTTGGGCCTGCAGCAGAACATCCTCGACGAGGCCGCCACGAAGCTGCCGCTCCGCGAACTGGCATGCGTCTCGCCCGACGCCACGGTCGCGGACGCGGTCGACCAGATGAAGCGGAAGAACGTGGGGTGCGTCATCGTCATCGATCACGAGAGGCGGCCCATCGGCAAGTTCACCGAGCGCCGGCTGACGCGCATGCTGCTGAGCGACGCGGACGCGATGTCGCGTCCGGTGCGCGAGCACATGGCCGAGGCGTGGGGCTGCGTGCGCGAGAACGAGTCGATCGCGTGCGTCATCGATCTGCTCAAGCGGCGGGACCTGCGCATTCTCTGCGTCGTCGACGGATACGGCCGCGCCGTCGCGCTGACGGGCCAGCGCGGCGTGATGGAGTACATCGCGAGCCACTACCCGCACCAGGTGCTGACCCGCCGCGTCAGCACGCGACCGGATCTCGAAACGAGGGAGGGTGCGTGATGACCCGACGTCGCCGCCGGCCGCCGGAGAGGGGCGAGTACGAGGATCCGCTCAGCCGGTACGAAGCGCCGACATACCGCGACGAGCTCGAGCGCGCCATGTGCGAGGAGCCGGTGACCGCCGTGCAGACGCGGCCGGCGCCGACGATCAGCGCTGACGCGACGGTACGCGAGGCGATGCAGTTGCTCGACGACCTGGATATCGCGTGCCTGCTCGTGACGCGCGACGACCGGCTCGCGGGCGTGTTCACCGAGCGCGACGTGCTCCAGCGGGTCGCCGGTCGCTTCGGCGAGGTCGGCGACCTGCCGGTCGAGGCGTTCATGACGACGGATCCGATCGTCGTGTACGAGACGGACGACGTGGCGACCGCCACCTGCGTCATGGCGACCAACGGGCTTCGGCATGTGCCGGTGCTGGACGTCGAGGGCGCGGTGCTCGGCATCGTCAGCCCGCGCCGGCTTACGGAGTTCCTGCAGGCGCACTTCGAGCAGATCCAGGCATAGCGCCGAGGAGTTGCGTATCGCGAAGGGCCATCGCATCAACCCTGGAGCATGACGTGTCGAGCCAGCGCTTGCTCATCTCGATCGGACTTCTGATGTTCCTGGTCGGCGGTGCGATACTGGCCTACTTCCGCAGCGATCTGGGCACGCAACTGGGCACGGCGGTCGCCGTCGCGGGCGTCATCCTGACCATCTGGTCCTGGCTGGGGGGGCGATCCGACACGAATTGAAAACGGAAAGCGAGGCACAGCGAGAGGAGCGTCCATGCACCTGGATGACATCGCCCAGCACAAGGTGTTCAAGGTCGCGCCGGACGGATCGCTCGACCTTGCCCTCGTGCTCATGGAGGAGCACGGCATTCGCCACCTGCCGGTCGTCGAGGACGGGTCGCTCGTCGGCATGCTTTCAGATCGCGACCTGCTGTGTACGATCGGCGGTCCGGGGCGCGGTGAGCGCGAGGCGCCGGCGACGCCCTTTCCGGCGGGACCGACCCGCGTCGCCCACGTGATGTCCCGGCCCGTGCGCCACCTGGCGCCCGAGGATCCCGTCGCCCGCGCCGCGCGCCTCATGCTGCGCGAGAAGATCAGCGCGGTGCCGCTGGTGCGCGACGGCGCACTGGTCGGGCTGGTCACCGAGACCGACGTGCTGCGCTGCGTCGCGACCGCGGACCGGCTTGAGCACGACGCGTCTTGGCGGTTCGAGAAGGTCGAGGACCACATGACCACCCACGTGTTCAGGATCGAGTCGGGCGAGCTGCCCTACGCGGCCTGGCGGCTCATGCACCGGAAGGCGATCCAGCACCTGCTCGTCGTCAACGGGTCCGACGTCGTCGGCATCGTGTCGGATCGCGATATCCGCGGCTGGTTCTCAGGGGCGCGGCGGAACGGCGCCGAAGCGTGCGAACCGTCACCGACCACGCTCGTCCGCGACATCATGACGACGCCGATCCGGACCGTCGGCTCCGCCACGCCGCTCGCCAACGCCGCGTCACAGATGGCCCAGCTCAAGATCGGGGCGCTGCCCGTGCACCGCTCGGGCCGGGTCGTGGGCGTCATCTCCGAGACGGACCTGCTGAAACGGCTGGTCTCGGCGCTCGAGCACACGCAGTAGCCGAAGTGATCGCCCCTGCATCGTCGCCGGATTGCTCCCGGGTCGAATTCCGCTTTGCACCCGCGCCGCGCGGCGGCGATCATCGCAAGCGCCGCAGCCAGGAGCGCCCGGTTGGCGATGACCGAGACGGCCCTGCAGCGGGCCGGGCTGGACCGCGCGAATGGCCTGATCTCGTGCCTGACCACCGATGCCGACAACGTCTTCGTCACGCTCACCGCGAGCGGTCTCAATGAAAGGCTCAACATCATTTCCCGAGCCGAACGGGAATCGTCGCAGCCCAAGCTGCACCGGGCGGGGGCCACGAGCGTGATCTGTCCGCCGGTGCTTGGCGCGCTGCGCGTCGCGCAGATGCTGCTTCGGCCGGCGGCCGCGGAGCTGCTCGAGATGGCCGTCAGCTCGGACGACGAGGTGGAGATCGCCAAGGTCGATCTCACGAGGCTGCCGAAAGCGTGGGGGCAATCGTTGAGCGAGCTGGCCCTCCCGGCGAAGACGGGCCTGCTCGTCGTGGCGGTCAACCACGCGGCCGAGGGACCGAAGCTCAATCCCACTCCTGACTACCGCCTGCGCGAGCATGACGAGCTGATCGTCACGGGCACGTCCAGCGGAATCCGGATGATGATGGAGTTGTACGGTGAGTAGGAAGAGTCGCAGCCTATGGCGCCGCATCGGCGTCGACCGCCTCGATCACGCGGGCGTCCGCCGTCATGCGGACGGTCTGCCCCGGATCGAGGACGACGAAGCGCTCGTCGTCCCACCGGCCCTCCAGCAGCGCGCGGATCAGGTCGGGATCGCCGCGCTGGCGGTCGAAGGACCAGCTGAGAAAGTCGGCGCACTGGCGCGTGTAATCCAGGTCGCGATCGGTGGCGCCGACGGTGAGGTCCACGTAGGTCGCGCGGTCGTATTTCTGCATCCAGGACTGCTCCATCTCCATCAGGTAGTCGGCGTTGTCCTCGCCGTACTTCTCGATGTATTCGCGGCGCAGCCGATCGAAACGGTCCTTGCCCGGGGGCACGTGGTGGCGGTTCCAGCCCGGCGAGTACCAGTAGGTGCCCGGATGGTCCTTCACGTAGTCGGCGTATCGGTCCTTGTCGCCGAGCAGCAGCGTGATGCAGTCGTGGGCGCGGGTGGCGACCAGCCGGCACCGCCGCGTCCGGACGCCTTCGATGCCGCGGCTGCACAGCCCGTAGCCGAGCACGATCGCCTCGATCGGCCCCGCGCCCGGCACCGGGGGCAGTGCCTCGACCCGGGTGACCGCCTCCTGCAGCACGGTACGGAGCCGGTCAGGCTCATTGTGCAGCCCCTGCTCCATGATCTCGATGTGGCCGATGTGCGGCAGATCCGCGGCGAAGTGGGCGATCTCGGTCTCGAGCACGGCGCAGGTCACGACCGCGGTGCAGGGGGGCGGGGACGGCGGATCGGCGGGCGTGAAATTTCTCATGAAATTTTCTTCCGGGGGCCTTGTGGACACCGTGCGGGCCGGTAGTATCATATCAGGACAGAAGTGTCTCTTGAAAGGGTCCTGTCATGGCGGAACTTGAACAACTCACCGAGGCGATCAAGAAGGGCGATCGAAACACCGGCAACAAGCTGACCGGCGAGATGATCGAGGCTGGCCGCGCGCCGGACCAGATCCTCGGGGCGCTGATCAGCGGCATGGAGGACGTCGGTCGGCGGTTCAAAGCCAACCAGATGTACGTCCCCGAGGTGCTGATCGCGGCCCGCGCGATGAAGGAGTCGATGGTGCTGCTCGAGCCGTTGCTCATCGAGGCGGGCATCCGGCCGAAGTATACGGCCGTCATCGGCACTGTCGAGGGCGATCTGCACGACATCGGCAAGAACCTCGTGTCGATGATGTGGAAGGGTTCGAACATCGGCGTGGTGGACCTGGGCACCAACGTGCCCGCGGCGAAGTTTGCCGATGCGATCCGCGAGCACAACGCGCAGGTCGTGGGACTGTCGGCGCTGCTCACGACGACGATGCCGGGCATGCAGCAGGCGACCGAGACGATCCGGGAAGCCGGCATCGACGGCGTCAAGATCATCGTCGGCGGCGCGCCCATCACGCAGGCGTTCGCCGACAAGATCGGCGCCGATGCGTACGCGCCGGACGCCGCGAGCGCCGTCGACGTCGTGAAGGAGATTCTCGACACCTGACGGCCCCGTGCGCTCCCACGTCGTCGACATTCCGCGCATCCGGAATCAGGAGACGCCGGCCATGAACGACCGCGAGCGATTTCTCGCCACGATGCACTATCGTGAGCGCGACCGCTGTCCGATCATGGACTTCAGCTTCTGGGACGAGACGATCGAGCTGTGGTACGAGCAGGGGCTGCCGGGGCACGTCGACCGGTCGAACAGCGATGCGCACTTCGGCATGGAGCCCCTCGAGCACGTGGTCATCGCCAACCTGAATGTCGCGACGTTCGCGCCGACCGCGACGAAGACGGTCGTGCCGGACCGCGGCGTCAACGTCGGCCTGCTCCCGTCGTTCGATTCGGAGGTGCTCGAGGACCGCGGCGACCACGAGGTGGTGCAGCAGGCCGACGGCGTGCGCGTGCTCCGGAAGAAGTTCATGAGCTCGATCCCGTCGCACCAGGGACACCTGCTGGTCGACCGGAACAGCTGGGTCGAGCACTACCGGCCGCGCCTCGATCCCGACGCGCCGGATCGGCTGCCTGACGACTGGGACGAGCATGTCGCCCGGTGGAAGGACCCGGACCGGGACTACCCGCTGTTTCTGCCGGGCGGCAGCCTGTACGGGTGGATTCGCAACTGGATGGGCGTCGAGGCGGTGTCGTACGTCGTCTACGACGATCCAGCCTGGTTCGAGGAGATGGTCGGCACGGTTGCGGACTGCACCCTCGGCGTGCTCACGCGCGTACTGGAGAGCGGCGTCCGCTTCGACGGCTGCTCGATGTGGGAGGACATGTGCTACAACGCCGGGCCGCTGCTGTCGCCGGCGCTGTTCGAGCGGTACCTGACTCCTCATTACCGGCGTCTGACGGACCTCCTGCGGCGTCACGGCGTGGACGTCATCTGGGTCGACTGCGACGGCAAGATCGACGAGCTGGTCCCTCTCTGGCTGGAAGCGGGCGTCAACTGCATGATGCCGATCGAGATCGGCACCTGGGACGCCGACCCCGTCGCGTTCCGCCGGGAGTTCGGCCGCGATCTGCTGCTGATGGGCGGGTTCGACAAGCACGTGCTCGCCCGCTCGAAGGACGAGATCGAGCGCGAGATTCGTCGCCTGGCGCCGCTCGTCGAGGATGGCGGCTATATCCCGTTCTGCGATCATCGGGTGCCGCCCGACGTGCCGTACGAGCATTACTGCTTCTACGTGGAGACCGCCCGCTCGGTCTGGGGCCGCGACGTGAACCTGAAGCCGTGTCACTTCCGGGCCGACCAGGCGGCCGTCGTCCCCGACCACGACGTGTGATCCATTCCGTTTATTCCGTTTATTCCGTTTGTTCCGTTTGTTCCGTTTATTGGTTATTTGTTATTTCGGATTCGAGCCGAAATGACCAATGACGTCATAGCGGAATGAACGGGATGGCCCATGGTCAGTACGCGCCGAAGCGTTGCCCGGCCTTCACCATCGCGACGTAGTTCTCCGGCTTCACCGACGAGTGAATGCTGTTGCTCGATGACAGCATGAACCCGCCGCCTTTCGCGGCGTCCGCGATGCACTTTTGCACGGCCGCCTCGACCTGCTCGGTCGTTCCGTGGCTCAGCAGCGCGCCGCAGTCGATGTTGCCGATGATGCAGATCCGGTCGCCGTACTGCCGCTTCACCTCGCCGATGTCCATGTTGGCCACGGGCTCGATCGGGTTGAGCCCGTCGGCGCCCGTGTCGACGATCAGGTCGAGGATGGGCCACAGGTCGCCATCGCTGTGCTTGACGACCAGCCCGCCTTCCTCGTGGACGGCGTCGACCACGCGCTGAAGGCGGGGCAGCACCAGCTGCTCGAAGTGCGCGCGGGAGAAGAGCGGCCCCATGTTGGAGGCATAGTCGTCGGCGAGCGTCACGATGTCGGCGCCGGCGCGGACCGCGTTGCGCGCCACGCGCTCGTTCACGCCCACGACGACGTCCATGACGGCCTCGGCGAAATCCGGCTCCGCGGCGAAGGCCATGAGCAGGTCCTCCAGGCCGGTCACGAACGCGGACCACATGAACGCGGCGCGGTGGTGGAAGACGATCGCCCGCCGGCCCTTGTACCGCCGGACCATCTCGGGCAGCAGCCCCAGGCGGTGGGGCGCGTCCGGATCCGGCGGCTCGTAGTGCGCCAGGTCGCCGATCTCACGGATGGGGCCCTCGACGGGATGGTCGACGATCTCCGGACCGGTCACGTAGCGCACGCCCCACTCGTCGATCCAGCCGTTCTTCGTCTCCGTGACGCGCCGGTACGCGGCGCCGCAGCCCACGTTGTCCAGGTCGAGATGCTCGGCGAGGTCGCCCTGGTCGCGGACGCCGGGGAGGATCGCCTCGCTCACTTTCGGATCGATCGCGCTTTCCACGACGGGCACGCGGTCGGGCTGCGCCCCACGCATCGCCGTCATGACGCGCTCGTAGGCGTTCATCGTTCGCTCCTGAATTCTAGAAGGTGTACTGCAGGCTGAGGTAGAAGAAGTCGATGCCGCTGGACTTGATGCCCGATTCCTCGATGTAATTGCCGGGGAAGAAGTGGCTGTAGCCGAAGAGCGCCGCCAGGTGACGATCGAACTGGTGCTTGACCAGCAGGTCGATCTCTCCGCCGACCTCGTGGTCGTTGCTGGTGCCGGGGCGGGGCACCACGCCGCCGCCCGCGTTGTAGAGCACGTCGCTGTCGTCGGCGCGCCAGAACAGGTGGCCGATCAGCAGGACCTTCGTCTTCTTGCGCACCTTGAAGCCCACGCCCGAGGAGAGATCGATGATGTTCTGGCGGCCGATGACGTCGATCCAACCGAGGTACTTGTGGCCCAGGGGAAACAGGTGGTTGAACGTCTCGACGTCGCCACCCGCGCTGTGGTCGCCGCTGGCGTAGTCGAAAGCCACGTGCAGGCGCGGCGCCGCCGGGCAGTCGACCAGCGTGTGCCCCAGCTCCGCCGCGAACATGAACGCCGAGATGTCGTCCGACCCCAGCTCGCCGAACTGGAACGCGCCCTCGACGTCGAAGTCGAAGTGCGCGGGCAGCTTGCCGCCGATCCGGCCGCCGACGGTCTGGCGCCGCTCGTCCCCCATCGTGCCGTTGAACATGGCCATGTCCTTCTCGAGGCCGAGCCAGTAGAGGTCGAGGTCGAACTCGGTGGTCGGCACCTTGCCCTGGACGTAGAGGCCGTAGAAGTCCGTGTTCGCGTCCTGGTCGTTGAAGTCGTACTTCTGCACGGGCACCGTGCGTGTCCAGAACCCCGTGATCTTCCATCCCTCGAGCTTCAGGATGCCGCTGAAGCCGTCGAAGGTGCGCCGCGTGTTGGACCAGTCGAGCGGGCTCACGAGCCGCTGCTTGCCGAACAGCAGCTCCTGCCGACCCGGGCGGAACGTGAACGTGCCGCCGGCGAACGGCATGGACACGTCGACGAACGCATTCTGAAGGTCAAGCTCGTCGACGTCGAGGCCGCGCTGGCCGCCGGGCAGGTTGCGCTCGGTCGCGAACGCGCTCTTGCCCTGCACGAAGAAGCGCACGTTCTCGCCGACGTGCAGATCGGCGTGCAGCAGCGTCCGGAACAGCTCGAAGCCGTCGTCGTTGCTGCGCGCGAACCCGAAATCGCGCCACTTCTCGTGGCGGAACCGAACCTGGCCGCCGAAGCTGGCCCAGAGCCAGCCGTCGTCGCTCAGCGGCACGTACTTGATCGGGTCGAACAGGTCGCCCGTCTGCGTGCGGTCGTGACCGGCCAGCCCGGACCAGTCCTCGTTGAAGCGCAGCGCCTGGTAGCCGGGGCGCTCGAACTCTCCGTTCTCCACGGTGTCGGCCGGCGCCGGGCCGCCCGTCATGGCAAGGAGCAGGGCGCCGGCGAGGAGGGACGATCCGGCGTGATGCTGAATCCAGTTGTTCCTGTACATCGTTCATCCTTTCATCAGGAAACCGTCTGCGATCGAATGGTGATGGGGCGGTCGAGCGACGGGCAGAGGTGCCGGCAGACCCCGCAGCCGACACAGGCCTCGGGATTCACCTTCGGCAGGCCGCGCGCGTCCCACCCGATCGCGGTGTGCCGCAACGGGCAGCGCTCGACGCAGTAGCCGCATGGCTGGCCCATCGCCTGGAAGCAGTGTGCCAGGTCGATTTCGGCGGTGCCCATACGCACCGCATCGCGCGCGACCGGGTTCAGGGCGCCGGTTTCACAGGCCCGGATGCAGGGCAGGTCCGTGCAGAGCATGCACGGCGATTCGTCGGGGATGATCGCCGGCGAGCCGGCGCGATCCCCGAACTCCGGGCCGAGACGCCGGATGGCGTCGTGCGGGCAGGCGTCGAGACAGTCGGTGCAGCGCGTGCATGCCGCGAGGAAATCGGATTCCGCGCCGGCGCCGGGCGGGCGGAGGAACGGCGCCTCCGGCGCTCCGGCCGCCGACCGACCGGCCGCGGTCGACACGCCGTCGACCAGCGCCCTGGCGCAGTTTCGCAAGAGGTCCCGTCGCGTGGATTGAATCATCGGACGGCGCCCTTACATCGCGGAGGTGCGCATCTCCATCGGCTGCTTGAGCAGCCACAGGCTGAAGATGCTGAACAGGATCATGCCGAGCAGCATCGGCCACTGGCTGCGGGAAGCGGACACCGCGTCGACGAACGTGCGCTGGCTGATCCGGTGTGCGGCCCAGAGGCTGTAGACGTGCCCGATGCCGACCAGGAGGACCTGGAGGATCCAGAGCGTATCGAGCGAGACCATCGGCGGCACGCTCCAGCCTGCCGTCCCGAGCAGGTTCCAGCCCCACCCGAACGGGTCGCTGATCATCGCCAGCGCCTTGGGGCCTTCCATCAGCAGGTGCTCGAGATTGTGGGCCAGGTGATAGAACAGCGCGATCGGAAGCAGGCAGTAGGCGTACCGGATGAAGAACGACCGGTAGGAGACCCGATCAAGGCCGACCGCCCGGCCGCGCACCGCGAGGCGGTACGTCACGCCCACCAGGATCGCGTAGATCGCGATCGGACCGATCATCAGGCCCGCCATCGCCAGCGAGAACGAGACCATGGCGGGCGCGGCGAGCGCGGATTCGAGAAGGTCGGTGAGCCGGCGCCACAGCGGCGTCATGGTCAGCCCGTGAAACGACGTGATCGCCAGCATCAGCAGCGCCAGGTAGGCCTCGTCGGACCGCGGCTTCGCCTGCCCGTCCAGGTCGGCCCCCCAGGGACGCAGGTTGACGGCCATGTTCTCGTGTGGACACGACTGCAGGCACTCGGTGCACTGAATGCAGTAGGTGTTGGCGTCCATCTTCCCCGGGTATTCGAAGGTCGGGCATCCGTATGCCGTCTCGCTGCCGCGGATGCACTCCTTGGTGCGACAGGTCCGGCATATGTCCGCATCGCGAGCGCGGACCTCGATGCCGGCGAACATCGCGTAGAGACCGCTGACGCGCCCGACGAGACATCCGTACCGGCAGAAGCTCTTGCGATCGAACAGCAACGCGCTG
>NYZC01000171.1 GCA_002686995.1 Phycisphaeraceae bacterium | reverse complement strand
CGTGCTGCGCGAGAAAGTGACGAGCCCCGGGGGAACGACGGAGGCCGCGATCACGCACATGCAGAAAGAGGGCGTGGCGGACGAGGTCGTCGAAGCGATCAAACGCGCGTGGTCCCGTTCCATCGAGCTTGGTCGATAAGATGCGCTGCCCACCACCTAGCTCCAACTGGTTCTCGACGCTTCTGCTCATCAACCGGGTGCCGCTTGGCCTGATGTTCGTGCTCGCGGCCTTCAACAAGATCCTCACCGGAACCTTCGGGCGCAACCTGATGATCTTTGCCGACAGGGTCGCGAAGCAGGCGCCGCTGCCCCGGCCGCTGGGTCTGGCCTACGGTTTTGCGCTGCCGTGGATCGAGCTTCTCGCCGGGCTCTGCCTGGTGCTCGGTTTCTTCGGACGGATCGCCGCGGCGCTGATCGGGCTGATGCTGCTGAGCTTCATGATCGCGATGGGGATCATTCCCGACGGTCCCTCGCCATTCGACAAGAACGTGATCCTCCTGACGCTTTCGATCTTCCTCGTGGCCACCGGCTCGGGCACCTTCAGCCTCGACGCGCTACTCGTGCGCACGCATCGGCCGGGGCGATGAACGGTGTGGGCGACGAGCCACGGAGCCGGGCCGTCTCGGCCCGGAGTCGGATCGGATTCCAGGAACCAACGCGAGGTCTGTGCGAAACAGTTTCAAGGTCTGACTCATGTACCGATCGCTGGGCGCCTTCATCGAAGCACTGGAGCAGGCGGGTGAGCTGCATCGCGTGAAGGCGAAGGTCTCGCCGATGCTCGAGATCGCGGAGATCGCCGATCGCGTGAGCAAGAGCCCCGCGCAGCCGGGCTCGGGAGCGGCGTCATTCGATCCGCACCATGCGCACCTGGGCGGCAAGGCGCTGCTTTTCGAGCACGTCGAAGGCAGCGACATCCCGGTGCTGATCAATGCGTTCGGAAGCTACCGCCGCATGGAGATGGCGCTCGGATGCACCGACGGCGGCTTCGCGGTGCTTGCCGAGCGCGTCGCACGCCTCGCAAAACCGGAGCCGCCGCACGGCCTGGTCGAGAAGCTCAAGAAGATCCCGGAGCTCGCGAAGATCGCGTCGCTGCCGCCACGCGTGGTTCGGCAGGGCGCGTGCCAGGAGGTGGTGACGACCGGCGACGAGGTCGACCTGCATCGACTGCCGATCATCAAGTGCTGGCCGCACGACGGCGATCCTTCGGCGTTCGGGCTGCCCGACGTCGACGAGGGCATATCGACGCGCGCGGGCGAAGGCCGGTACATCACGTTCGGCGGCATCCACACGATCGCTCCCGAGGACGCCGGCAAGGCGGATGGGGTGCCGAGATCCAGCCGCAACGTGGGCATGTACCGGGCACAGCTTCTCGACCGCAACCACACGGTGATGCACTGGCACATGCATCACGACGGCGCGCGCCACTGGCGCCGCTGGAAGGATAAGGGGGAGCCGATGCCGGTTGCGCTGGCGCTCGGCGGCGATTCGGTGCTGCCGTACTGCGCGACGGCGCCGCTGCCTCCCGGCATCAGCGAGCTCATGTTCGCGGGCTTCCTCAATGACGGGCCGATCGACATGGTGCGATGCCGGACGGTCGACCTGCACGTTCCCGCAAACTGCGAGATCGTGCTTGAAGGGCACGTGTCGGTCGGGGCGGGGCCGCCCGGCTGGGAGCCGCGCTCGGGGACGCCGCTCGGCGATGAAGCCGCCTTCGAAGGGCCGTTCGGCGATCACACCGGGTTCTACTCCCTGCCGGACCGATACCCGGTGTTCACGGTGACGGCGGTGACGCACCGTCGCAGCCCGATCTACCCGACGACGATCGTGGGCCTGCCGCCGCAGGAAGACTACTACATGGGCAAGGCTACCGAGCGCATCTTCCTTCCCCTGCTGCAGACGATCGTGCCCGACATCCTCGACTACGATCTCCCGATGTTCGGCGCGTTTCACAACTGCGTCTTCGTCAGGATCCGCAAGGAGTACCCGCTTCAGGCCCGCCGCGTCATGCACGCGATCTGGGGTGCGGGCCAGATGGCCTGGACGAAGTTCGTCATCGTCGTGGACGAGCACGTCGACGTGCACGACCACGAGCAGGTGCTGTTTCACCTCTGCGCGAACGTCGATCCGGGCCGGGACCTGGAGCTTGTCCACGGTCCGCTCGACATCCTCGACCATGCAGCGCCGCAGCTCGGCGCAGGGCACAAGATGGGCATCGACGCCACGGCCAAGATCGACGGCGAGCAGGTCGGCGGCCACGCGGTGCGCGACTGGCCGAAGCTCATCGAAATGGACGAGCAGACGCGCTCGCTGGTCGACCTTCGCTGGGCCGAGTACGGATTGTGAATCGCTTCGCGCTGTCGGCCGGCATCGTTCTTGGCCTGGCGACCGTCGGTCTGCCGGAGCCCCTGGATGCCGAGGCGTCCGATTCACTGCTGCCACGGGCGGCACGCAGCCCGGCGGTTTGGCTGGACGCATCACAGGCGAGAGCGAACGTACGGCACCGGGTCTCCGAATGGCGCAGTCGGGCGACGCGCCTCGGCGGCGTGGCGGCCGTCAGCGAAAGGAACCATAGGCCGCAGCAATTCGACGAACACGATCTTGTTCGCTTCGACGGTAAGAACGATCGAATGTTGCTGCGGGGATACGATCCGGACCGGGGACGGCGCCGAACGATCACCCTCGCGGTCGTACCGGCCGCGAACCTCACCGATCGCCAGATCCTCTATTCAGAGGGGACCGATCGGACTGGTTGGAACGTCTACCTCGAGGATTTCACACTCCATGTCGGCACGTGGCGCGGCGATCGGCGCGCGTTCGCGTCCGTTTCGGTCAGCCGGACCGAGCTGATCGTCATCCAGGTCGTCCGGGACGGCTCGAAGATGGCGATCTACCTGAACGGTGTGCCCGTGGGGTGGCTCGATCCCGGCGGCCGCAGGAAGCGATCGCATCAGGGCGCCGGTCCGATGATCGGCGGCGCCGCAGCGACCACGAGATTTCACGACGAGGCGCCGCTGGACATCGTGCCGAATCGCGCTTCGTTCGAAGGCGGCTTCGCGCACCTGGTGATCCATCATCGCGCGCTGTCGGCGCCTGTCGTGCGCGACCTTGCCGTGGCGATGGCGCGTCGGCGCGGCGTCAACCTGGCGCCGGTCGCACCGGACCTGGTCGTAGAAACGAGCGAAGACGTGCCGGTCGAGTTCACGGTAGGCGGCGAGGATCCTGAAGGGGCAGCCGTCACCCGGCACATCGAAACCGGTTGCGGGCCGTGGCACGGCCGGTTGGGACCGGGCATCGGGCGGAACCTGCGGTACACGCCGCGAAACGATTTCTACGGACGCGACCGGCTCTACTATCGCGTCCGCGACGGACAAGCCTGGAGTGGATACGCGTCGGTGACGTTCGCCGTGACGCCAGGGCCGGATCCGCTCGAACTGATCCACGAGATCGGCGCGCAGGAGGTCGTGGAAGGCCAGGAGGAGCGGATACCCGTGCACGTGCGTGATGCCGACGTCGCGATCTCGCCGGCGATTCCACTGCTGTTCGGACGCCAGTTGAACCTGCCGCGCGACCGGTATTCCGAGTTCGGCATCGACAGCCGAATCGTTTCGGTCAGCAGCGTGTTCTTCGGCCCGGTCGCCCAGGACGTGATCAAGTGGTGTCGCCTGCCCGACGCGGCGATCGAGCGCCGACTCGACCGGTTCACGGCCCGCCCGGGGCTCGATCGCCCGCCCGGGACGATCTACCTGCTCGACATGGAGCATCCCGTCCATCCGCGCCTGCTCCACCAGGCGTCCGAGTTTGACAACACCGGGGGCCTGCGCGGTGTATCGATCACCGACCTCGCCTCTGGACTGCAACGGCGCACGGCGATCTGGCGTCGACGACTGCCGCAGAGCGAACTAGTCATCTGGGGTACGGCGGGACCGGGAGTGTCCAGCCGGTTCAAGAGGTTCCGGTTCTCCCCGGTGGTGCGATCGCAGCAGATGGCGGCGCGACTCGGCCTGTTCGACGACGTCGATTACGTGGTGACGAGCCTCTTTCGCAGCCGGCGCATCAGGATGGGTTCGGCCGATCTGCAACGCTTCGTCCGGGCTGGCGTCGAATCCGCCGCAACGCTGCGCCGCACGGATGGGCAGCCGCTGCCGATCATCGCCGCATTGAACCTGGGCAACTTTCGAGCTGACGACGACACGCTCAACGACATCATCGACGCGCTGCAGCCGCACTCGGACCGCGTGGCGCTCGTCCACATCTGGTCGAACCTGGAAGCCGAGCAGGTTCGGGCACGATTCGCCAATGCCTGGTCACGGGTCCAGGCGCGCGGCGCGAAGATCACGGTGCGCTCCGAAGCGGACGTCAGGTTCGATCTGGCGTCGTCGCAGCTGATCTGGACGCCCGGCGCGCCGACACGCGAACCCGTTCGGTTTCATGTTGACGCGATTGATCGCGACGGCGACCGGCGGAAGGTGACGAACACGTTCGAAGTGACGGTCCGGCCGCGTCACGTGATCCTGCCTCGTCGGGGCGTCGTCACCACCGTCGGTGACTTCGTCGTCGAAGCACGGCGCGGGGCACGGCGTCCCGTGCGCCTGACCTGGAGCCAGGCAGCCGGGCCCCAGGCGCGCCCGATGAATTTCGAAGATCCGTCGGTGCTGCGAACAACCTGTCGAGCATCGCGTCCGGGTCGATACGTGCTGCGCCTCGCGGCGGTGGACCGGGCCGGCTTCAGTCAGCATGCCGAGATGGACGTGCTGGTGCTCCCGCGGCGCACGAACCTGCCGTCTTCGCTTCCGCGGCTTGACCTCTGGCTGACGGCCGGGGCCGGCGCCGAGCGCCAGACCGACGGGGCGCGCAAGGGATGCGGCACCTGGTGGGACCATTCGCCGCTTGAAACCCTCGCGACACAAGAGGTCGAGGTCTACCAGCCGAGGCTTGTCGAGGACGCGATCAACGGGCACCCGGCACTCGAGTTCACGAACCGACGTGCCGGCGGCGGCATGAGGGTCCTGGGCGAGAAGCGCCCCTTCGACGGGCGCACCGTGTCGCTGGCCGTCGTCGCGGGCCGCCCGCCGCTGCGCATGTCGAAGCGGCGCGTGCTCTGGTACGAAGGCGGCGCCGATGGCGGACTGGTGCTTTACCTCGACAAGACGGGCGAGCTGCATGCGTCGGCCTGGCGTTCGCAGGGCAAGCGCGTCGGGTGGCACGTGTGGGCACGCGGCGGCGCGGCGCACCGTCTGTTGCCGGACGTCTTTCATACGGTCGGGCTGGTCTGCCAGCCGGGCCGACCGCTGCGCATTCTGCGGGACGGCCGGGCGGTCGGCCAGAGCAGCGAGCCATCGGGCGAAATGGGCGACATTTCGCCGCCGCGTATCGCAGGACACGGCCCGGCGCGCTATCATGATGGCGGCTCCGGCGTCGAGCACGGGCGGCACCCGTTCCTCGGGATGATCGTCGAGGTGATCGCCACGAGGGGCGAAGCGACTCGAGAGACGCTGGAGCGGATCGAGGACTATTTCGGGCGCTACCGTCAGCCCGCGGTCCCACGGTCCGAGTAGCAGGCCGTGGTTCCGGAACCGCGGCGAACTGAGCGTGGGGGCGTGCCGGCCGGGGAAGGGCGCGGGAATCCACAGAAAGAGAAAGAGAACAGCTGATGAGGAATGTGTACACGCGCCCCGCATGGTTCGCGGCTGTGGTCGCGGCCGTGATGATGCCGATTTCGATCCCGTCCGGCGCCTCCGCCGGCATGGCGATCACGACGATCGACTTTCCCGGCGGCGTCGATACCTTCGCCGGCGGCATCAACGACTTCGAGGAGATCGTCGGCCAGTACCGCGACGGGGGAGGCGCCTATCACGGCTTCTATTATTCGGGGCCGGGCGGCACGTTCTCGACCCTCGACGTGCCGGGGCAGCTGGCGTCGCCGACGACGGCGAGCGAGATCAACAACCTGGCGTCGGACATCAACAACTTCAGCGAGGTCTCGGGTCGGCACGGTAGGGACCGCCCTTTCGGGCGGCCCCCCGCACAGATCCCAGCGTGCGGGACTACCGCACTGGGCTCCTACCTTGGGTACT
>NYZC01000170.1 GCA_002686995.1 Phycisphaeraceae bacterium | reverse complement strand
TCAGGCCGTCGTCGGCGGTCCTGGCGCGATCGCCGTGCCGCAGCCGGCCGCCGGCGTAGAAGAAATGAATGCGGTCCGGACGAACGACGGTCTGCGCGAACCAGGTCGTCATGTCGTCGAACGAGCCTTCCGGGCCGCGCGGAATGAAGGCCTGGTCGGGAAACGGATGCTCCCAGTGGATGCCGTCGCGACTGATCGCCAGGTGAACCTCGAGCTCGCGGCGGTGCCGGTTCTCCAGCATCTGGGGCAGGCCGAAGTAGAGCCCAGCGTGCCGGAACGCCATCATGCTCTCGACCTCGGGCCACCTGGGATCCATCGGGTTGAGCACGGTGACTCTCGGTGACCAGTCGCGCAGGTCCGTGCTCGTCTGGCGCACGATGTAGCGGCCGAACCCGGCGCCGGCGCATTCGGTCAGTTGCCGCTGGAACAGCACGTACTGCTCCAGGTCGTCGTCCCAGATGCAGGCGAGGTTCCCGCCTCCGGCGCCCGCGCGCTCGCCGCCCGGCATCAGGTGCCAGATGTGTCCGTCGGCGCTGTATCCGGCGCTGCGCCATCCGTTGATGCGCTGACCGTCCGACGCGAAGGGAGTGATGCCCACGGCGAGCAGTCGTTTCTCCGGCGATCGGTCGGCGGGCAGGTTCTGCACGATGCTGATGTCCTGCCAGACCGGCACGCCCATCGGCTCGAGCCGGCAGACGTTGTTACGGCGCTGACCGGCGACCTCGACCAGGTCAAGGTCGGGTTTGGTCCACGTCAGGCCGTCGTGACTCTGCGCGATGCCCGTGACCTTGCCGCCGGTGACCAGCGTGTGGTGGTACCAGATCCTGAATTGCCCGTCCTGCGCGTCGTATATCGCGCCGGTTGGAAAACCGCCGTACGTGTGCCGTTGCTCCCACGGCAGGTCGGGCCGGATGATGGGATTTCCATCGAACTTCACGACCGGCTCCTGGCGTCGGATCACGTTCTGCCAGTCGGCCAGCAGATGGGTGTCGACGAGCAACTGCCACCTGCGACCGACCTTCAGCGCCGGTTCCGCGTCGCGCGGCCCCTCGGTGATCCACGGTGACCACGGTTGCTCGGCTTGACTCTCATCGCGGGCAGACAATTGAATCGGTCCTCGCAGGGTGCTAGACTGGGCTCATACGAGGGTGCATCAGGATGTCGACAAAGGGTGGTGTCATGCATTATCCGTGGCGAATCACGAACCGCCAAGCCGGGTTCACGCTGATTGAGTTGCTGGTGGTCATATCCATCGTCGCTCTGCTCATTGCGATGTTACTGCCCGCCGTCAAGAAGGCACGTGAGACGGCGCGGGCAGCGATGTGCACGTCCAATCTGCGTCAGATTCTTCTGGCCTACGGCGCGTACGCGGGCGACGCGGAAGAGGTGGTGCCGCCGGCCTATGACGACTCGGTCCCGCGCACGTGGGCGCAGATCATGGTCAGCGGCGATTACCTGCCAAGCGCCGATGCCGACCCTCATGTGGGTGATTTCTTCAATACGGCCGACCCTCCCTCGGAAACGCGCACGTTTCTGCACTGTCCTTCCGAGCCGCCCCACGGCGGACAGGTCAAGCGGGCGCGATGGGAGCTGTTGACTTACGGCGTCGTCCGTGAAGACTACGCCCCGAACGTGCTTCGCAGCGGCAGATGGTACTGGGACGATTTGAGCTTCCCCTGGGTGAACGCCAAGGGCGGCAGGACGGGTTTCTACAGCCTGGAGGTCGTGAGCGGGCTGGGCTACGAGCAGACGTACATCGGCAGTCCGGCGGAGACGTTCCTCCAGGCCGATGGCAGCTACCTCGATCACGAGCCCACGCACAACCAGTACCCCTGGCCAAACCGCGACGAGTTCGGCATCAATTACCGTCACGGTAACGACGATGTCGCCGCGTTCGTCTATTTCGACGGCCATGCGGATCTGCAGTCGTTCAAGATCGAGAACAACGGCTATCCCGAGGACGGCCCCGAGCACAACGACATGCCGAAGCGGGCGCCGTGGTAGCGTCCGATTCGACCACGTTGATCGGCGCCCGATGCCAGCGTCGACGGCTTCCTTCCCGGCGCATCGGTTTCACGCTGGTCGAACTGCTCGTCGTCATATCGATCATCGCGCTGCTCATCGCATTGCTGCTTCCCGCTGTCAAGAAGGCGCGCGAATCGGTCAGGGCGGTGGCGTGCATGTCGAATCAGCGGCAAATCTACCTGGGCCTGTTTCAGTACGCCGAGGACCATCACCAGATCGTCGTGCCGGCTTACGAGGACGGGGGGCGAACGTGGGCGTGGCAGGCCCGCGAGTATCTCCCGGGCACTGAAGCGGATTCCTGGCTTGGCTGGTACGGCGGCCCCAGTTCGCAGCCGCCGCGCCGGCGCACGGTGCTGCATTGCCCGTCCGAAAACCTCCATGGCGGGACCACGATCCGCGAGCACTACGGTCTGCAGCTACACGGCGACATTCACGAGGATTACGCCCTGAACGTGCTGCGCAGCGGGCGCCTGTCGTTTCCGTCGTCACCGACCGGCTGGTGGAACCGGGGCGGCAAGACCAACTTCTTCACCCTGGAGGTCGAGAATTACCACGGCTTCGAGCAGGCCTACATCGGGTCGCCCGAGGAGACGTTCCTGCTGGCCGGCGGCAACTACATGAACCACGAGCCGAACCACACGTTCTGGGAGGACTGGGCCGGCCTGATCTACCGCCACGGCGGACCGGCGGATCGCAGGATGAACCCGCAGGCCGGGCCGGGCAGCCTCGTCGGCATGGCCTTCTTCGATGGGCACGCCGAGCTGCGGCCGTACCCGGTCCCGGCGAACGACTACCTGGCCGATGTGCTCTACAACAACTACATGCCGGTCGAGGCGCCGTGGTAGGCGGTCGGTGCGATCTCGTGCTGCATCGCTCATGTCGTTCGAGCGACGGTCACGATCACTCTTGAGCACGCGACCGGCAATCTTCATGGCCTTGCTCGCGGGGATTGCGGCCCGGGGGGCAGGGGCGGACCTGCTGCTCGTGGACCGGGGCGAACCCAGGTCCGTGATCGTGACGGCGGACGCGCCGAGCCCGAGCGCCCGGAAAGCGGCCGGGGTTCTGCAGGAATACATCGAGAAGATCAGCGGGGCGCGGCTCAGGGTGACGACCGAGAGCGCGTCGACTGCGCCAGGCCGGGTTCTCGTCGGGCACACGGCCGCGGCGCGAAAGCTGAACGTGGAGATTCCCTCCGGGTTCACGACGAAGCTGAACGAAGAGGGATTCGTCATCAGGACGGTGGGGCAGGACCTGATCCTCGCCGGCAACGAGGACTGGCGCTATCGCGGTACGGAGATCGCGGTCAACAAGTTCCTCGAGAGTCTAGGTTGCCGCTGGTACTTCGCGGGCGACTACGGCGAGGTGGTGCCGACGCTGAGGCGCATTCGTGTCCGCCCGGTCGATCGGACGGAGCGCCCGAGCTTTCGTCTTCGCAACATCTGGTATTCCGGGTGGATGACGTGCACGGAAGAGGAGCACGCCAGGTTCGTGAAGTGGTGCGACCTGAACAACATGAGCGGCATGCCGAGGCGGCTTCCGTACGACGGCAGCGTCAAGAAGCTTGTGCCGGACGCTT
Organism: Phycisphaeraceae bacterium; assembly: GCA_002686995.1. Lineage (GTDB taxonomy): Bacteria > Planctomycetota > Phycisphaerae > Phycisphaerales > Phycisphaeraceae > NYZC01. The sequence goes on along the minus strand of NYZC01000170.1, from coordinate 3,364 downwards.
CCTTGTTGGAGTCGCACCCGCACATCTTCGCCCTGGACAAGCAAGGCAATCGTGTACCGGACATGCTGTGCATGACCGAGCCGGACGCCGTGAAGATTGCCGTCAGGACGATCACGGATTACTTCCGCGAGCACCCCGACGCCGTTACCTTCGCGTTCGCGCCGCCCGACGGTCATCCGATGTGCCATGGTGAGCGCTGCCTCGCGGCCGTGCCCGGGTTCGGCGGCAAGGGCTACGGCGATCCCAGTCTCAGCGATCTGTGGTTCCGGTTCGCCAACAAGGTCGCCACGAAGGTCCGCAAGGAGTTTCCGGACCGGTGGATCCTCACCAACGGCTACGCCAACCGCGTGCGCCTGCCGGAGGGCATCGGGAGCTTCAGTCCGAATCTCGGCATCCAGTCCGCGGTCATCGCCGCGTGCACGCTGCACCGGATCGGCGACCCGGCCTGCTGGCAGCGCAGGTCGTACCGGAAGCTCATCGATCGGTGGACGGAGCAACTGGACTGGGTCTTCATCTACGACTACGACCCGGGCAAGGGCCTGGACGGCCTGCCGTTCCCGACGCTGCACTGCATCCGCCACGACCTGCCCTACCTGCACCGGCGCGGCGTGTGGGGCTTCTGGACGGAGGGCAACAACGGGTGGATGATCACCCACCTCAATCACTATGTTCGCGCGCGCCTGATGTGGAACGTCAACGAGGACGTGGGGCAGATCGTTCGCGATTACTGCGAGAAGTTCTACGGCCGGGCCGCGGACGATATCGAGCGGTACATGTGGAAGCTCGAGCATGCCGTCGAGCGATCCCGCGTGCACACGACCTGGGGGAGGCTGACGCCCTGGAAGCACATCCTCACCTCCGACGTGATCGAAGCGCTCGACGGTGCCATCGCTGACGCGGAACGGAGGAATCTCGAGGCCGATGCGAGACGCCGCGTCGATGTCCTGTCACGGGTCCACCGCCACATGAAGACCTACCTGGACATGGTGACCGCCCTCGATGACGGCGCCTTCCGGCAGGCTTCGGATCTGGCGGCCAGGATGCTCGAGATGAGGGACGAGCTGGCTCGGATCGACCCGTCGCTGATTCCGCACACGGGGCCGCCTTACCGAGAGTTTCGATCGACGACCGAGTGGCACCGCGACGTGTACCAGGGCCTCGCGGATCGGGCGGGCGGCAAGAACGGTGAGCTGATCGCGATGCTGCCCCGGCGGTGGCAGTTCAAGCCGGACGCGAAGGACGTCGGTGTCCTCGATCGCTGGTACCTGCCAGGCCGTGGCGAGCCCTGGGAGCGAATCGACGTCACGACCTACTGGGAGGCCCAGGGCCACCAGGACGCAGAGGGATTCGGTACCTGGGGCAAGGCCTGGTATCGCACCAGGTTCCAACTGTCCGCGGACGCCGCGGACCGGCCGCTGACGCTCACCCTGGGTGCGGTCTACAACCGTGGTCTCTGGGTCTGGGTGAACGGCGTGCTCGTCGCACACCACCCGGAAAAACACGATGTCCGGACGCCGCTGGACATCGACGTGACGCGCCACCTGAATCCGGGCCGGGTCAACACCGTGGCCATCCTCGTCAACACGCCGCCGCCCGGGCGAAACCCCCGCGGGGGGCTGCATCGCCGGGTGTTCGTGTGGAGCCCGAGGTCGTCGAGCGGGCTGCGCTGACTCAAAGCGAATAAGGCCTTCTTTCGCGGAGGGTGGCTGGGGTCGAGCGTACCGAGCCCCCAGAACGTCGTGGCGCACACCTGGAGCGCATTCGACCCTGAACGGCCAGGTTCTCTTCCGATTCCGTGGACCCCAGCCACTGATCGCCGGGACGGCCTCTCTCTGGTCGCTCGCTTCGCTCGACCAAAGCCACCCGGCCGATGGCGCCCTTTTGCTTTGCGATTGGGTCGAGACGACGCGAAAAAAAAAGCGGCCCGCTTTCGCGGGCCGCTCCTCGAGAATCGTTACACGCGTCTAGACTGGATCAGCGGCGCCGGAAGCCGACCAGCATCGTCGCGATGCCCAGGATCAGTCCTGTGCCCGGCTCCGGAAGGAAGTTGTCCCACACGCCGGCCGGATCGGACGCGCCCGGGACGGTTTCGTGCCGTCCGGGCTCTTCGAACAGCCAGATCGTATCGATCGGACCGCCGTCGTAGGTCTGGTTGGTGATCACCGGAAAGCTCGTTTCATTGAAGTCAAGGGGGTGAACACCGATGGGCGACCCGCTTCCCTCCTGTGTCAGGGCGGTCGTGGAGCCGCCTGCGGGGGTGTGACTGACCGTGAAGCTTGCCGGAGCCGAAAGACCGCTCGGCGCGGAATAGGGACTGTTGTCGATGGAAATGTCCAACGCGAACCAGCCGGTCTTGTTCGTATCCGAGTTGTCCTGGATCACGGCGGGGCCTGAGGCCCCCGAGTATGCGATCTCGCTGCCGTTGCCGAAGGTGTTCACCTCGACGTTCTGCGACGTCACGCGGAATCCGAAGGCCCGGCCGGAGGCGTTGCCGAACACCGCCCAGCTCGATGGCCCCAAGCCGCGCCAGTCGAACGAGAAATCGGACAGCGCGTTCCCCGACCGGTAGACCATGCCACGGCCCTGGGTGGCGATGTCCCCGCTGCCGATCACGCGATTGCCGGCGGCGCTGGGGCCGTTGCCGATCGTCGTGCTGGCGTTGGGATTCGTGACAGTCGACGGGGTCGTAAACGTCGCTCCAGCATCGACGATGTCGAGCGCCCGCGTTACGTCACCGCGCCAACGGTTGGCCCGATACGGGTTGCCCGAATCCAGATCAAACGTCCAGTTGGCGTTGCCGCCCCACCCGCCGGTGGTGGGGCCCAGCCCCTCGAAGGTTTCGAAGACGTCCGCTCGAGCGGACGAACCGATCGCAAGCAGCAGCGCCACTGCGATTCCAGCCGACATCCCAATCCTGTATCTCGCTAACATCCCGTTGCTCCTGTAAATGTGAAATCTGCAACCTTTGCGCAAATGCGCGCTTCCTACACCAGACTTTCAGTCACCGTCCGCGGGCGCCCAATGTGTCGCACATGCTGCCCGGCATGCACTGGCAAACAGACTTGTCCCGCTGAAGTCTGCTTCCCGATTCTCGCGCCCGAACGGTACCATAATGGTACCGGAGATGCAACCGGGTTTGGTTGATTTCTCGCCCCGGGGTCGATGGATGCGATGCCCACATCAATTGACGTAAGTCAAAATAATGTAACTAGTTGTGTAGACGCCCCCCGGGGTCGACACGCGGCGGCCCAGCGACGAATCAGATCCCTCCCGGATTAGGCTCTGTCTCAAAACTCTGCCTGGCGTCGACCGGCTGCATCGCCCGTTGGCGGCGTCGGCCTCCATCGACGATGCACCGCGACAT
>NYZC01000169.1 GCA_002686995.1 Phycisphaeraceae bacterium | reverse complement strand
CGGCGCGCCGCCGACGCATGCGCGGCTCGAGGGCGCCATGCGGCTGCCACTGCGGGGCGCGACCGACGGCGCCCGTTCGATCTTCCAGCGGCAGAGGGAGGCCATGGGCTGATGCGACCGAGGCTGCTGTTTCTCTGGCCGGAGTTCCTTGACGACAATTCGGAGCTTTCCAGGCAGCTGGCGTCGTTCGCCGACTTCGACGCCCCATTGCTGTCGAGCGACGAGCTTCCCGGAGCCGTCGGTGACTACGACATCCTGGTGCCCCGGATCGAGCACGAGGTCGACACGGTCGTGCTGGACGCGGGCAAGCGGCTTCGGATGATCGGGACGCCGAGCACGGGCACGGATCACATCGCGGTCGCGGAGGCGGAGCGCCGCGGACTGCAGATCGTGTGCCTCAAGCACGAACGCGAGTTCCTCGACACCGTGCAGACCACGGCGGAGCTGGCGTGGCTGCTGATCCTGTCCTGCAACCGGAACATGCGCGCCGCCATGAAGCACGTCGAGGCAGGCGAATGGGAATCGCAGACGCTTCGCGGTCACGAGATGTACGGGCGGACGCTCGGAATCATCGGCTACGGTCGGCTGGGCACGATGGTCAGCCGGTTCGCCCACGCGTTCCGTATGAACGTGATCGCGTCGGATCCGGAGGTCATACCGGATACCTGGGTCCGCCGGGTTTCGCAGGAGCAGTTGCTGGCCGAGGCGGACGTCGTCACGCTGCACGTTCATCTCACCGAGGCGACGCGCGGCATGATTGGTGCCGAGCAGTTCGCGCAGATGAAACCCGGCGCCTACCTGGTCAACACCTCGCGCGGCGGGCTGATCGATGAAGATGCGCTGGTCGAGTCACTGGGAAGCGGACGATTGGCCGGCGCGGGCCTCGATGTCGTGTCTGGTGAGCGCGATGAGGACCGAACTTCACGCCCATTGTTTCGGTACGCGGCGGCGCATGACAATCTGATCATCACGCCGCACATCGGCGGCGTGACGCGGGAAGCGCAGCCGAGGGCGACGCTGCATCTTGCGGGCATGCTGAAGGCAGCCTGGGATGGGATTGAATCGAATTAAGCTACTGGTCATCAAGCCAATCGTTGTTTGTCAATACGGACCCGGATCCGAAGTGACTTCCCAGTTGCGCCCCCCGGCCGAACAGCTCTCCGTCCTCAACGAAAACACCTTCGCATTGTCCATCCAGAACCGAAGTCGCACCGGCGTCTCGGCACGCTGAGGCAGCGCGGAAAGATCGTAGGTCTTTCCGTCTCGTTTCCACTGCAACGGGTGATCGAACCGGTCGCCGTCCATCGGGACGGCATCCTTGCGGGAAAATCCCGCGATGGCGTGACCGTCGGGATCCGCCGCTTCCGGCCATATGCATCCGACCGACGTCTCCTTCGTGTAGACCGTGTTGCGCGTCGACGCGTTGAGGCGAAGGCGCGTATCGGGAAAGACGAGAGGCACGAGCTCGATCACGCCTTCGCGGTACTTGCGATCCGGCTCCATCGAGACGAATCGATCCACGGGCACGGTGGCCAGGCCGATCTGCATCGGCGAGCGTTGTCCCCATCCGCCGAGGCGGCCGTCACAGAAGATGTGCACCTTGTCCCGAAAGACGACCAGGTTGCCGGCGGTCCGGTGGCCGCTCGTCGAGAACACGCCTTCTCTCCGGGTCGCGCCGAGGAAGATCTGGCGGTCGCCGACGCGCGTGAAGTTGACGCCGTCGCGGCTCGTGACGAGCTGGATGTCGTTGATCTGCGGACCCTCGTCGAGATCACCCTGCGGGCCGCTCCGGTCCCACTTCAGGTAACCGCCTTCGGGGCCCTGGTAGTACTGCTCGACGCGAAACATCGACAGCAGGCCGATGTAGATGCCGTCGTAACGAGTGATCGAAAGCTGCTGGATCTGGCCGTCGCTGCCGCCGTCCCCGGCGTCGAGCCGCAGCAATTCCTGTGTCGGTCCCCAGTGCTCGAAGTCGGGCGATTCGAGGTACGCCCAGGTGCGCACGCGCTGGCCCAGCGGATCGAAGAGGGTGCGTCGGACGTACGCGCGAAAGACCCGGGCGACCGGATCCCAGACCGTGCTCTGACACGAGTCCGCTTTCCCTCCGAATGCCTTGCGACCCTGCGGCGGGTTCCAGTGGATGCCGTCGGGGGACCAGGCGATGTAGTTCCAGCGCGCGATGGTGTCGCTGATGTCGAGCGTGTCGTCATGCGTCTTCGTATAGGAGTTGAACGTGACGAGGAATCGTCGTTCGGGATCGCTCTGGTCGGGATTGGGCAGCACCGCCGGGCCGGTGACCGCGAACCCGTCACCGAACAGGATGTTCGTCTTCCTGATGCCCTCGTACGGAACGAGGTCGAGCATCGGCCTGGTCCAGTGCACGCCGTCGTCGCTCTCGGCGTATGCCATGAACTTCTCGGTCGGGTAGTTCTTGCCGACCGCCATGTACCACATGCGAAGCAGGTCTCGTTCCGGGTCGTGCCGTACCGAGCCGAGCAGACAGACGTGACCCTGCTCCCACGGGTGCTCGCGCCGGATGAGCGGGCTTTCCGGATGCACCTGTGCTGTCTGCACACGACGGCGAATGTTGTCGGTGAACGAGACGAAGCGATCGTCCAGGAACAGCTCGACGCCGGTAAAATCCATGGGTATCTCCAACCAGGTGGGTCACCAGCGTGCCGAATCTAACCATGGATCGACGAATCATCAACGGTCGGAGGATGCTCTGTCGTGACGTGGGGCAAGGAGGCAGGGCGGTGCTGATGCTTCACGGCGCGATTGGAGACGAACGCGATTGGGATTTGCAGATCGCAGCGCTCGTCGATGCGGGTCACCGGGCGATCTTTCCTCTGCGCGCGGGGTGCGGCGAGAGCGATCCGTATCCTGATGGCGTCTCGACGGCCCGCGAAGCTTCAGACATGCTCGCGCTGCTGGATCAGCTTGGCATCGACGACGCGGTGCTCGTCGGGCACAGCCAGGGCGCGACGGTTGCCCGCGAGATCTACCTGAGAGCGCCCCAGCGCGTGGCGGCGATCGTCAGCGTGGACGGTTTCGTGCTCGGAAAGCTTGACTGCAAGGAACTGGGGCCGTCGGACGTGGACGCCCGCACACGAGCTTTGTTCAAGCGGCATGGCGCGGCCTTGCACGACCTGGGCCGTCCGTGGGATTACCCGTCGTCGTTCAATGTCGAGCGGGTGCGCCGACAACAGTCCGTACCGGCGGAACGGCGACGTCTTCGGCGCATCGTTGACGACCCGGACGATTGTCACGTTCCGGCCGGCCTGTTCTGCGAGGTTCCCCTGCTCGTCTTCGTCACGACTCGCGGTCATTTCGAGGTCGACGATGCGCGGATCGACGAGCTGCGCTCGAGGATTCCGGCGACGAGCTTTCGACTCGTCCCGGTGGTGCATTCGGGACACTGGATTCATTTTGAGCAGGCCGAGCTGGTGAACAGGGAGCTGGCGCGTTTTGTCGACGAGCTGGGCTAGCATCCAGGGTCTGGGGAACGAGTTCGGTCTCGATAGAGGTCGCCATGGCATTCGACCCGCGGGCTTACGCCGCGCGGTACGCCGTCGGTTGGCGACCCGTGGACGTAAGTCCCCGGGTCTGATGTGCGGCGCGTCCGACCCGCGCGGCGCCGTTCGGATGCCCCAGACCCCAGACCCCAGACCCTAGACCCCAGACCCTAGACCCCCGGCCCTCTCCGCGTCGATGGCTTCCCGAATATGGCGCGGGCCATTGAGCAGCCCCAGCAGCGCCTGCCCGTCAAACATCCTGAATCCGCCTGACGTCTGCTCTGTGAGCAGATCGTCGATCACCGCCGGATCAGGTCGCCTGTCGATTCTTTTGTCGCTTCCTAGTGCAAACCCCCACGGCGTCGCGAACGTCGGCGGATGCGATCCGAAGCTCAGCACGTGCTCGAACTCGACTCCCAGCGTGTTGACGAGGCGGACATGCAGCGCCATCTCGGCCGGAGAAATCGGACCCGCCTGAACGACGAAGCTGCCGCCCGGCGCGAGGACGCGGTGGCAGCTTGCGAACGCCTCTCTCGTGAACAGCTTGACTGAGGGCCCATGCTCGATCGGGTCCGACAGATCGCTGACGATGACGTCGAATCGCTTTCCGGACGACGCGGCATCCTCCAGGTACTGCATCGCATCTCCGATGACGAGATCGGTGCGTGGATCATCGAAGGCGCCGCGATGCATCTCGGGCAGGTGCGCCCGGCATGCCTCGATCACCTCGACGTCGATGTCGACCATGACGACGCGCTGCACCGACTTCCAGCGCAGCGCCTCGCGCGCCGTGGCGCCTTCGCCGCCGCCAAGAATCAGCACGGTTTCGGGGGCGCCATGGTGCACGCACGCAACGTGAACCAGGGGCTCGTGGTAGAGGAACTCGTCGCCGGTGCACGACTGCCACTTGCCGTCAAGCACCAATGCCTTGCCGTAAGGGCCGACCCGGACGACCTGCATCTCCTGGAACGCGGTGCGCCGCTGAGCGATGACCTGCTCGACGCCGTGACGGTACACGTCGAACGGCGTCAGCACGTCGTCGATCCAGAATTCCGCCTGGGGCGTCTTCCCGTCCAATGCGTGGACTCCGAGGGTCATCTCCGGAAGTCCCGCATTCTACGGGCGTCCGCATGCGACGTGATCGGTCACGTTGTCAACCCGCAAGCTGACAGTCGCGAAGCACCGGATTCGAGGCCGGTTCGGTCGAGATGTCCGGAAGCATCACTCCTCCGACTGCAGGTACATCACCAGGCGGATGGCGTACCAGAACAGCAGGGCCACTGAAGCGAACAGCGCCAGGGAGGCGGCCACGTGCTGGCCGATGCGGTAGTGATGCATCACGTTCGAGGTGTCATAGAGGATGTAGCCGCAGGCGAGCGCGATCATGAGGACGGTGAACACGATGCCGAGGCTGAAACCGATGATGATCGACGCCACGATGACCACGAGCGCGGCGATGCCGCCGATGCACAGGATGCCGCCGAGGAACGAGAAGTCCTTGCCGGTCAGCATGACGAATCCGGTCAGCGCCCCGAACGTGAGCAGGGTGCCGATTGCGGCGGTGCCGATGATGCTAGAGCCGCCGGTTCGCACGCTCAGCTCGCTCGCCAGGTAGAGCAGGGGGACGAAGATGACGGCCTGGGCGACGACGTAGAGGCCCAGCCCCGTGTACTGCATCGGAACCGAGGTCGTCGAATCCGCCCAGGACCTGGCGATCCAGCTCACGACCATGAAGAGGCCAAGGACGATGAGCCACATCCAGCCGCCGATCATCGAACGGGTGAGGCCGGCGACGTCGACCGTCTGGAAGATGATCAGCTCGATACCGATGAAGCAGATGATCGCGCCGGCGAGGTGCAGGTAGGTCTTGCGGATGAAATCAGCGCGCGTCTCGTCACTTGCCTGGGCGGCGATGACATCTCCGTAACCGGCCGGTTGCTGCAGCTGGGTCATGGTGGTGCCTTTCGAGGGGCGGTGCCTGCCTGGTTGATTATCGGCAATGAACAGGCCGGGTCAATGAAGAAGAAGGTCGAACGTCGAAGGTCGAACGTCGAAGGTCGAAAGTCGAAGGTCGGAAGGTCGGAGAACCCGTCCGGCAACGTCTCGATTGAGGCGTCAAGTGAGCGCGCCGGCGCAGCCGTCGCGCTTGACCCTTGTCCCCTTCACGCACGGGTCTTGGCGATGGGCGCCGCCCCTCCCCGACATTCCGGCTTTTCGACTCTGTCCCCATCCGAGGATTCTGCCGCTCATTTCAGCTCGAACGCGTCCTTGCGGTAGTGGCTGAGCGCGTCCTCGTCGATCGTGACGCCGAGGCCGGGACCGGACGGCAGATCGATGTGACCGTCCACCGCCTGCAGCGTCTCGTTGATCAGGTCGTTCTCGCGCAGGTCGTGGCCGAACGCATCGCCGGGCAGCACGCACGTCCGGGCGGCGGCGCTGTAGTGAAGGATGTACGCATCGAGCACGCCAAGCTCGACGCCCGAGCTTGACCAGCACAGCATGCCGAACTGGGAGGCGATGTAGGCATCGCCGAGGAAGCGCGCCGCAGGGTAGCAGAGGTTGACGTAGTCGCAGCAGTGTGCGGCCATCGCGACGTGAGGGCGCGTCCCGCAGTGCATGCAGATCGGCACGGTGGTGCTCGCGCGAAACTGCCGCCATTCGTCCGGATCGAAGGGGAACGGATCTTCGAAGATGATGTTGTCGTGCTGTTCGACGCGACGTGCGATGCGGACCGCCTCGCTGCACCGGTAGAAGCGCTGGTTCGGGTCGATGACCATCCGCGCGGACACGCCGGCGATCATCTTGTACGCGCTGACGATGCCCGGAATGTCATCTTCGGCCGCCGCCTTCATCTTGATGGACCGGTAGCCGAGCCGCAGGCCGATCTGCATCTGCTCCGTGATGTGCGCCGGATCGGTGCGCCCGACCCACCAGTCGACGGGCACGGCCTCGCGCTCGGCGCCGCCGAAAAGATCAACGAGCCGCATGTCCGCGGAGCGGGCGATCAGATCCTGCACGGCGATCATGACGCCCATTTCGGCGCCGGGCGTGTGGACCTCGACCTCGTAGAAGCGGTGAGGGACAGGCGGATTCACATGGCCGAGCGCGTCGTGGGTCGACCAGTCGGGCGGAATCGGCTGCGCCCAGGGGATGTCGCGGAGCGGCTTGCCGAGCACCTGTCGGGCGGCTGCCTCGACGGCCGCCCGGCCCACGTTGCGCGGGGTCTCGCCGCAGCCGACAAGGCCGTCGTCGGTCCTGATCTCGATGAGCCACTTCGGCCCCTTGTCGAAGATGGACGGCCCGAAGCCCGGACGGTCGACGTAGCCGTCCTTCGCGTGAACGACCACCTCGGTGGCGCGGATGTGCTCGATTCGGGACATGAGGCGTAGCGTAACACGTCGCCTAATTGGCGACACCCTGGGGGAGAGGCCCAGGAATCGAGCTTGGTTTCTGAGAGCCGCTGACAGACGAGAGGGTCAGGCTCTGTCTCGAAACTCTGCCTGGCGTCGACCGGCTGCATCGCCCGTTGACGGCGTCGGCCTCCATCGACGATGCACCGCGACATCGCCTGCTTCGGCCTCCTTGCCAACGGACGATTCGCTCGGTCTTGG
>NYZC01000168.1 GCA_002686995.1 Phycisphaeraceae bacterium | reverse complement strand
AGAGCTGATGGTGATGATGATTGGGATAGCCGTCTTCGTCGTCGGCGCGCATCAGCTCGATGGGCGGCGACCAATGCTCGAAATCTTCGGACACCGCCGCCCGCACGTATCGAACGCGCTGGCTCTCGCCATAAGGGTCGGCGTACGGATCGCAGGGCGCGCTGACACCCCGCAGGTAGGCGATGTAGCGCCGCGTACGCGGGTCCCACACGACGCTGTTGCCGGTGTCGCTCTTGCCCGGCACCGCGAGCCGTCCCCGCACGGGCGACCAGGTCAGGCCGTCCGGGCTCACCGCGGTGTAGCAGCATCGCATCCCCTCGAGCTGCGGCATGTCTGGCCGATATTGCGGGTACGAATCGTAAAACAGCAGGTAGCGTGCATCGGGGTCGTCGTCGTGCTGATTCAACAGCACGCACGGTCCGTGCACGTTGGGATCCGGTCCGAGCAGAATGTTCGTCGGCGACACGCCATCGTAGTCCTCCGTGTTCGACATCGTCTTGCGCCATGTCAGTCCGTCGTCGCTTCCGGCGTGACAAAGGCACTGGTCCGAGCGCATGCCCTTTGCGCCGGCCATGTACCACATTCGGAAGCCGCCGGCATCGTCCCTGAGCACGGACCCGTACACGGTGACGTAGCTGTTCTCCCAGGGATGCTCGCACCGCACGATCGGACTGGCCGCGTGCTTGTCGATCCTGGACAAGGTGCGCAGCGTGTTGCGCTGCCAGCTGACGACGTGGTTGTCGAGAAACAGCTCGATCATGGTGAAGCCTGTTGGCGTGAATACTATCGTACGGCGCCACCGCCGGCCCACAAGTGGATTTCGGGTTTCGGGCTGAGCCCTCGCTGGTCCTCGATTGACACCGTCCTCGCCCACCACGACACTCCGCCAATGCTCTACATCGAGACCCAGGGCCCCTGGCGTCAGATGGGCCGGCAATTCGGCGAGGCGTTCGCAGACACACTGCACCAGTGCATCGAGCACTACTGCCCGTACCTGGTCAGCGACGCCGACAGGCTTGCGCCGGTGATTGCCGAGTTGCGGGAGAACATCGAGTCGATCTGCCCCGACCTGCTGGAAGAGACGCTGGGCACGGCCGAGGCGGCGAAGATACCCGCCGAGCACATGATCGGGTACCGGTTCCGAACCGATCTTCGGCGCCGGATGAACCCGGGCTGTTCGGTGGTGTTCACGGCGACCGAACGGTACAAGTCGCTGCTGGCGGCGAACACGGACATCGAGACGCGTCTCTCTCCGGAAATACAGGTCTGTCACACGCGCCGTCCGGTGAACCAGCCGGCGACGATCACGGCAACCTACATGGGACTGGCCGGAACGCTGGGTCTCAACGAGCACGGCCTCGGTATCGGCGGCGCGAGTGCCAAGTGCGCCGTCACCTACGGTAAGGAAGGCGTCAACGGCGACGTGCTGCTGCACCGCGTGCTTTACGAATCACGGGACGTCGCAGAGGCGCTGGCCCTGGTCAACCGATACCGCTTCGTCGGCAAGCCGATGAACATTCTCATCGCCGATGCGGGCGGCGCGTCGGCGCTGCTGGAATTCGCCGTAGGGCGCAAGGCCGTGCAGCTGCCGCGCGATCCGCAGGCCTGGTGGCAGGTCTGCACCAACTTCTTCCTGTCCGGTGAGCTTCCGATTCAACCGCAGCCCGATTACCTGCGCAGCGCCTACGCACGGTACGGCCGCCTCCTGCACCTGTTCGCGTTGAACGCCGTCGCGGGTACGCCGGAGGGCCTGGCCGCCCTGCTCGCGGACGTGGCGCAGCCCGGGTTCTGCTGCACCGACAACGACAAGACGTTCCAAACCGCGTATGCGAGGGTGATGAACCTTGAATCGCGGACGATGCACCTCTATCCCGGCCACCCGGGCGAGGTCCAGGAAAACGTTCTGCAACTATGACGACAGACCCCCTTCATGAAACGGAGATCGCCCGAACGCTGCACCGCTGCGCGGTCGTCGGGATGCCGTGGATCAGCCTCGACAAGCGATTCGTCCGGCGCCTCGTCGACGAAGGCTACGACGAGGTGACGATTCTCGGCCAGGGCGACTGGGATTCGTTCGATCCGAATCGTCCTGGCATCACCGACGGCTTTCCGATCGACCAGGCCGAGCGCTTCGCGGAAATGGCTCACGCCGCGGGCCTGCGCGTCAAGGTGTTCACCGGGTACATCAAGTACCAGGAGCGCATCCTGCAGAGCGATCCGTCTCGCGCGCTGATTCGCCTGGACCCGGCGGAGATGCTCGATTCGGACGGGGTGACGTCGAACTGGCTGTGCCCGTTTCAGCCGCGGAACCTCGAGGACTACCGCAACTACCTGAAGAAGATCTGCCGGTGGCCAGGGCTCGTGGAGATCTTTCTCAACGACGAAGCTTCACTGGGCGCCGCGACCAACATCGGCTGCTACTGCCAATACTGCTCCGGGCGTTTCGAAGAACGGACCGGACGCCCGCCGCCACGGCGCATCGACTGGGACAGCGACCTGTGGTGGCAATGGATCGAGTACCGCATGGACGAATGGACCGATCTGCACGCCCGGCTTCGCGCCCGGGTCAGGCAGTTGCTTCCCGAGGTCACGGTCAGCATTCAGCACAGCCCGCTGCCTGCGGTGTTCGAAATCAACCCCTGGAAGTCCGCGGTCAACCTGGGTCGCGACGCCCGGACGCTCGACAGCCTGTGCGTCGACCCTTACCACCAGAACCATTGCAACCGGATCGCGTATCGTCCGCATCGCCGCATCCTGGCCGAGGCGGCCCGAAGTCTCATCGGCGCCTGCCTCGACAAGCCGGCCTCGGTGATGCCGCAGGCGTTCATGCCCCCCGGACGCAGCGCCGACCTGACGCGACAGGACGGCCTGCTCGCGGGTGTCGTCCCGTACGCGCTCGGGGCGGCGACCATCGCGCCGTACCAATACCACCTGGGCACGATCATCCCCGGCTTCAACGAGGGCCTCCTCGAAACGAGGAAACTGCAACCGCAATTCGCGCGGCACGAACCGTACGCGTTCGCCACCGTGATCGCGCCGATCCAGTCGGAGATCTTCGGCTACCCGGAACTGGACTGGAGCAGCCGCTACCTGACGCACTTCGCGGATCTGATGTATCGAATGGGCGTGCCCTGGCGCTGGTTCTGGGACGACAGGCTGTACGATCAGGCGGACGCACTGACCGGCCCGCTCATCGTGCCCGACGCGCACTGCCTGACCAGGCCGCAGATCGAATCGATTCGCGCCGTCGCCGACCGCGGCGAGGGCGTGATCTGGATCGGCAACACGCCCGATCAGGCATGGTCGGGGCGCGGCCCGTGCAGACCGCCGGCAAAGCTTGAATTCGGCGACATCGAGCTCGAGCTCGACAGGGCGCACGCGATTCACGACGGGCTCACGGGTCCGGTCATGCTCAGGACGCATGTCGCATCGGCCGGCCCCGACAATCGTTCCGGGGAAGTGCTCGGCACCGTCGACGGGCGCCCCGGGCTCGTTTTGTTCGAAAGCGGCGCCGGGCGCGAGGCATGGCTCACCGGCGTTCCCGCGTTCGATTACGTGCAGAAATCGGACCACAGTGCCGTGCGCACGCCCGCTTCGGGTCGCGAGCTGTTTCAGCGCCTTCTGCTCTGGGTGGCCGATCGGCCGCCGCTGGCGCGCCTGGATCCGTTTCCCGCGCCTAACGCGTACGGCAGGCTGCGCGCATGGGACACCCGCGACGTCCCCACGATCGAGCTGCTGCCGATGGCATCTCCCGATTCGATCCTTGCGACGATCTTTCATTACGCCCCCGTCGCCTGCGAGACGCGATTGCTCATCGCGCCGCCCGACGGCAGGAGCGTCGGCCGGGCGGTCGAGCTCTGGCATGACGTCGACGTGACCGAACAGTTCGGCCAGGACGGTGCCGGCCATGCGTGCCTGCCTCTGGACGTGCCTGGTGACAGTGAGCTGCTCTCGATTCTGATCGACCTGGCGTAGCAAGGCAAGGTTCAGCGTCCAGGGGTATGTGTTCCAGTCGAAGTAGAGATCCGTTCAAATAGAAGCCCCAGACACGGACTGAAGATGGTTCGGAGAGAACATGACACCTGGACGAGTCGATGATTCGTTGACGAAGACCGGACGGGTGCTCGGCCTGCCGCGCAACGGGCGCGTCACCTGTCACGTCAGCAACGGCGAGCGCATCGTGCGGGTGAGCCACGACGGTGCGTTCGCCCTCCCGTTCGCGCCGGATCGGCATCGGTTCGTGTTCGTCATACCGCCTGACGGGTACGTGACGGAAGGACGATTCTGGCACACCACCGATCTGGGCGCCACGATGCCGGAGCATCCGCAGTTCACGCTGCGCCGCATCGGTCGCCATCGCAACCACAGGTTCGAGTTCCTGCACGCGACGGACTGCCACCTTCGCAGCTTCGATCACCAGGCCGTCGCGTCGCAATTCACGAAACGCAAGCGCGCCGCGCCGGCGGGCCAGGCGGTGCCTGCAGCAGCGCATCTGCGCCGAACGCTGCAGGACCTGGTCGCCCGCGCTCCCCAGGCGGCGTTCATGGTCGTCACCGGCGACATCACCGACATGGGCCAACCCGGGGCGCTCCGGGCGGCCGCGCGCATCCTGAGCGAACTGCCCATTCCCGTGTTCCCCGTATTCGGCGGCCATGACGGCAACACCGAGCGCCTGAGGAACGGCGGCAACGACCACTACAACGTCGAAGGGTTTTCGCGCCACCTCGCCCCGCCATACTACGCGTGGCACTGGGGAGGCCGGCATTTCGTGAGCCTGATCTCGGAGACGCATTTTCTCGACGAGCAGACCCGCGATCACCAGGCCGCGTTCCTCGCCGCGGACCTGAAGCGGTTCGGCCGGTCCATGCCCGTCACCGTGTGCGCGCACAAGCACCCCTACCCGTGGTCGATTCCTCCGTTTCGCAGGACGCGGGCCGACAGCTGGCTGCACGGTCATTTCCACAGCGGCCGCGTCTACGACGACGCGGACATTCGCGTGTTCTCGACGCCCCCGCCGGCGATGGGCGCGTTCGATCAGTGCGACATTGCGGCACGCGTGATCGTGTGCAACGCAAGCCGCAAACCGGCAAGTCGATCGGTGAAACATTCGTGCCGGCATGCACCCGCCACGACGGGCCGACGGCGTCCCAGGGGGCCGCGACTCAAAATGATCTGGCGAAGCGACGTTCACGCGCTGTCGCGCATCGCGAAGCCCTGTGTCGTCGGCGACGTTCTTTACGCGGGCATCTCGGATGTATCGACGGACCGGCACGGCGGCGTCGCCGCGATCGACATGGCAGACGGCGGAACGCGATGGCGCGTCGAACTGGGCGAATCGGTCGAAGCGCCGGTGACGGCGCACGAGGACTCGGTGATCGCGGTCACGCAGACCGGGAGGATCGCGCGACTCGCCCGCCGCGACGGCCGGGTGCTCTGGCAGCAGGACATGCCTGAGAAGCAGGACCGATGGGTCTACGGCCAACCCGCCGTGCTCGAAGGCCACCGCTCGCCGCGCGTCGTCGTCGGAGGCACGGCCATGGCGGTCTGCCTGGACGCGCGCACGGGTCGCGTTCGATGGAAGCACGCCCACGAAACCACGACCAGCGATGCGATGGGCCGGATGCAGGGCCCGATTGCGCATCGCGGCCGCGTATTCTTCGCCGGCATGTCCACGCCATGCCTGCTGATGGAGGGTGCGACCGGCAGGACGATCCGATGGGTCGGGGACCGCACGGAGCGGTTCGTGTCACCGGCGACGCGCATCGACGACGTACTGTTCGTCGGCAGCGCCTTCGGGGCCCTGCACTGCATCGACGCGTTCACCGGCAGGCCGAGGTGGGCCAGGCAGATTTCGAAATGCTGGATCGCTTCCGCGGCCGCCCCCTGGCATGATGCGATCGTGGTCGGCACGGCCGAAGGCATCGGCCGCTACTCGATCCGAAACGGCAGGCGGCTTGCGTTTCGCAGCTTCGACCGGGACATGACGCTGCTCGTGCCCAACCGAACGCCTTGCCGATCCTGCGCTTCGCCCTGCGCCGCGGGAGCGCACCTCTTCGTCGCGTCAGGTGACGGACACATCAACGTGCTCACCGGCCGGCGGCTCGACCTTGTCACACGGCACGCATGGTCCGAGCCCATCATTGGCGCGATGGCCTGTGCACCGGACGGCCGCACCGTCTTCATCAACGCGAAGGGACAAGCGGTCTGCGTTCGCCTGGCCGGCGCGTAGCCATCCGACCACCGGGCTCTATCATGCGGTCAGGAGACGACCCATCAGATGAGAATCCTCGCACCACGGAATCGTTCTTCGAGGGATCGGTTGATCGGGGCGGCGTGGTCCTTCCCGCTGTTCGTCGTGAGCTTCACCGCCGGCTGCTCGGCGGACCGGCCTGAAGACTTCGGCCGGCGCTGGGTCCGCTCGCATCCATACACGCTCATGGGGCTCTGCCTCAACGACGAGACGCACGATTTCCTGCTGTATAAGGCAGCCGGCTTCAATCACGTGCTGGCCTGGAAGCCTTGGCGCGAGGCCCTCATGGAACCGATGGCCGGGCACAATCTCACGTGGTTCGGCAATATCCCGTGGATCACGCCCGACGACGAGCGAACCGGCATCAAACGCGATCACACCACTCTGGTGCCCGCGCTGACGAGGAAATATTCCGGCAATGTCGGTTGGCTTGTCAACGACGAACCGACTCGAGATGAGCTGAACGCGACAGCGGAGGTCATGGAATGGATCCGAGGGCAATACCCGGATGCGCTCATCTTCAGCAACCTGGGTGCCGACCTGGATTACTCGGCGCATGCGCAGCGCTTTCTACAAACCCTCGAACCCGACGTGATGATGTATGACTCGTATCCCTTTAACTCGATCAAGGCAACCTGGGATCAACCCGACCGGGACAAGTGGTTTGCCCGAGCGGGGATGGTTCGCAAAGCTGCTATGAGCGCCGGCGTTCCCTACTGGGCGTTCGCGCAATCGATCGACCGCTCGGGTGAAAAGCGTCTGTCGAGCGAATCGAACCTGCGAATGCAGTTGTTCGTCTACCTGACCTATGGCTACACCGGGCAGGCCTATTTCATCTACGACTACGGTTTCAAGAACGCTCCGGGACTCCTGGACGAGAAACGAAGGCCCAGCCACATCTACAACCACGCGGCGATCGCGAATCCCGAAGTGGCGAACCTCGGCAGGGCTATCAGGTTTCTGACCAGCACGGGCGTGTTTGCGGCCCCGACCGCAAAGGGCGTCGATCCCTTCGTGGACCCGGAGATCCTGGCGACGTGGAAGCCGCATGGCGTCGCGAACGACCCGCTGCGCTCGGTCCGCATCCTCGACGCGGGGCCGGACCGTCACGGTCTGATCGGCTACTTCGTGGATGACCGCGGACAGACCTATTTCATGCTGACGAACCTGTGGCGAAAGCCGGGCCAGATCGAAGGAAGCGGCAAGAACACCACCTTGTCGTTCCGCCTGGTCTTTGATCGGTCCGTCCGCTCGATCTGGCGCCTCGATCGCAGGACCGGCCGCCCGAAAGAACTGAACATCGCGGACCCCGCCAAGGGGCTCGATATATCGCTGCCCGGTGGCACCGGTGACCTCTTCAAGATCGGCAACGGCAAATTCGCGGGCGTGTGATGCCCGAAAGACACCGATCCTTGAGTTGTATGACGCGGGCATGATTCAGATTGCTCCAGGGGTGGCTGGGGTCGAGCGCAGCGAGCCCCCAGGGGACGTGTGACCACTGAAACGGACGCGCGCGAGATCACCGAAACGGCCCAGCGCAGATCTTGCAGATCTTGCAGATCTTAGGGGCCCGCCCGGTGTTGGACCGCGTGCCCTCGAACGAGATACGCGACAAGTGGCGCAACGCGTTCACGACATCCGCTGGGGGCGCGCTACGCTCGACCCCAGGCACCCAATTCGGGAACGATTCCAAAGGGACCCGCGTCAGTTGTCATGCACCCCCAGGTGACCGACGGGAACACCTCGTGAGCGTTGCAGAATTGGCGCGATGTATACTCAACACGCCAATGAATCGCCCCAAAAGAGTCGGTTCCACAGCCACGATTTTCGTCGCCTCGGCGGTGGGTTCGTGCCTTCTGATCGGTGTGTGCTGCGGCCAGAAACTGATTCCCACCGATCGGGGGCAGGAGGAATTGAACGTGTCGGGCCCCGTTCCGACTCCGATTACGCACCAGAAGTACTTTCGGGGTGAACGCGAGCTGTTTGGTTACGATCCGCGCTACACCCCCACCGTCGTGAGCTTTGGACCACGGAACTATCCGTACATGATCGCCGACGGGGGGATTCAGACGCTCGACGACGAAGGCCGATGGATCCGGCTCGATCCCGGCCCTTCGATCAGAACGGCGCACCCCGACCTGAAAGGTGGCGTAGGATTCGATGACCCATACGTGGTGTTCGACCGGGATGGAGATGCCTACGCGCTCGCCCGAACTTCTGCCGGTCGCCTGCTGCTGCATTCCAGGGATCGCTGCCGCAGCTGGGTTCCCTATTCCGTCCCGATCCACGCCAGGCTCGAACACAACGACGGCAGCAACCATCTCACCGGTCCGCCGCCGCTGATCACCAATGTCGGTGACAGCGGCGCGCCGTTGTCGCTGTGCGTTCCGACCAGGAACGCCGACGGCAGTCTCGTGGTGCCGGATCCGGTGCGAATTTCATCGAGCACCTGCTTTCTGACCCCGAGACATTCAGGCGACGGGAACGTCGTGGTGACGAAGAATGCCCGGACGCACGTCGTCTGGATGACGATGGATTCCATGGATGGTCATGCGGGTGAAGCCCCCTGTTACGCCGTGACGTTCGACCACTCCACCGGCCGGCTTTCAGCGCCGAGCCTCATTGGTTTCGCCACGACGGCCGACAATCACAACGGACCGGTCATCGCGATCGACAGCCGGTCCATCCTGCACGTGGTGATCGGGGCTCATCACAAGCGCTTCCGTTATACGCGCTCGCTGAAGCCCGACAGCACGACCGGCGGCTGGACGGAGCCCGAGTCGTTCGGTGTCGACGCAGCAGGCGGCGGGTATACCTACACGGCCCTCGTATGCGACCGCGATGACACGCTGCACCTGGTCAGTCGATACGCCGGCGACGGATATTTCTTTCGTCTGAACTATCAACGCCGGAAAGCGGTTCACCCCTGGGAAGACAATGAGTACCTGGTCAATCCATTTCGAGCGTACTACAGCATCTGGTATCACAAGATGACGATCGACAGAACGGGACGATTGTTTCTCAACTACAGCTACTATGCCAACCAGCTTGACCGGGACCGGTCTGAAACCGGCGAGCTTGCCGCGTACCGGAAGAAATGGCCGGACGAACAGATCACCGGCCCAGGCGCCGCCACGTGGTGGCACGGCATCCGGGCCCACGACCCGTGCATCATCATGAGCGACGATGGCGGCGACAACTGGCGGCTGGCAACCACGCGGGACTTTACGAGCGGAACCCAATAGCCGCTGCGCGCTGGAGAGGGTCACCCTGGCTCGGCACGCGCGTCACCCGTTTCAGCAAGGTATCCACCGCCCAGGACGATCAAGGAATCCCTGATGAGCCGGCACGGTTTCGAGCAACGATTGCTGCGTAGAGACATCGGAGAGAGGGACGTGATGTCCCCTGGGCGGGCGATGACGCCGTGGGTGGCGATCGGGATACTCTTCGTTCATTCCGTCGCACCTCTTCTTGCGTCGACCGTTTCACCCGCTGCGCGAAGGCCGATTTACAGTCTCTCCAGCCGTGGTGCGAGGTTCTCGCTGAATCGCACGGCGTTGCACGTGCTCAACGAATCGGGGCAGGACTTCACGCTACACATCGAGCGGGCGGTGCCGGAGGGGCCGCCCTCGGAGAATCCGCGTACGGGACCGCGCTCCTATGCTCGCTACTGGACCGTGCGCATCCTCGATCCGAAGGAGGAGACGATCTTCCAGCGCGAGTACGCGGACGCGGACTCGACGGCGTTGAAGCAGCAGCACGTGGTGCCAGGACGTGGCCGAGGCGTGTACCAGGTCCTGATCAACGCGGGCATGGGTGGCACGGCGAGGATCTGGACCGAACCGGCGCTCCCCGTGGCGGCCGATTCGCGCTGCTACCCCTGGTATCTCGACGACGACGTGCGCGACGCGTACTTCTACGTGCCCCGGCACACGACGCGCGTGCTGCTGGACTTGATGCCGCTGGGCGGCGCGCGGAATCGGGCCGTGATCGTCTACGACGACGAGGGCCGGCAACGCGCGCGGGTCGGCGGAACCGAGCCGCACAACATGGTCACGCTGGAGCCCGAGCGGACGGACGTCGTGTGGCGCCTGGCGCTCGAAGGCAGCGGCCCCTTCAACTTCCACCTCGACCATGTTCCGGCGCTGCTGACTCCCGACGCCGACACCGCCCGAAAGATTCGTGGCAGCGTGATCGAAGTGGGAGACACGATTCTGCACCACGAGTTCCAGCGGGAGCTTTGGGACATCATCCACGAATTCGAACCGTCTGACTTCGACGTGGCGCCGCAGACGCTCGACCCGGACTCGATGATGAAGACACCCCGGATCAGCGCCATCTCACTGGGGCAATACGGCCCGCTCAGCGTGCTCCCCCACGTGGTGCAGCACCAGAACACCGACCCGAAGAGCCATTGGTTCGGCTCCATCCACGACTGGGAGTCCTGGTCGAAGCAACCGGCACCCCGGAACCGCTGGGATCGCGATTACCCCGGCCCGCACGTCATCGGACGGGGCCTTCACGCCAACATGGCGTGGGCGTACGCGAAGAAATTCCCGGGCAACCCGTACCAAGGGGACCAGGGTCTGCTCAACCGGACGGTGATCGCCCTGGCAATCCAGCTGATGCGGATGACCGAGGAGGACATCTTCAACGAGTTCGAATACGAAAACTGGAAACGCTGCTGGCTGCACTATCACTTCGATTACCCGGAAGGCGGCACGCAGGCGTTTCACTACATCGCCGATGATCTCCCCGAGGCAACGCGCCGCGCCATCGAGAAGGGACTGCGCCGGCAGGCGGAACTGCTGCGCTACTACCACTCCGGGTGCACGAACCAGTGGGCGATCATGCTTCATGGGCACTGGCAGATGTACGAGACCACCGGGGACGAAAACTATCGCGACCTCGTGACGCGGCACCTTGCCAGTCTGGTCGGCGACGACGTCGGCGAGAACCCCCAGTCGGACTGGTACCACGTCGGCCAGGCCCCGGCCGGGTATTACAGGGAGTACAAGGGATTCGACGGCGCGTACAACTCGGTGAGCGCCTTCGGAATCGGCGCGCTCTATCTCGAAACGAAGCGTCCCGAGCTTCTGGAATCACTCCGGCGCAGCTTTCGTCTGCGCAACCACCTGACGCTGGTGGACGGCGACGGGAACATCGTTTCTCCGACGAACATGAACCACCGCACCTCGCCCATGGCATGCAAGCCTTTCTACCCCGACGCAGCACTGTGCGCGCAGTTCCTTCCCGAGGCGGCGACGTGGCTTCACCGGTATCGCACCTCGGACGTCCATTCGATGGCGATCAACGTCTGGCGGCCCGATCACTGCGAGGCGACCGT
>NYZC01000167.1 GCA_002686995.1 Phycisphaeraceae bacterium | reverse complement strand
CTTCCCTCACCAGGACGAGGTTCTGGCCGCGGCTATCACCAGCGTGTCATGAATCAGGATTCAGAAATCAGGAATCAACAGTTCCCAGGATTTCCCAGGGAGTGTCAGCACGCCTGGTGGCGGCCGCGGGCTTCAAACCCGTTGTGAGCGCTGAACACAGCGCTCAGGTGGGTTCGATTCCCATCCACTCCCGTTTTTCGTAATTACTTACGGCTCATACAGGCGTCGCGGTGGTCGCGGGCGAGGGCGCTGAACAGTGGAATGACCAGCGGCAGGCCGACGCAGAGCTTGAGGTAGACCGGAGCAGTGATCAGGAGCGCCATGACCAGACCGGCATCGAAGATCGCCGCAGTCTGGATCAGGTATCCGATTCGGCCGCCCTCATCCATATTGGGATCGTAGTGCCGTCGTTCTGAATGACCCGTCACCGGGCAATGCGCCGTCAGGCTCGATAAGCTTGCCCCTGCCCGGATCCCGAAGCCCGAGCCCGGAAACCCGAAACCCGAGCCGCCCATGCCACCACGCGTTCACGTTGTCTGCACCGACCTTCGTTACCTGCCCATCGAGACCCGCGTGCCCCTGAAATTCGGCCCGGAGACGGTCGATTGCGTGACCTGCGCCCGGGTCAGGATGGAGGTCAGTGACGAGCACGGACGACGTGCCGTGGGCTGGGGTGAGACCCCACTCAGCGTGCAGTGGGTCTGGCCGTCGACGGTTCCGTACTCGAGTCGCTTTGACCGCCTGCAGCAGCTGACCGAGATGCTGGCCGAGGCCTGGACGACGTTCGAGGGTGAAGGGCACGCCCTCGAGGTCGGTTACGACTTCCAGGAGCAGGTGCTGCCCGAGCTGAATCGTCGCATCAACGAGCAGTGCGGCGAGGACACCGGGCCCGTCCCTCACCTGGCCGCGCTGGTCTGCTGCAGCCCGTTCGATATCGCGCTGCACGATGCCTACGCGAACCTGCTCGGTTGCGGCGTATACGAGACGTACGGAGCGGTCCTTCTGCATCGTGATCTGTCGTCGTTCGTGAAGCCCGCTCGCGACACCGACATTTCGTTCAAGGGGCGATATCCTGACGAATTTCTCTCGCGCGTCGTGCCCGAGCGTCTTGCCGCCTGGCACCTCGTAGGCGGCCTCGATCCGCTTGACGCGGGGGATTGCAGCGGCGACGAACCTGACGACGGGTACCCGGTCTTGCTGGGCGACTGGATCGACGCCGACGGACTCAAGTGCCTGAAAATCAAGTTGCGCGGCAACGACGCGGCGTGGGACTACGAACGGACGGTGGCGGTCGGGCGCCTGGCGATCGACCGCGGCGTCGTCTGGCTGAGCGCGGACTTCAACTGCACCGTCAGCGACCCGGAGTACGTCAACGAGGTCCTCGACCGACTTCGCGACGACGAACCCCGCATCTTCGGCATGCTGTTGTACGTCGAGCAGCCGTTCCCATACGACCTCGAGGCCAATCGCATCGATGTTCGCAGCGTCTCGGCACGCAAGCCGCTGTTCATGGACGAGAGCGCGCACGACTGGCGGCTGATCGACCTCGGTCGGTCCCTGGGGTGGTCGGGCGTTGCCCTGAAGACCTGCAAGACCCAGACCGGGGCACTGCTGTCCCTGTGCTGGGCCCGGGCCCACGGCATGCCGCTGATGGTGCAGGACCTGACGAACCCGATGCTGGCGCAGATACCGCATGTCCGCCTCGCGGCCCACGCCGGGACGATCATGGGCGTCGAGACCAACTCGATGCAGTTCTATCCTGACGCCTCGCTTGCCGAGGAGCAGGTGCATCCCGGCATCTATCGCCGCCGTGACGGGAACCTCGATCTCACCAGCCTCGGCGATCGCGGATTCGGCTACCGGGTCGACATGATCGAACGCTCGCTTCCCGAGCCCGCGGCGCGGTTCGAGCGTTGAAGTACGCTTGACCGGCCCATTGGAGAAAACCCCCACTTCCCTATCGGGACTATCCCGACCCGGCCTGGAGCCGAGTCCTGATGGAAGCGTGCTACCGTTTCTGCTTCAATATGGTGCTTCGTCGTGGCATCCGGCGTTGAAGGATTCCGACGGGGCGCACTTGCATGAGCGGTATTACCGGTATGCGATGGAGAGTTCGTGAGATTTTCCATGAGCAGGTCGGGTCCGGGCGATGGCTGCGCCGCTTTCGATCCTCGGCGTTCTTCGTTGCGACGCTGACGGCGCTCGTGCTCGCGGCGGGGTGCGGATCGGAAGCGGCGGTTCCGAGTCCGCAGTCCGAAATCCGATTCGGCCTCGCGTTGCAGCCGTCCAGCGCCCTGGCCATCATCGCGATCGAGCAGGACTTCTTCCGCGACGAAGGCATCGTGCCCGAGGTTGAAACCTATGTCAGCGGCAAGCGCGCCCTGGGGGGGCTGCTCGACGGGAACGCGGACGTCGTGACATGCGCCCAGGCGCCCCTGGTGTTCGCCCTGTTCGAGCGTCACGATCTGCAGGTCATCTGCAGCGTGGGTTCCGCGACCGACGTGGATCGAGTGGTCGCGCGACGTGATGCCGGCATCGAGCAACCGGCGGACCTTCGCGGCAAGCGGATCGCGACCCAGAGGGCGTCGGCCGTCCATTTCTTCCTTCACCTGTTCCTGGCACGCAACGGGATTCCCGAGCGCGACGTGCGACTCTCGTACTTCGACGCGGAGCGCCTGGCCGATGCGCTGGTCGCGGGCGAGATCGACGCGTTCAGCATGCGCGAGCCTTACGTCAGCCAGGCACGTTCGATGCTTGCGGACAACGTCGTCGTCTTCAGCGAGCCCGGGCTCTTCACACGGTCCGACCTGGTCGTCGTGCGCGGCGAACTTGTGCGCGAACGGCCGGAGATCGTCGTCCGGATGATTCGCGCGCTGCTGCGGGCGGAGCGATTTGCCCGTGCCCAGTCGGACGAGGCGCTGAAGATGGTATCTGGCTCGCTCGGCGTGTCCGAGTCGTCGATGGACCTCTCCTGGTCGCGCCTTCGCCGGCATGTCGGTCTCGAACAGTCTCTGCTGACGAGCATGGAGGACCAGGCGCGGTGGGCGATCGATAGCGGGCTCGTCGTCGCGCACGACGTGCCCAACTACCTCGACATGTTCTATCTTGAAGGTCTGAACCGGGTCCGACCCGACGCGATGACGATCATTCATTGACGATCAAGAAGAAGCTGTACCTGGTTTCGACGCTGCCCCTGCTGCTCGTGATCGTGGTGGGCGTCACGTTGTGGCTGAGCTTCAGCAAGCTCAAGGCGGCGCAGGGACAGGCCTACATGGCGGACCAGATCGTCCGGGGCGTCTTCGCGCTCAACGTGCTGACCTACGAGTACGTGACTGAGCACACGGACCGCGCGCTGCAGCAGTGGCGCGAAAAATACGCCGCGCTGGATCATCTGCTTCTCCGAATGAAGCCGGTCGTCATCAACGAGGCGGACCTGTCGTTGCTGCGACGCGACTATGACGACCTGGGCCGGCTATTTGAAATGCTGATCGAGTCGAGGTCCGAGGCGCCGACGGCGGCGGATTCAGGCATTCCCGACGGACCGGAGATGACGGCGGCGCTGTCGAAGATCCTCGACGAGGAGCTGAAGATGCCGCCGACGGCGCGGCGTCGAGAGCTGCTCGGACTGCTCGGCGACGCGAGAACGGCGCTCGTTGCAGCGCTGTCGGACGTACGGGAGCACCGGATCGCCGCCGCACCGGAACTGGTCGACTCGTTTGAAACCCGTTGGCGCGAGCTGGAGGACCGCAATCGCGATATCGGCGAGCGCGCGGACCTGTTGACCGCGACCCAGCGGGCCGTCTGGGACCGGTACCTCGAAATGGCCGACGGTTTCTCCAACGATGTCCAGGAGCGATTCAGTCTCACGCAGCGCCGCCGCGACCGGAGGATGTTCGAGGAGTCGATGGCGAACCTCGTGCTGCTCGAGTCGGGCGGCGTGGTCGAGATCGCCTCTCAGCTTGCGGGCGACAGCTTCGATGCCGCCGCGCGGATCGAGCGCAACAGCGGATTCGTGGTGATGTTCAACGTCGTCGGGATGGCCGTGGCGGTGATGGCCGTGATGCTCCTGTTCGAACGAAGCATCATGCGACCGATCGACCGGCTGCGCCGAGGCACGAAGCTTATCGGCGCGGGCGATCTGAGCCATCGCATCGACTCGACCGCGGACGACGAGCTCGGCGCGCTCGCTGCCGCGTTCGACCGGATGACGGATCGGCTGCAGCGGACGACGGTGACCGTCGACGTGATGGCGAACGAGGTGCGCGAGCGGCGCCGCGCGGAGACGGATCTGCGCGAGAGCGAGGAGCGCTTCCGGCAGCTCGTGGACAACATTCGCGAGGTCTTCTACGTCCACAACGGCACGGGTGGCGACCTGCAGTACGTCAGCCCGATGTACGAGCGGCTGTGGGGACGGACGTGCCAGTCGCTCTACGATGACAGCCACGGCTGGATCGACGCGATCCATCCCGACGATCGAGGGCGCGTCGGCGAGGCCTGGGTCCGGCAGTGCGCGACAGGCGGTTTCAAGGAGGAATACCGGATCGTGCGGCCCGATGGCGGCATCCGGTGGATCCTGGATCGCGCCGTGCCGATCGCCGACGCGGAGGGGCAGGTCTACCGGATCGTCGGCATCGCCGAGGACATCACGCCGCGCAAGAAGGTGGAGCAGGAGCTCACGAGCAGTGCCGCGGCGCTCGAAGCCTCGAACCAGGAGCTGGAGCAGTTCGCCTACGTCGCATCGCACGATCTGCAGGAGCCGCTGCGGATGGTGACGAGCTACCTCCAGCTACTCAGCCGGCGCTACCGGGGACGACTGGACGCGGAAGCGGACGAGTTCATCGATTTCGCCGTCGACGGCGGCAAGCGCATGCAGCAGCTGATCCATGACCTGCTGACCTACTCGCGGATCGCAAGCAAGACCGAGCCGTTCGAGCCGATCGATCTCAACGCGGTGATCGCCGAGGTCAGGTCGAACCTCGAGGAGCTGATACGGAGCGAGACGGCGCGCGTCGAGTGCGCGCCGCTTCCGACCGTGACGGGCGATCGCCTTCAGCTCACGCAGCTCATGCAGAATCTCGTGGGCAACGCGGTCAAGTACCACGGGACGGCGCCGCCTGAGGTCCGGGTCTCGGCGGCTCGATCGAACGGCCAGTGGTTGCTTTCCGTCGCCGACAACGGCATCGGGATCGACCCGCAGCACTTCGAACGTATCTTCGCCATCTTTCAGCGCCTGCACACGAGCGAAGAGTACTCCGGCACCGGGATCGGGCTTGCCCTCTGCAAGCGCATCGTGGAGCGCCACGGCGGGCACATCTGGCTCGAGTCGAGACCCGGCAGCGGGGCGACCTTTCACTTCACGATACCCGGGACGACCGTCACGGGGTGAGCCGGCGCCCAGGCAGCCGTTCTGGCTGCTGCAATGGTTAGCCATTCCGGTGGTCAAGGCGCCTCGACCCGCGATGATTCGGCCTGAGGGGAGTGGCACGTCGATTGCACTGTCTCGTTCGCACGTTTGTTTGGTCGAACTGTAGCGCGCAAAGCCGTTTCGCGCAGGGTACTTCGCTGAGGCGTCGATTGACGGCCTTCTCAACATTCTGAAAGGAACCAAAACCATGAAAACCACTCTGAGCTTGTTGCTTGTCGCGATTCTTTGCATGGGGGTAACCGCGACCGTCGCCACGGCGCAGTCCTCCAGCCCTGCCGTGGTCGACGTTGATCTGGCGCCGGGCCTGGGCGGTACGGGAGGGGTCAGCTTCAGAGGATTCGGCTCGGTCGATTTCGGCCCGCCCGATCCCGCGACCGGGAAATCTCCCACGTCCGTCCAGTACAGTGCCAAGGTGCCTCCGAACAATTTCGGTATCCCGCCCCAGATCGACGTTTCGGGCAACGGGACGGTGCGTTTCGTCGCGGACCTGATCGCGCAGGGCACGGACGCGGCAAGCGGCACGCCGATCTTCGACCCGCAGCCGCTCCAGTTGGAAGGCACGCTCAACGTGCGCAACGGCCAGCCCGTTGTGGACGATTCGCTGAGCTTCGACCTGATCGACGACGCGCCGGCGCTGGTGACCCTGGCGAACGGCCAGGACCTGTTCATCATTTCGCATCCGGTTCGGGGCATTGCCCCCGGCGTTGCCGCGGAGGTGGGCGTGGTCCTGGGGACATCTCCGTTCGATCCGATCGGATCGACCGGCGTCTCGCCCGCCCAGGTGCAGTTCAGCACGGTTGGCGGCGACATGGCCGTCAGCTTCGTCGCGCAGCCTGATGCGCAACTGTCGCAGGTCCTCCCCGATCCGATTCGCGTCGACGCGACGGGTACGTTGAGCCTGCTGGCGGATGTCGATCTCGTGTCGCCGGTCGCGGGTCCGTTCTCCCTGCGCCTTCGTGGCAGCGCTGACGTCGATGACAACGGCCAGATCAACGCCAACAGCATCAACTTCGGCCTGTTCGGCGGCGCTCAGCCGGCCGGTTCGTCCGGCCTGTTCGTCGTCGGCCACGGTATCTCGCCCGAGCCCGGCTCGCTCGTGCTGCTGAGTCTGGGCAGCCTGGCGGTCGCCTTCCGGCGTCGCGCGGCGTAAGCTGGAGATCCGGCAATGTGTTGAATGCTCAGCCGGCGCCGCCTCCGGGCGGCGCCGGTTTCTTTTTCACTGGAGTCGAGCGCAGCGCGCACCCAGTGACCATTCAGTCCTGGAGCGTCACCGACTCCTCGGTGAGCCTGCCGGGCACCACCGTCAGGCCTTCCAACCATGTCTCGCGCGACGCCTGTCGCGTATCGACGACACGGACGTCGTAGGTGCCTTCGCCGAGAATCATTGTTTCGCTGCCTCTCGCCGAGGCGATCGGCTTGACGCGTTGATTGGCGGCGAACACGTCGACGAATACGTTGTCACCCAGGAACTCGGCGCCTTGCGCGTCGCGCGCCCTGATCAGCAGCGTTCCGGACAGGAACGACAGCCTGATCCGTACCGTCCGTCCGGCCGGCAGCTCCTGGTTTCGCACCCAGACGTTCGGTTGGTCATGAGAGCGGAAGAAGTGTGCCCTGACGTCATAGTGGCCGGCCTCGAGCGTGGCGGCTTCTCCGAGCGGCGTGTAGGCGACGGCCTGCGCGTGGTCTCCCGGCCGGTAGTAATAGACGTAGACGTCGAAGGCCGACAGCGCGTCGCCGTCGCCCAGCGTGGCGGTCACGTTGATCGTGCCTGAGCGGAACTCGACGGCGCGATCGAGCGTGACGTCCTCGGCGATCTCGACGTCGCGCAGCCATCGCGACGGTTGATCGCTCGACCCGCTGAACGTCGCCTTGACGTCGTAGCGTCCGACGGGCAGCGCCATCGGCACGGAGGCCCGGCCTGACTGCAGGGGCTCCTCCTGATCGTCTTCGGCACGATAGGCGGTCAGCCTCACGGTCTCTCCAGCCAGCGGTCGGCCCGCGTTGAGCGCCGCCACCCTCAGGGCGCCCCGACGGAAAGAGACGTCCAGGCGATGATGCCGTCCTTCGGCGATCTCGACCTGGTGCCAGCGCACCATGCGTTCGCGCGCCGCGACCGTCATGACCGCGCGCACGTCATAGAGCCCCGGTTCGATGAGGACGGTCCGGCCGGTGCCCATCGAAGTCACGATCTCGTCGTGATCGCCAGGGCGGAAGACGTAGGCGACCACCGTGTGCGG
>NYZC01000166.1 GCA_002686995.1 Phycisphaeraceae bacterium | reverse complement strand
GGTTGCGCGGATCGTCCTCGGGAATGCCCGCCTCGACCTTGCCGACGAGGTCGGCGCCGACGTCCGCGGCCTTCGTGTAGATGCCGCCGCCGACGCGGGCGAACAGGGCCTGCAGCGAGGCGCCCATCGCGAAGCTGAGCGTGATCGTGGTCAGCGAGACCAGGTTGTCGGCACCGAAGACCGAGGTGAGGATCGTGAACCAGATGCTGACGTCGAGGAGGGCGAAGCCCGTGACGCACAGGCCCATGACCGCACCGCTGCGGAACGCGACGCGCAGGCCGTCGTTGAGCGACTGCTTGGCGGCGTGGGTCGTGCGGGCGGAAGCATTGGTCGCCGTCTTCATGCCGAAGAAGCCGCACAGCCCCGAGAGGAAGCCGGCGACGCCGACGCCGACGAACGTGAGCTCCGCCTGCAGCTTCAGCCCGAACGCCATGAGCGCCAGGATCACCATCAGGATGACGAAGACGATCGCCACGACCTTGCGCTGGGAGCTCAGGTACGCGTAGGCGCCGTCGCGGACCGCCTGGGCGATCCGGATCATGTTTTCGTCGCCTTCGCTGTGGCTCATGACGTTCTTGTAGAACATGAACGCCATGATCAGTGCGGCGATGGCGCCGATCGGGGCGAGCCAGAACGCCGGCGGCAGGGACGCGGCGAGCGTCGCGCCGATCGCGTCACCCGGCAGAGAGCCGGTGGCGGCCATCGCGTTCGCGCTCATGCTCATCGCGGCCACCATTGCCAAGAGTGATAAACCTGCGAACCGCTGCATCGACAGTCTCCTGTTTGCCGTATGGGTGACGTGGACTTCAGTGTTGACGGGGATTGACGAGGATTGACGGTGTTGATCGGTTGGCCCGTCGGGCCGGTCGGGCGGTAGTGAAACCGCCGCGGAAATTCTTGACGGAAAGTCGATGCCCGGCTGAAGCGTCGAACACGGAGCCCTGGAAACGGTGTGGCCGACACGGACCGGCGGCCCGCGTCGTGGGGCCGGTCGCCCGGGACCGGTGATGAAGAGGTCGCGGGCCGCTTTCCCCGCCCCGGTGCGACCCGGTCAGCGACGATCCCGGCCGCTTGGCCGTCCGCCGCCCGAGCGTCCGCCGCCCGATCCCCCGCGGGAGCCGCCTCGCTGGTTCGCGCCGCCGCCGCCGGCCGCCGCCAGCTCCTGCTGCTGCACGCGCTTGATGCTCTTGCGCAGCGCCCGCTGACGTTTTTCGCTCGGCTTCTCGTAATACATCCGGCGCTTGACGTCCTTGGTCAGGCCTTCCTTCTCGCACATCTTCTTGAACCTGCGCATCAGCTGCTCGGCCGATTCGCCGCTACGGGCCTTGATACGGATGGGCATACCGACTCCTTTACTCGTTCATTCGCACATCGAGCCCCGTAGTATGCCAATCCGCCCCGGGCTTGGCAAATCGTCCGCGCTGGAAGAACCGGCACCCCACCGCGTTTTTCGTGATTCCGGCCATTGCGTGTTCCGAGCCGGGCCGTCTCGACCCGGAGGGCGTTGCCGACACCGGGTCGGGGACGACCCGGCTCGGCAACGCATGCGGAGGTCCGACCCCGTTCTCGTCGCCGCCGTCGGGCTCGCGGCGGCCGCCGTTATGATGGGGCCGAAACCGGTTTGATCCCGCAATCGAGTGACACGCATGGCCAGTTCAACCATCTCAGTCGTTCCGCTCGTGGTCGACGGCCGCCGGGTCGAGGCCGCCGCGGACGAGCATGCCGACGTCTTCAATCCGTCGGCCGGCTCGGTGATTTGCCGCGTTCCGATGTGCGGCCCGGCCGAGGTCGACGATGCGGTCCGCAGTGCCCTGGCGGCGTTCGAACGCTGGTCGCAGTCGCCGGCGCCGAAACGGGCCGAAGTGCTGTTCCGCTACAAGGCCATCCTCGAGGACCAGTTCGAGGCACTGGCCGGTCTCGTGTCCACCGAGAACGGCAAGACGCTGGAGGAGGGGCGCGGCGACGTCCGGCGCGGCATCGAGGTCGTCGACTTCTCGTGCGGCATCGCGCACCTGGGCAAGGGCGAGACGCTCGGGCAGCTCGCCGAGCACATCGACGGCCATACGACGCGCGAGCCGATCGGCGTCTGCGCCGGCATCACCCCGTTCAACTTTCCGGCCATGGTGCCGCTGTGGATGTTCCCGGTCGCCATCGCGTGCGGCAACAGCTTCGTGCTGAAGCCGAGCGAAAAGGTGCCGCTGACGGCCGTGCGCCTGGCCGAGCTGGCCCTCGAGGCCGGTCTGCCCCCGGGCGTGCTGAACGTCGTGCACGGGGGGCGTCCCGTGGTCGAGTCGCTGTGCCGGCACCCGGACATCGCCTCGGTCAGCTTCGTCGGCTCGACCGCCGTCGCCGAGCAGGTCTACCGGATGGGCTGCGAGACCGGCAAGCGCGTGCAGGCCGCGGGCGGCGCGAAGAACGTGATGATCGTCATGCCGGACGCCGAGCCCGACTCGACGATCCGCGCCGTCATGGGCGCCGCCTACGGGTGTGCCGGCCAGCGCTGCATGGCCGGATCGATCGTGATGGGCGTCGGCGACGCCGCCGGGCCGCTCGAGCGCCGGCTCTCGAGTGCGATCGACGCCCTGGTCGTCGACGACACCGTGGCGAACCCGGACGCGCAGATGGGGCCGCTCATCGACGCCTCGGCGCGCGACCGCGTGGCCCGCTACATCGACAACGGACAGCGTGAAGGCGCCCGCCTCGCGCGGGACGGGCGCGAGAAGGCGCCGTCTTCAGGTTTCTTCCTGCGTCCGACGCTCTTCGACGAGGTGCAGCCGGACATGTCCATCGCCCGCGACGAGGTATTCGGCCCTCTGCTCTCGATGCAGCGCCCCGCCGACCTGGACGAGGCGATCGAAAGGGCGAACCGCAGTCCCTACGGCAACGGTGCGGTGATCTTCACCTCCAGCGGGGCCGCCGCGCGCCGGTTCGCGCGCGGCATCCGGTGCGGCATGGTCGGCGTCAACGTCGGCGTGCCGGCCCCGATGGCGGCGTTCGCGTTCTCGGGCTGGAACCGCTCGTTCTTCGGCGACCTGCACGTCCAGGGGCACGAGGGGGTGATGTTCTACACGAGGCAGAAGATCGTGCTGTCGCGTTGGGACGATACCTACGAGCGCCAGCAGGGGTGGTGATCCGGGACCCGGAACCCGCCTACCAGTACCTCATCGCATCCTCGAACATCCTTGCGAGGTCGTCCGCCTCGGCCGGCCGCGGCGACAGCTTCGTCACGCGATGCTGGGGCAGCGTGCCTTCGACGAGCGCGGGGATGTCGTCGGACCCGTAGCCGATGGCCGCGAGCCCGCTCGGGATGTCGAGTTCCTGCATGAAGAAGATGATGCGATCGGTGAGCACCCGCGCTGCGTCGTCGGGGCCGGCGCCGGAGATGTCCGCGCCGAGCGCCGCGGCCGCGTCGAGGTGGCGCTGCGGTGACGATGAGGCCGTGAAGCGGAAGACCGCGGGGGCATTGAGAATCACCGACGTACCGTGAGGCACGATGGCGTGGTCGACGTCGTAACCGTCCGGCCGGTAGTCGCGCACCATGCCCGAGACCGGGTAGGACATGCCGTGGGGCAGGTGCACGCCGGCGTTGCCGAATCCCATGCCTGCGTAGGACGCCGCCAGCAGCATCATGCCCCGCGCTGCCTCGTCCGACGGGTCGGCGACGGCGCGGCGGAGGTAGGCGTCGACCATGCGCAGCGCATGCAGCGCCCAGATGTCGCTGGTCGGGTTGGAGC
Organism: Phycisphaeraceae bacterium; assembly: GCA_002686995.1. Lineage (GTDB taxonomy): Bacteria > Planctomycetota > Phycisphaerae > Phycisphaerales > Phycisphaeraceae > NYZC01. The sequence goes on along the minus strand of NYZC01000166.1, from coordinate 2,351 downwards.
CCTGGTAGGCCGGCCGCAGCAGCGGCCGCTCCGGTCGTGGCCGCTCGTTAAAGGGCTTCGCGGTGTAGGACTCGATCGCGTGGCTCAGCACGTCGAGACCCGTCGAGGCGGCGACGGCGGGCGGCAGCGTGCGGGGGTTCTCCGGGTCGACGAGCCCGATGGTGGGCTTGAGGCGGCGATGGGCGATTCCCGTCTTCGCCTTGAGGCCGACGAGATCGAAGATGGCGACGCCGGTCGTCTCGCTGCCGGTGCCGGCGGTCGTCGGGATTGCGATGAGCGGCTTGACCGGGCCCGGCACCGGCTTGCCGCCGCCGATCGGCGGGTTCACGTAGGCGAGAAAGTCCGCGGGATGGCAGTGGTACAGGTTCGCGGCCTTCGCCGTGTCGATGGTCGATCCGCCGCCCACCGCGACGAAGGCGTCGATCCGGTCCTGGTGGTCCGCGAAGGTGATGGCCTGCTGAAACGACTCGTCGGTCGGCTCGACGCTGACCTGGTCGAACAGGACGTGCTCGATGCCTTCGGCGTCCAGCGCCGCGCGAACGTTCGCCACCGGCGGCAGGAGGGCCAGGTGCGGGTCGGTCAGCACGACGACGCGCTGCGCCCCGAGATCGACGAGGTCCATGCCGACCTCGCCGGTGACGCCGGGGCCGAACCGGATGTTGGAGGTCGCCATTTCGAAGGCGGTGTCACGGTCCATCGGGTTCCCTTTCCGCGGGCGGTTTCGCAGCTTCCTCGATGCGCTGGCCGGTCTTCTCGAGCGCGGCGTCGATCGCCTTCTCGATCTCGTCGGCGATGGGCGTCAGGTCCTCGACGACGCCCGTCTCGTCGAGGATTTCGAGCACCGTCGGGCTGTCGAGCAGCTTCTTGAGCTGCCCGGCGGTGATCTGACCCTCCTCCTGCGTGATGCGGGCGATCTCCGGATCCTTGGAGAAACGGTCGAGCGCCTGCTCGACGGAGGACATGTTCTGCACGCGCTCCATGGCCGGGTCGCGCAGGAACTCCGTGCGCGCGTCGGGATCGTTCAGCACGACCAGGGCCTTCTGGAACAGGCCGAACAGTCGCATGTCGTCGAGCGGGTTGACCGCGCCGGCGAGGCGCCCGACGACGCTCTCGCGGGCGGCTTCGGCGAGTCGCACCACCTGCGCCGCGACCTTGTTGTCCGGCGACGCTTGCAGGCTGGTCGCGGCCACGGGCTCGAGCACCAGCACCGACCAGATGATCAGCAGGCCGACGAGCAGCCCTTCGAGGGTCCCCATGCCCAGTCCCATGCCTCGATCGAACGGTTTCCACTCGGGGTGGTCCCGGCTCAGCCGCGCTACGGCGAAGTGCAGCGCCGCGGCGACGGCGGCGACGATGATCGCCGACACGATGGCGACACTGATCAGTCGATTGGTCAGCCCGGTCGTGCCCAGGATCGACGAGAAGATCCCCTCGAGGCCGCGCCCCATCGGTGCGCCGAGCAGCGCGGCGGCGAGCAGACCGCCGAAGGCGGCCGCGACCTTCTTCGCGCCGAGCCAGTAGCCGTTCACCGCCGTCAGCACGACGACCGCGAAGAAGATCTTCGTCATGATGTTGCCGAGCAGCAGCCCGGCCACACCGACGACGACGATGCCGATCAGGGCCCAGTGGGCGATGACCCGGGCTCGATCGGCGGCCGGCACCGGCATCGTGACGGGCTCGCCATCGGTCGGTCGGTCGGCCGGCTTCTTCGAACCCGGCGTCTTCGTGTCGGGGGTGGCGGCCGGCGCGTCGGCGGGCGGTGCGGCGCCCGCGCCCAGGCCCTTGAGCAGGCTCATCATCTCCTCGCCCACGACGCTGCCGCCGCCGGTCTCGGCGGAGAGGTCGCTGGCGGCGGGGACGGACAGGACGCCGCCGCACCCATTGCATTTGACCCGCCGTCCGGCGTAGGCCTCCGGGACGCCGATCTTCTGCCTGCAGTGATTGCAGCGGAACTTGATCAAGGGTTCTGGGGTCTGGTGGTCCGGGGTCCGGGGATTGGATTCGGAGACGAGTTTCTCCGCTGTGCCGGAAGGGGTCAAGGCATTTCACCACGCGGGACTCGTCGCACGAACCCAAACCCCGTAATCTAACGCGGCTGAGCCGCAACGATCAGGAACCACGGATGGACACGGATGGACACGGATGAATCAGAAAGAAAGAAGATTCGTGTTCATCCGTGTTCATCCGTGTTCATCCGTGGTTCCTCAACTTCTCGTCACCGCGACAGGAAATGACGGCGTAAGAATCTGAGACCCAGTCGTACGAACCCCCGACCCCAGACCCCAGACCCCCGACCCTACACCCTAGACCCATGAACCCAGGCGATCTCATTACCGGCGAATACCGCGAGC